>JAAYOM010000063.1 GCA_012520315.1 Bacillota bacterium | reverse complement strand
TTGGTGCCCTCCAGTGCCGAGACCCCCAAAATGGCAGCAAATTCACGCTTGGCAGCCATTTCCTCCAAAAAGACTTCCTGTTCCCCCAAGGCTGCCTGGTCGGCCTTATTAGCCACTAGAATAACTGGTTGAGTTACGTCAGCCAACTCCCGCAAAATGTGCTCGTCTGCCGGTGTCCAGCGACCCATCTCTACCAGCCACAGCACGAGATCCACATCCTCCAAAGCATGAAATGCGCTTTTGACCATATACTCGCCTAGTTTATGCAAAGGTTTGTGCAAGCCGGGCGTGTCGAGAAAGACGATTTGGGCATCCTCTAAGGTCAGAACACATTGAATTGTGTTGCGCGTTGTTTGCGGTTTATTCGACACAATGGCGACCTTATGACCTAAAAGGGCATTCAACAGAGTTGATTTTCCAACATTCGGGCGTCCTACTACCGCGACAAAGCCTGAGCGGTAAATACTTGTCTCCTTAGGCATCAGTGCCTTCCTTCCATAGTAAGATCTTTAGAGGTAAATGCATGTGGGAGCAACTTCTCCAAAGTGGTCTCCACTATTTTTCCATCAAGATTTCCCAGATAGATGATTGTATCCGGATCGAAAAACTCAGCCATCACTTGCCGACAAACTCCGCAGGGTGTGACCGCTTCGGACGAATCGGCGACCACAGCTATGGCCGAGAACTGGGTCGATCCCTCTGAAACAGCCTTAAAAATCGCCGTTCGTTCCGCACAATTCGTGGGACCGTAAGCTGCATTTTCAATATTGCACCCGCTAAATACTCTGCCTTCACGATCGAGCAGGGCCGCCCCCACTTTATAGTTGGAATAGGGGACGTATGCACGTTCACGAGCCTTGATCGCGATTTCCATCAGTTCTTTGCCTGTCATTTTCATCCCGCCTTTAGGGTATAATGTAATCCTTGAAAATAATATAACCAACGCAAAGGGCCACAAGGGCGGCCACTAGAACTGCACCGGCTGCGATATTTTTGATTAGCCCCGCCAAAGGGTGATACTCTTCGGTGATTAGATTCACGACTTCTTCAAAGGCAGTATTGATTAGCTCCGCAACAAACATCATCCCTATAACAAGTAAGAGAATTGCAAACTCCAAACGTGTAACAGCTAGAACCTTGGCTAAGGCAATTACCAGCAGGCCGCAGGCAACATGAATCCGCATGTTTCTCTCTGTTCGCAGTACATGGAAAATGCCTTTTAGAGCATCCTTGACACTTTCATAGAGACAGCGGTGCTTCATCTTCAATCTCTCCCTAAGTCAAGCTCCCTTAACACCTTCTCTTCCTGTTCCCGCATGCTCCTTTGTTCTTCAGGTTCATTATGATCATAACCTAACAGATGCAGCAGGCCGTGGATGGCAAGATACACCACCTCACGGTCAGCTTCATGTCCGTACTCAGCTGCCTGTGCTCGGGCCCGCGGCAAGGAGATAACAATATCCCCGAGCATCAGGGGCATTCCGGGGACAGAGCCAAACTCTCCCCCATCGTCCTGGGGAAAAGAAAGCACATCTGTAGGTGCATCTATATCCCGATAATCCCGGTTAAGGCTTTGAATCGTCCTGTCATCCACGAAGGTGATGCTCACCTCGGCTGAATCTGGCAAGCCCTCCAAGCGGGAGACTATTGCAAAGCCCTTAATGATCAGATCCTCGTAACCGGATACATTATCCTCAGGCAGGTCATTGTTTATCAGAACTTCCATTCTTCGCCTTCTTTCCTTCTATTTCTTCTTTTGTGATCTGTTCGGGATATTCCACCCGAGAGTGGAACATGCCCAGGATAACCTTGGTAAAGGAATTGGCGATCTTATCCATATCCTGGAATGTCAGTTCGCTTTCATCCAACTCACCGGAGTTGAGGCGATCCTTGATGATCTTACGTACTAGGCCTTCAATTTTGCCCGGGTTTGGTTTAGAAATGGAGCGCACTGCCGCCTCAGTTGCATCTGCCAAAGAGACGATGGCTACTTCCTTACCTTGAGGTTTGGGTCCAAGATAGCGAAAATCCCTCTCCTCTACTGAATCGTCATCACTGGCTTCACAGGCCCGGTGATAGAAATAACGGACCAAGTCTGTGCCATGATGCTGGGCAATAAACTGGGTAACAACTGGCGGAAGCTTAAACTCATTGGCCAGCTCCAGTCCGTCTTTAACGTGAGAGGTAATAATCAAAGTGGACAGGGACGGTGCCATCTTGTCATGGGGATTATCCATACCCACCTGGTTTTCCACGAAGAAATAGGGTCTCCTCAACTTACCAATGTCATGATAATGGGAGCCAACCCGGGCCAGCAATCCATCGGCACCAACTGCCTCGGCTGCAGCTTCTGCCAAGTTTCCCACGAGAATACTGTGGTGGTAAGTCCCCGGTGCTTCCAACATTAAGCGCCGCAAGAGGGGGTGATTCGGATTGGACAGCTCCAGCAGGCGAATGGGAGAGGTAATCTTAAACAGACTCTCCAAATAGGGTAAGACCCCCATGGTAACAATAGACGCCAGCACGCCAGAGAGCAGGCCCAGATAGCTGTTTAGAATCAGTTGAGTATCTTGACCCACCAAACCTAAGGCGATCATTAGGAAAACATTAGCCCCGCCGACAATAAAACCAGCTCGCATTACATCTCCCCGCTGGCTGACTTTGGAGACACTAAGCACAGCAACCAACCCTCCAACCAAAGCGAGGGCGGAAACCACCCAGTTCATCTCAAAAACCAACCCCAGCAAGATGGCAAGCACTATTGTGGCAATGCTGGCTGCGCGGGCATCAAGCAGGAGGGTCAGCAGCATACCTAGCAAGGCGGAAGGGTTAAGGAAAGCAGCCCCGGGCCATGTGATCAGGCTAAACAGTTTTCCGATGGCTAATACTGCCACTAAGACAGAACCTATTAGCGCCAGCTGCACACAGTTCTTCAGCAAATCACGGCGTTCCTGATACAAGAACACGCCCATCAGGGCAGACATAGCGACTACTGCAAGGCCCATCCCCACCAGGACGCCATAATCGCGTCCGGTCTTAATCAGCCCTACATCTGTAAGGAGCGCTATATGCTCCTGCCTGACTACATCTCCCTTGCGAACTATGATCTCGCCCTGCATGATATGGACTGGTTCTACTGCATCCATGGCCTGCTGACGGGCGAGATTTACCTTTTCGGTATCGAGCACCAAATTCGGCTGAATGAGCTGGCGGCCAATGATTGTTGCAGCCTGGGCCAGTTCGCCCTGGAGACCGCTAAGATCGACGCTTGCTTCAAAAGCATCTCTAGCGTCCCTGAGACCATCCTCACTGATTCGCTCGTTCATAGTGGCTAACACTAAATCAACGGTAGTCTGGGCAAATTGATCGAACTCTGTAAAAGACAGGGCCACTATACCCTCTAATACATCCTTTGGAATTTCAATCTTCCAATCCCTAATTAGCCGGCGGTCAATCTCTGAAAGAGAAAGGGCTTCGGGCACAGGCTCAAAACCAGGTTCTTCCGCCGGTTCAGGTCTAATTCCCTGGCGAAGGAGATTCAAAATTCCAGTGATGTTTTCTTCAACCCTAAGTGCAATGGCGGGGTTGATTAGATAATAGCTCGGATCCTCGTTAGCCTCTAAGACAACGTGCCGTGCAGCTTCTTCCCTTAAACGTTCTGTCTCCCCGGTATTGATCGCGGTAATTGGAGCAGCCAAATCCTTCTTGGCCACCTGTCCTACCTCTACCTGCACCCCCTGGGGCAGTGCATTGATAAGCAGCACAATAAGGAGAAAAACCGCAATTACTCCTCCAATTAACCATTGCCGAACGCTAGTTTTCTGAAACAGCTCCGGCCAAAGTTGCTTTTGTCTAGAATTACCCTTTTTCTTGCGTTTCACGTCAGGCCTCCTAGGATTGCGACTTGTCGAAGAGGTCATATGCTTCAATAATTCGCTGCACTAACGGATGGCGCACCACATCGCTTTCGTTCAGGTAGCAAAAGCCGATTCCCTCCAAGCCCTTAAGGATCTTCTGAATCTGAATCAAACCCGAAGTCTTCCCCCGAGGCAAGTCCACTTGAGTAATATCACCTGTAATCACAGCTTTAGAGCCAAAGCCCAGCCTGGTTAAGAACATCTTCATCTGCTCGGGCGTACAGTTTTGGGCTTCATCGAGAATAATGAAACTGTCGTCTAGTGTTCGACCCCGCATATAGGCTAGGGGCGCTACTTCTATGATTCCTTTTTCGCGGTACTTCACATAGGTTTCCTGTCCCAAAATATCGTAAAGTGCATCATACAGGGGGCGCAAATAGGGATCCACCTTGTCCTGTAAATCACCTGGGAGAAATCCCAAATGCTCCCCTGCCTCCACAGCTGGACGCGTTAAAATAAGCCGTTCCACTTCCTTCTTTTTTAGACTGGCAATAGCTGCGGCCATGGCTAGGTACGTTTTGCCTGTCCCGGCAGGACCAATAGCAAAGACAATGTCGTTACGGGACATAAAATCAACATAGCGCCGCTGACCAGAGGTCTTCGGCCTAATTACTTTTCCGCGGTGGGTAGTGATCACATTGCCCGCACTGAGCTCCGTAAGATCAGTAGAATCCCCGTTTTCACTTAGTTTGATGGCATAATATACATCGTGACTGGTCAGGTCTGTACCCAAGCCAGCCATATTAGTTAAAGCCTTTTTTGTCTTGACCACCGCTTCGTCTGACCCGCTGATCAGTAAATCAAGTCCGCGGGGTACAATTTTCACGTCAAAAGCAGCCTCTACCAGGCGCAGATACTCATCTCGCATGCCGCTGACTGCTTGCGCGTGTTCATTATCCTGAAGGCGCAATATCTGACTCAATGCATCAACCATCCTTTTTGTGTCGTCTGCCCTTATTATAAGCAAAATAGGGCTGAAGTGCAAATCAATAGGCCATAAACTGGCCGATCTCTTCAAGCACTTCTACTTGCACCATAACACGTATTCCATCTGCATCTGGAATGAAGTCGACTGTGGTTCGCTCCTCGAGGATCTGCCCTGCCTGAACACCCTGGCTTTGCAAGCTCTCCCAAGCCAGTTCATAGGCATTCCTTTCCGCAGTCTCCCTAGGAACCTCTACCTTGATGTACTCTACTTCATGATAGTCAACTTTCGACCAATGGATGGGCACCAGGGCCCGTCCTAGAGAGAGACTCCACTCCTTGGAGTCACGCAGATGGGTTCCCTCAGGATAACTGCGGCCAAGGGGAATACGCAGAGGACCGATTGAAATCAGATACTGGCGGTGACTGCGCCCGGTCTTGCGCGGCTCCCACCTGGCCAGCGCCGCTTCGCCTACCCCCTCATACCACACCCTGGCTTTAACCACACCCTGAGCCGCCCCAAACTGCTGAATTCCCCGCTGATCATAGTACTGGCCCGAGATGAGCAGCTCCCCTTTGCGCACTGTACTCCCATCCCTTACCTGGGGGGTACCCTTTAAGACAAGCAATTCTGTGATTACTCCATCCATGGCAGCATAAACATGGCCAGGTCCAGCCTGTTCGAGCTCAATGCCTTCGCGCTCAGTCAGGATAATCTCAACTTTGACGCCCTTGATACTGACTTGAACCCAGGCTAAATCAGGAAAGCGTTTTAGAAGCTCTACCTCTATGGTACGGGGCTGAAGGGCACTTCGAACTATACCAGCTCGCAGCTGCAAGTCTTCAATGGCCTCTTTCACTGCCTCATTACTTAGGGTGTAAGTGCCTGAAACCTCAATAAACCAAATGAAATTAGACAGGTACATGACAAACAGCAGCGAAAGCAGGCAGCCTAGGACCAAGAATCCTCGCAGCTTAAACTTACGCAGAAAAAACGGCGCACCGTGCTTGTCTAAGATCGTTACACTGATTTGGGAACCCCGGACAAGGGGTCTTAAACGGCGAAAGTCTCTAACCATGAGCTTGGCAATTACCACATCACCCGTTAGGCGTTCGACATTTGTAAGAGCAATTCCCAAGTCTGTCATCTTGTTGAGTAAATGTTCCAGACCCGGTCCGCGCAGACGGACTGTTACATATCCCTGCCACCAAAGAAATAGAGAGGTCATTTCAGCATCACCTGTCGAATCATGCCCGATATTTTGATTTCGCTGGAGGAAAGTGAGACAATTTCTAAATCTGCCCCCGAAATCTCAATCAATCCTTGAGCAGAGCGGGCTTTGATGCAGGTGTTCGTATACTGAACGAGACCCTTGTGGTTGACCACCTTGGCCTCTGCATCGCCCATAAGATGAATGGTGGCCTGATCGAGCAGAATCGCCGATGGCAAGTCAAAGGTTTGAGCGAATTTTCGTTTCAATGTCTGGTTCACAGCTGACCGCATTGTCTACCTCCTCTCTCCTAAAATTATGCAAAAAAAGAAAGGTTAGACCCTAATGGCCTAACCTTCCTGATTGCATTTTAGTTTGGAGAGTTTACTCTGCGATATAGCGTCCATCCTTGAAGTATACCGGCTTGCCTTCCCGGGCAGAGACGTAAATCGCCTCTAAAATCTCGGTTACAACGGCTGCCTGTTCCGGCAATACCCGCGGCGTGGTATCGTTGATAATGCTCTCAATCCAAAGCCTTGCTTCACGGTCTCCCTCGGTTTCGCTCTTTCCATCATAGAAAGCTACCCCAGCAGTGCCTAGAACAGGCTTCTTGGTGTAGAGCTTACCAAATTCCTCACCATTGATGCGGAGACCATCTTCCATGTCCGCTCCGCCTTCTGTGCCGTGAAGAATTGTTCTGGCTTCACCTTCAAACAAGGTGTTCAGTGCCCAGGCGGACTCGAGAATGATCGTTGCGCCGTCTTCCATGACGATAAACCCAAATGCAGAGTCTTCGACCTGGAACTTAGCTGGATCCCATGGACCCCAAGCATTGGCAGCATTTTCCCTCTTGTTCAGCTTGTGGTAAACAGTACCGACAACATACTTAGGCTTGTAATTGTCCATCATCCATAGTGTTAAGTCAAGGGCATGTGTACCAATATCAATGAGAGGTCCGCCGCCTTGTTTCTCTTCATCCAGAAATACGCCCCATGTAGGCACCGCCCGGCGACGCAGCGCTCTGGCCTTGGCTAGATAGACGTCTCCCAAATCTCCCCGCTCACAGACTTGCTTTAGATACTCGCTGTCTCCGCGATAGCGGCTTTGATAGCCAATCGCAAGCTTCTTGCCGGTACGCTTAGCTGCAGCCACCATCTCCCGGGCCTCTGCGGCTGTCTTGGCCATGGGCTTTTCGCACATGACGTGGCAGTCTGCTTCCAGGGCAGCGATACTGATTTCGGCGTGTGAATTATTAGGAGTACACACGTGTACAGCATCAAGCTCTTCTTTTTCCAAGAGCTCACGATAATCCTCATATACTCTGGCATTTTCAGCACCGTATTTGCTTGCCGCCTCTTCTGCCCGGGAACGAACGATATCACAAAAAGCAACCATTTCTACATTCTCAAGTTTCGCCAAAGCTGGCATATGTTTGCCATTGGCAATGCCACCACAACCAACAATTGCAACTTTTACCTTTTTGTCCACTAAAAATGTCCTCCTTGTTCTGATACTAACGGCTGGGCCAAGGTCTCTTGGCCCTGGGTTCTCGAATGATTTCGGCCAAGACTATGGCCTCTGCCCACTGAGGTCTCCGGGGCAGGCTCTGAGTTTCTGCAAGGTCATTACTTTCTTGTTTTTCTTGTTGTCTGGAACGATCTTCCCATTCATCCCAGTCATCAAAATCCGCCATGCCTTTACGCTTAAGTTCACTTTCGCCAATTCTAGGCTCCATGCGGTGTGTTGACAGACCGTGATCACCGGGAGACTGTGCGGCATGGGATTCATCTGCGAGCATCTCTTCTAAGGTGACGGTGTAGCTCTCCCCTTCTTCCCCAGCAGGTGTTCTTGCTTGCCTAGCCCTTTCCTCAGCCATCTTTTTCATAATACCGCTGAGGACCATGACAGCCACGTAGAGCAAAAGCCCTATCAATCCTTGCATTGCACTCACCTACCGCTTGGGATTGTCTTCGGAAGCATTAGGATCCCGATCTGGGCGACGGCCGCCGATGCTTTCCCGCATGCTGGTGTCGGCCATAATATTTTGCATATTGTAAAAGTCCATTACACCCAAATTTCCTTCCCGCAGTGCATCTGCAATCGCTCGGGGAATCTCCGCTTCAGCTTGGACAACCTGGGCTCTCATTTCCTGGGTCTGAGCCCTCATTTCCTGTTCACGGGCCTGGGCTGCAAAACGCCTTTCAGCTGCTTTAGCCTGGGCAATATTCTTATCAGCCTCAGCTTGATCCATTTGCAGCTGAGCACCGATGTTGCGGCCTACATCCACGTCTGCAATGTCGATCGAAAGAATTTCAAAGGCTGTTCCAGAGTCCAGACCTTTTTCCAAAACCAACCTGGATATTGCATCTGGATTTTCGAGAACATCAGCATGACTGGAACTTGAACCAACAGAAGTAACAATACCTTCACCGACACGGGCAATGATTGTTGCTTCGCCTGATCCGCCCACCAAACGATCGATGTTGGCCCTGACAGTGACTCGAGCCTTCACCTTGAGCTCAATTCCATCTTTGGCGACTGCGGATATCAAAGGCGTCTCAATTACCTTGGGATTGACACTCATCTGAACTGCCTCTAACACATTTCGTCCAGCCAGGTCAATGGCGGCAGCACGCTCAAAGGAGATGGGAATATCTGCCCTGGTGGCTGCAATCAATGCATCGACCACATTGTCAACATTACCTCCGGCCAAGTAGTGAGCTTCAAGCTTGTCAATAGTTGTCATTACACCGCCCTTTTGTGCTTTAATGAACGGTAAAATGATCCGACTGGGTGCAACTCGGCGGAGCCGCATACCAATCAAACTCATGAGCGTAACCTTTACGCCGGCAGCAATTGCCGAAATCCATAGGCCAACTGGAACAAAACTAAATAGGATGATCAGGAAAATAATAAGTAGAATCGGTATAATCCCTGCAAAAACCCAAGTCATAGTTTGACCTCCTCAGTTTATCATTCTTCCCTAACTTCCCTAACCACTACCCTAGTTCCTTCTGATTTTACAACTTCAATTGAAGAATTTGCGCCAATAAATCCACCGTCTGAGACCACATCATAGCGCTGCTCGTCAATTATCACAGTCCCTGCCGGTCTAAGGGGAGTTAGAGCAACACCCTTCTTGCCAACAAGATGGCTGAAGTCTGCAGGCGCACGATAACCCGCCTCAGGCGATTCTTCATGTGAGAGCACCAAACGCTGCCAAAATCGGGACTGCCTAATGCGGCTCCAGAGCAAGATTACCGCAACCACACTCACCGAAATTGCTATAGAAAGACTGATTAGCGCCGTTTGAATATCACCAAAGGCCAGAATGATGCTGAACAGCATTGACGCGAAACCTAAGATTCCAGCAAGGCCAAAACCGGGTATCACCGCAACCTCCAGCACAAGCAGAACAAGACCTGCAATAAAGAGTAAGATGGCTTCAAGGCCCGCCAGTCCTGTCACATACCTGCCTCCAAAAAACAGAATTAGAGCCAATATGCCGCCAGTCCCGGGCACGCCCCAGCCAGGAGAAGTGAGTTCAAAGATTAGGCCGAGAAATCCCAAACTCAGCAGAAGTGAACTTACGGTGGAGTTAGTCAGAAAGCGGGCAATCTGCTCGGCCCAATGGGGTGTGAGCGTCACTATCTCGTAGTCGTCATAGCCTAGCTCAGCTAAGAGCTCATAACGACTGGCGGCAACAAACTCCGCCATACCCCACTCCAAGGCATCCTGGGCTGAAAGGGTAAGGATTTTTCCTTTCTCTACTACACCTTCCACCACAACATCGGCATCAACCATAGCGCCTGCCAACTGCCGATCGCGACCCCAGCGTTCTGCAGTAGACTCAAACTCTGCCTTGAGGGCAGACACAGTTTTTTCCTCCATAGGTCGCGGTTCTGCTGCACCAATACTGCTGCCCGGGGCCATAGCGAGTGTGGGAGCTGCCAGCGCAATCAGGGCCCCAGCAGACCAAGCCCGTTCACTCACATAAGCTGCAACCGGCACTTTAGCCTGGAGGATGAGGTCCTTAATCTCTGTAGCAGCATCTACCCTGCCCCCGAAAGTGTTGATTTCGAGCAGTACGAGACCGTCGTGACGCTCGGCAAGCTGGATGCCTCTGGCTACAAACGCGGCCAACCCGGGCTCGATCTCCCCATCAATAGGCAAGGAATATACAAGATCAGCAGCAGAAGCAGTTACGGCCACCCCAAGCATCAGGACAACGGCCAAGACCAATGCGATTGTTTGCGTATGTATCCGCTTCATCACCATCATCCTCTCTGGAAAAAAGGCCCGATATCGTGTAATGCGACATCGAGCCAAATCAACTTACCGGTACTTCCTCTTACGGGCTGCCTCAGATTTCTTTTTCCGTCTTACACTTGGTTTTTCATAACGTTCCCGTTTTCTAGCCTCCGATAAAACTCCCGACATCCGGACATTTTTCTTAAAACGGCGCAACGCATTATCGAGGGACTCATTTTTACCTACTTTAACTTCTGCCACCAGTATCCCTCCTTCCAATGCTGACTGCGTCCAGCTTGTGATACGCCTTCTGCATAATATCACACTCATTATAATCGAATTTGGTTCCCTGGTCAATCACTAACCTGGGGGCCACTGTAAAGAACGACCGCCTAAAAGGTGGAAATGCAGATGGAACACGCTCTGCCCGCCATCGGTGCCGGTATTGGCTACCACCCTGAAACCTTCATCTAAGGCTTGATTCTTAGCAAGATCCCTGATGGCCAGCATGATTTCTCCCATCAACTCCCGATCCTGCACCTGAACATCTGCAAGGCTGGCAATGTGTTTCTTTGGAATCACCAGTATATGCGTTGGCGCCACAGGATTCAGATCATGAAAGGCTACAACATGGTCTGTTTCCAGTAAAAACTCGGTGGAAAGTGCACCACTCGCTATTTTGCAGAAAAGGCAATCACTTGACACAGTCAGTCACTCCTTTTTCCCAATTAAGCGGCCCATCACGCCTGCGGAATCAGCTTTCAATACCTGGACCGAGACTGTCTCTCCTACCAGATCTACGCCATCAGACACAGGAAAACTTACTTTCACATAATTATCTGTATGCCCATGGGCTTGTCCTTCTTGCTGCTGTTCCACTAGAACGTCTGCGATTTGGCCAATAAATGAACAATGGAAGCGTTCAGATAGTGCTTCCCCTGCATGTATTAGACGCTTGCTGCGATCTTCCTTCTCCCGTGATGGAATTTGTCCTGGAAATCTAGCGGCCGCTGTCCCTGACCGCTTGGAATACTGGAAAACATGGATTTTGCTGAATTCAGCCTCTCGAACAAGTTCCAGTGTCTTGAGGAAATCCTCTTCCGTCTCCCCAGGAAAACCCACCATAATATCTGTGGTAATCGCTATTTCGGGAACTCTGGCACGCAAGCTTTTTACAACATCCATGAACTGCCCGCTGGAATAATTGCGCTTCATCCGCTTGAGCACAGCATCACTGCCGCTTTGCAGGGGAATATGCATATGCCGGCAGACAACTGGGTGGTCTCCTACCAACTCAAGCAAATCTTCCGTAATCTCGTGGGGATCGACTGAACTGATGCGCAGCCTCCTAAGCCCTGGTACGTCAGCTGCTTTTCTACTGATGGCAGCCAAGGTTGTAGGCGGGTCAAGATCTGCACCGTAAAGGCCAAGGTGAATGCCGGTCAGCACAATTTCCTTGTAGCCCAGAGCAACAATTTGCTTTGCCTGCTTGAGGACGCTCTCTGGAGTCCTGCTGCGGGAAGGACCCCTGGCAAAGGGGACCCGACAATAGGTGCAAAATTGATCACAGCCATCTTGGATCTTAAGGGTGGCCCTTGTCCGCCCGGAAAAATCCAGAGAAGGAAGATCTTCAAAATCAGAGACTTCGAAAATATTATCCACAAGGGAGAGTTGCTCTCCCTGCTCCAGTGCCTCAACCTCCTCGACTATGCGTCCCCGTCCGTCGGTGCCCACAACAAGGGAGACTCCTTCCAGTGCTGCCACATCCTCCGGGGTTGTCTGAGCCATGCAGCCCATCACTACGATCTTAGCAGATGGATTTTTCTTGTGGGCGCGCCGAATCATCTGGCGTGACTTGCGGTCACCCAGATTTGTTACGGTACAGGTGTTAATCAGGTATACATCCGCCGCTGCCTGAAAGTCCACAACACGATATCCGGCATCTAAAAATTGAGTAACAACAGAGTCTGTATCGTATTGGTTAACCTTGCAGCCAAGGGTTGTTACTGCAAGTCTCTTCGTGTCGCCCATTATCCCAAATCTCCCCATCTATAGCCAATAATGCTCAAAAGAACCAGACCGGCTGTTTCAGTTCGCAAAATGCGCGGACCGAGCGTGACTGTTTTAGCTCCGGCAAATTTCAAACTTTCCACTTCCTCCGGGGCAAATCCCCCTTCAGGTCCAACAATAACAGAGACCCTTGCGGGCTGTTTCTGCAAAGCTTTGATTCCCTGCGTTTTTTCAGCCTCATAAGCCAACACAGCGAGTTCACCTTCATTTTGACGCCCCTGCACACTGTTCACTACTTCTGGAAAAGAGTGCAGCTCCGAAACTTCCGGTACCCGGGTACGTCCGCTTTGCTTGGCTGCCTCCAGTGCAATGCGCTGCCAGCGCTGGTGTCTGGCTTTGGCCCTTTTATCCTCAAGTTTAACAACAGTGTAGCGGGAAGTGAAGGGGATAATTTCAGCTGCGCCTAACTCGACCGCTTTTTGGATCACTAAATCCATCTTATCGCCCTTAGCCAGTCCTTGATAAAGGGTGACGACAAGGGGTGATTCTGGGTCAGAGTGTAACACACCTTCCACTACACCTATAACCTCACTCCCAAGTTTTGCCAGGCGAACCTGATAAACCTTACCATCTTGGTTAACGCATTCAATTTTGTCATTGACACGCAGGCGCAGCACCCTGGTTATGTGATGGGCATCATCGCCGTAAATTCTTACCCGGCCGCTGTCAAGCTGCCCTGTCTGCAAAAAAAATCTAGCCAGATCACTCACCTCGCTGGAACAGATATCCTACCCATTCCCCCCTTGCGACGCGTCGCAACAGGCGAAAATCTGCATCTTTCGCCAAGGACAGAATTTCAGCATCCTTGTCCTGGATCACACCTGCAGCAATGAAAAAGCCTCCTGGGCCTAATGCACGCCGGACATCCTCCATCATCGGCCCGATCACATGGGCTACAATATTGGCGACAATCACATGGGGTGTTCCTTCTAGATCATTAAGGCTTCCCTGTTCAACTGCAAAGGCAACGTTGTTTATATCCCGGTTCTCCCGTGCAACTTTCACTGCGACAGGATCAATATCTACCGCCTGAACCTGGGCACCTAACTTAGCCGCTACAATGGCCAGGATGCCTGAACCTGTCCCAACATCCCAGAGCATTTTGCCAGTTAGGTTGAGACTTTGCAGAAATTCGATACACATCGCTGTAGTAGGATGGGTTCCGCTGCCAAATGCCATGCCCGGATCCAGCCGCACTACTATGTCGACTTCTCCGTCATCTACATCCCCTGTCTCCCAGGATGGCTGAATCCAGACGCGACCCACCCGGAGAGGACGGTAATAAGCCTTCCAGGCATGGGCCCAGTCCTCTTCATCGACATTTCCTTGCAGCACTGCTACTTGTCCCGGGTCAAAACCAAACTGTTCAAGGTTTAGGAGATCTTGCCTGAGCTGTTCAAGCTGCTCCAAGCTAAGCTGAGCTTCAGGGAAATAGCAGGTGATTGTCACCTGTTCAGAGGGTGCTTTTTCCGGAAAATAATCACCCCAGCCCATTTCTGCTGCATGGTTGATCAAACCGGAATCATCCTCAGCAAAGTTGTCAATTCCCCACTTGTCTAGAACTGCATAAGCACCTTCCACAGCTGACCTGTTGATCATGATTCGGACTTCCTGCCAAATGGCCATCGCCTACTTCCTCCTAACGAAGGGCATCCTTGACGCGCTCAAAAAAACCTTTGTTCTCATCAGGCAGCTCCCCTCCGCCCGCTTTAGCAAACTCACGCAACAACTCTTTTTGCTTGGAGGTGAGTTTTTCGGGCGTGACCACTCTGACTTTCACCAGCTGGTCGCCTCGCCCCGGGCCGCGAATATCTTTCATGCCCTTATTACGCAGGCGAAACACCTTTCCTGACTGGGTTCCCTCAGGGATCCGCAGGTTTACACTGCCCTCCAGGGTTGGTATTTTAACTTCATCACCCAAACTGGCCTGGACGAAAGAGATCGGGATTTCTAAAACCACATTGCGCCCTTCTCGCCTAAATATCTCGTGGGGCTTGACACGTACCATGATCAGCAGATCACCTGGAGGTCCTCCCCGCTGTCCACTTTCACCCCGTCCTCGCAGACGCAGGCTTTGACCATTGTCGATCCCGGCCGGGATGTTTACAGTGACAGTGCTCATCTTGCGCTGGGTGCCGCTTCCGTGGCAGACACTGCAGGGGGTATCAAAGGTTTTTCCTTCACCGCGACAGCGGCTGCACGTCCTGGTACTGGCGAACTGGCCAAGGGGAGTCTGCTGCACATAGCGCACCTGCCCGCTGCCATGACAGTCTGGGCAGGTGGTTATGGGCGTCCCTGGCTCTGCCTGGTTCCCATGGCAATGACTGCAGGTTTCAGTACGGGGGATAGAAATCTCCTTTTCGGCACCAAAAGCAGCTTCTTCAAACTCGATTGTCAGATCATAGCGTAAGTCGGCGCCCCTTTGGGGGCGGTTGGTGGGTCTACCAAAACCTCCCCCAAAGAACTCACTGAATATGTCGCCCAAGTCATCAAAACCGAAACCGCCAAAATCAAATCCGCCTGGCCCGCCATCTTCAAAGGCCGCGTGGCCAAACTGATCATATTGCTGCCGGCGTTCAGGATCGCCGAGCACCGAGTAGGCTTCGTTAATAGTCTTGAATCGCTCTTCAGCACCCGGTTCTTTATTCACGTCTGGGTGAAGTTCCCTGGCTAATTTGCGATACGCCCTTTTGATCTCATCCTCAGAAGCGCCTCGCGGAACCCCTAGAACATCATAATAATCTTCCTTGGCCAAGTCTTACACCGCCTTTTCGCCACTGACTTAGGATTCCTCCGTAAAGTCAGCGTCTACAATATCTTCATCGTCTCCCTGAGTTGCATCTGTCGCTCCGCCGGGCTGGGCCCCCGCTGCCTGAGCTTCTTGGTAGAGCCTTTCGGAAATCCGGTGCAGAACCTCATCTAGGGCCTTCATTTTCACCTTAATGTCTTCTAGATCATCCTTCTCCATGGCGGCCTGAAGCGCTTCCTTGGCGGCCTCAACTTCGGCCTTTTGCTCGTCGGTAATCTTGTCACCTAACTCTTTTACGGCACGATCTACAGCCCACAGAGAGTTGTCGGCCTGATTGCGCAGTTCAATAGCTTCACGTTTGGCCTTGTCTTCTTCGGCGTATTCTTCTGCTTCTTTAACAAGTTTGTCAATATCAGACTCAGTCAAGCCGGTCGAAGACGTTACCGTGATCTTCTGTTCGCGACCCGTTCCCCTATCCTTAGCGGTAACATTAACAATGCCATTGCGATCAATGTCAAAGGTTACCTCAATCTGGGGAATGCCCCTTGGCGCCGGAGGAATGCCCGTCAGCTGGAAGCGGCCTAAAGTTACATTGTCTGCAGCCATTGGTCTTTCGCCCTGCAGTACATGGATATCCACAGCCGGCTGATTGTCAGCGGCAGTTGTAAACACCTTACTTTCCTTACAGGGAATGCTTGTGTTCCGTTTGATCAGGGTAGTCATTACACCGCCCAAAGTCTCAATGCCCAAAGACAGGGGCGTTACGTCAACAAGAATGAGACCCTGGCCTTGTTCAAACTCACCGGATATTATTCCTGCCTGGACTGCAGCACCCAGTGCCACGCACTCATCTGGGTTAATGCCTTTGTAGGCTTCTTTCCCCATCATTTTTTCTATTGCTTCCTGTACAGCAGGTATACGGGTGGACCCTCCTACCAGGATAACACGATCTACATCCCCCGGCTGCAAACCGGCATCGCTCAGCGCTTGACGAATAGGCTCCAGAGTCTTGTCGACCAAGTCAGCGGTAAGCTCATTGAATTTAGCCCGGGTCAAGTCAAGATCAAGGTGGACTGGTCCGCTAGGAGTTGCACTAATAAAGGGCAGATTAATGTTGGTCTGCACTAAACCGGATAACTCTATTTTGGCCTTTTCCGCAGCCTCACGCAAGCGCTGCATAGCCATCTTGTCCTGACTGAGATCGATACCAGTCTCTTTCTTGAACTCACGAACTAAGTAATCGGTAATGCGCTGGTCAAAATCATCACCGCCAAGGCGATTGTTGCCGCTTGTGGACTTAACGCCAACATATCCTTCGTCTAACTCCAAGATAGAAACGTCAAAGGTTCCTCCGCCAAGGTCAAAGACGAGGACAGTCTGCTCATGTTCCTTATCTAGGCCGTAGGCCACCGCTGCAGCGGTAGGCTCGTTGATAATCCGCTCTACTTCTAAGCCTGCAATAGTTCCGGCATCCTTTGTAGCCTGCCTTTGGGCATCGGTGAAGTATGCTGGAACGGTGATGACAGCTTTACTTACAGTCTCGCCTAAATAGGCTTCAGCCTCTTCTTTCAGTTTTCGCAGGATCATCGACGAAATCTCTTGCGGCGTCATATCTTTACCATCTATTCGAACTTTATGATCTGTTCCCATGTATCGCTTAATTGATGAAATTGTCCTATCAGGGTTCGTTACAGCCTGCCTCTTGGCGGCCTGCCCCACCAGGCGCTCCCCCTCTTTTGTAAAGGCAACAACAGAAGGTGTGGTTCTAGAACCCTCAGCATTGGGAATGATAATGGGTTCTCCACCTTCCATCACTGCTACAACTGAGTTGGTTGTTCCCAAGTCAATACCAATTACTTTTGACATTCAGCTTCCTCCTTCTTCGGTCCAACTAAGACCCTTGTGTATCTAAGTACTTTTTCATGAAACAAGTAACCTGTTTGTATCTCTTCAAGCACAAAGAGACCGTCGTCCCCTTCATCGCCTTGCATGGCTACGGCTTCGTGCAAGTCTGGGTTAAAGGGCTGACCCTTAGCCGAGATACGCCGCAATCCATGTTCAGACAAAGCGGCCATCAGGCCCTCGTATACCATCTCCATGCCTTGGAAAAATGCATCCTGCTTTTGACTTGTATTTTCTGTGGCAAGAGCTCGCTCAAAATTGTCTAAAACCGGCAGGAGATCTTTGAGTAAATGCTGGTTGGCATTATTTGTGATCTCTTCCATCTGGCTTTGGGTTCGACGGCGAAAGTTGTCAAAATCTGCTTTTAGACGAAGCAGCTGCTGGCTAAGCTGAGCTTTATCCCGCTCTAACTGCTCCAGTTCTTCAGAACAATCGCACTTCGTCTCCTGCAATTCCTCCTCTAAATCCTCCACTTGTTCTTCCATGATGTCTTCTTGCTCAGTCACCAAGGTACCCCCTTTTTTCAGAAAAATGACCCTTGCCCCAAGGGTCGCTGGCAGTCATACTATTTTTCTTGCGTCAGTAAAGCACTTAACGCACCAGAGACAACGTCTACAGCGGCCATGACTTTCGCGTAATCCATTCGGGTTGGTCCAATGACACCTATGGTACCAACCACGTCATCGCCTACATAATATGTGCAGGTGACAAGACTGCAGGCCTGCAACACGCTGGAGACATGCTCTTCACCAATGACAACCTGTACTCCACTGGATTTCGTGCCAGCGCTCAAGAGACTCAAGAGATAATCTTTCTGCTCCAATGTCTCAAAGAGGGCTTTAGCCCTTTCTAGATCACGAAATTCCGGTTGATTGAGAATGTTTACCGTACCGGACGCATAGATTTTTTCGCCGTTATCTTCCAGAAGCCCTTGCAGGATCAGTTCCACCAGTGCCCGGCCAATCTCTCCGTAATCCCGGATCACCTCCGTGAAAACGGTGGGACCCAGCTCTCGATAGGTGATACCCTTTAACTTCTGGTTCAGCATGGCAGACAGTTCTGCCACCTTCTCCGCAGAGTAGTCCTTCTTAGTGCGGATAATCCTATTTTTCACAATTCCAGGATGGAGCACCACAGTCACTAAGATACTGCTGTCCTCGAGCGGTACGAGCTGCAGATATCTAAAGGCCATCTGATCTGTACTAGGGGCCACAATCAAAGACACAGATTCGGTCAGAAAAGCTAGCAGTCGAGCGGCTTCATATATGCTCCGTTCCGGGCTCACCTTTTCATTTGAGATCTCTTGTTGCAGCTGTTGGAGTTGTGGTCTAGGAAAAACGTAAGGTTCCATCAAGGCATCAACATAAAAGCGATATCCCTTATCTGAAGGAATCCGCCCAGCCGACACATGGGGCTGCTGAAGATAGCCTGCATCTTCCAGATCAGCCATCTCATTACGAATGGTGGCTGGAGAAACGCCCAAATCATGTTTCCGGGCAATTGTCCTCGAGCCTACCGGTTCTGCAGTTTCGATGTAGCTGTCAATGATCGCCCTCAGCACCATGCGTTTGCGTTCGTCCAACATGATTTCACCTTCCTCCGTTTAGCACTCACCACAAGCGAGTGCTAACAGCTATTAACCATAAAATATCACTTCATTCCTGCTTTGTCAAGGGGTGGAAAAGTCACCTCAAAAACGCTGCAGAGACCTGATTCTCCAGGAAAAGCCCCAGGCGTGTCACTCGGAGTTTAGCCCCGTCCCACTCAACCAGTCCCCTAGCTAAGAGATCGTTGATAGCCGGCTGATAAAGCTCCCAGAAACTGATCCCATAGCGCCGGCAAAAAGAAGCTTCATCCACTCCCGCAAGGAGGCGCATACCCACCATCATGGTTTCATCCATCTCCCGTTCCACAGAAACCTGGTCACAGTCTTCGTATAATGGGCCGCCTTCGTGCCAACTTTGCATGTATCTCCAAAGATCAGGGATGTTCCGGTACCGATTGCCACCGATATAACCTGTTGCTCCACTGCCCAGGCCAATGAAAGGCTTGTTCTGCCAGTATAGGAGATTGTGGCTGCTCCTTTTGCCGGGCAGGGCAAAGTTCGATATTTCATAATGCTCATAGCCCGAGCCTTTCAGGATACGGCACGCTGCTTCATACATTTCAGCCTGCCCGTCATCGTTGGGCACTTCCATAAGACCCTCAGAAACCCACTTTTCCATAGGTGTATTTTCTTCTAAGATCAATCCGTAACAGGATAAGTGGGCAGGCTCGAGGGCCAGGGCAGATTCTAAGGTATTGAGCCAGTCTTGGACTCTTTGGCCGGGCAAACCAAACATCAGATCCAAGTTGATATTGTCTACCCCGGCTTTTCGCAGAGCTTCCACGCTCTCGCCGATCTGTTCAGCCCGATGGATCCTGCCTATGGATTTCAGGAGATTGTTTTGGAAGGCCTGCACACCGAGGCTGATGCGATTAACCCCAGCCGCGGAGAGAACCTCCACCCCGGCAGCAGTTAGGGAGTGGGGATTTGCTTCCATTGTGACCTCTGGCTCTGCCACAAAGGGCAGCTCTTTTAGGAGCCAGGAAACTAAGCCTGCCAATTCCTCCGGAGGAATCACAGATGGTGTACCTCCACCAATAAACAGGCTGTCCAGGGGCTGTTCTCCCCATATCTTTCGATAATAAAGGGCTTCTTGGCGCAGTGAAACAAGATAGTTGCCAGCAAGGGTCGGGAAATCCTCACTGACAACTACCGAGTAAAAGTCACAATAATAACATTTCTGTGCGCAGAAGGGGATATGCACGTAGACTCCCATTGCCAACCACCCTAGTCAACTTCCAAAATAGCCATAAAGGCCTCTTGCGGGACCTCAACGCTGCCCAGACTCTTCATTCGTTTCTTACCCTCTTTTTGCTTCTCCAAAAGTTTACGCTTGCGACTAATATCTCCGCCATAGCACTTGGCCAGTACGTCTTTGCGCAGAGCCCTCACCGTCTCGCGAGCAATGATCTTATTGCCTATGGCAGCTTGAATAGGAACTTCAAACTGCTGTCTAGGGATAACCTCTTTCAGTTTCTCCGCTAAACCCCGGCCGCGGGAGAGGGCTTTATCCTGGTGCACAATACATGATAAGGCGTCTACTGGATTGCCGTTGAGCAGAATATCCAGTTTTACTACTTCAGACTCACGATAACCTAAAAACTCATAGTCCAATGAGGCATACCCTTTGGTTCTAGACTTAAGCCTGTCAAAAAAGTCCATCAGTATCTCCGCCAAGGGGAGCTCATACTCGAGCCTGGCCCGTTCTGGGGTAATGTATTCCATAGTAACGAAGATGCCGCGTCTGTCTTGGCATACATCCATTACAGCGCCTACAAATTCGTCAGGCACCATGATTGACGCCTTTACGAAAGGCTCCTTAATGTGGTCGATGTTGGTCACGGGCGGCAATGCGGAAGGATTATCCACCTCTTTAACACTGCCGTCTGTCAGCACTACCTGATAGACCACACTGGGGGCTGTCGTAATTAGGTTTAAATCAAACTCACGCTCTAAACGCTCTTGCACTATTTCCAGATGCAAAAGACCCAAGAAGCCGCAGCGGTAGCCAAAGCCGAGGGCTGCCGAAGATTCCGCCTCATAGGTAAGGGCAGCATCGTTAAGCTGCAGCTTATCCAAGGCATCCCGCAACGCTGTGTACTCCTCGTTCACAACGGGATACAAGCCGCAGTAGACCATGGGTTTGGCCGGCCGATAGCCCGATAAGGGTTGAGTAGCAGGCCTGGAAGCGACCGTAATCGTGTCCCCCACCCTGGTATCACGGACATCCTTCATACTGGCAATGATGCAACCCACATCGCCAGGGCCAAGGGAGCCTACCCGTACAAGGTTTGGGGCGAGTACCCCAAGATCGGTGACCTCAAACTGTCGCCCAGAACTCATCATCTGGATGATTTCGCCCACTTTGATGGTTCCGTCTACTACTCGAGCATAGGCCACTGCACCGCGGTACTGGTCGTAGTGGGAATCGAAAATCATGGCGCGGGTAGGAGCCTCAGGGTCTCCCTGCGGCGGCGGAATGCGTTCTACGATTGTCTCCAGAATATCTTCAATACCCTGGCCAGTGCGGGCACTGACCAAAACCGCATCTTCGCCTGGAATGCCAATATTGTCCTCCAGCTCCCTGATCACACGCTCAGGATCGGCATTGGGAAGGTCGATCTTGTTGATCACAGGAATAATCTCCAAATCATGATCCAGCGCCAAGTACAAATTGGCCAGCGTTTGCGCTTCAATCCCCTGAGAAGCATCAATAACAAGCAGGGCACCTTCGCAGGCAGCCAGACTGCGCGACACCTCATACGAGAAATCAACGTGACCAGGAGTATCAATGAGATTTAAAATGTATTCTTGCCCATCCTTGGCTTCATAGGCAAGGCGAACTGCTTTCAATTTAATTGTAATTCCACGCTCACGCTCCAAATCCATGGAGTCCAGAAGCTGCTCGGACATGTCCCTCTTACTGACCGCTCCAGTGTGCTCCAAGATCCGATCGGCCAATGTTGATTTTCCATGATCGATATGGGCGATGATGCAAAAGTTGCGAATGTTCCTTTGACCCATACATGTACCAATTCCTTCATTAAGTAATCTAGTGCCATTATAGCATAGGCCCTGCCTATTTCAAAACAATCCCGTTCTCAGCCCCGGGCCCGGAGCTTCTTTTTGACTAGCTCGAGGAAGTAATAGCTCTCTTCCATCTTAAAGAGCACACTGAGGATCAAGTAAACGACTATCCCCACCCCGATGGCGGCAAAGGTTTGGACCGCTTGTCCAAGTTTGGAGGCCATGGGCAGATAATCTGTGAGCAATGCTGCTGTGTAATAGGCTCCCACGCCCATAAAACCCGAGGCAATGACGGACTTGAAAACAGTGTTCCAAAGCCGAAGATCCATAAGTCCGCCAACGCGCCTGCCTAAGATACCCATTGCCAAAATCATGTTGAATATGGAACTCAGTGAATAGGCTAAGGCCAAACCTCCTGCACCCAGATCCGTCCAGCGCAGGAAAACCAGACTCAGCAAAAAGTTCAACACAACTGTGACAAACCCTATTTTCACAGGAGTCTTGGTATCCTGCAGGGAATAAAAGCCCCTTGTAGTAACCTGCAGCGCAGACTGGGCAATCAAGCCGGGTACGTAGAATAAGAGTGCAAAGGCGGTCGCCAAAGTATCCGCGGGTAGAAATTCACCGCTTTCAAAGAGCAGGCGGACAATGGGCTCCCTTAAAAAAGCCATGCCGAAGGCAGAGGGTATCGTAATGAAAAAAATCACCCGCAACCCAAAGGACAAAGTGCGCCTATACTCGTCGGTCTCCCCCTTGGCGGTCAGTCTGGCCAGGGTGGGAAAAACTGCGGTGGAAATACCCATGGCGAAGATGCCCAGGGGAAAATTAATCAGGCGATTAGCCAGACGGAGGGCTACAATTGAACCGGTCTCCAAAGTAGATGCCAGATTTTGACTGACAATCACATTCACCTGGGAGATGGACAGGCCAAGAATGGCTGGCAGCATCAACATGCCCATCCGCCGGATGCCGGGGTGCCTAAAATCCACTACCGGTCTATAATACTTTTTTGCCCGCTTCACAACAGTAGGAAGTTGGATGCTGAAGTTGCCCAAAGCCCCGACAACTGTTCCCACTGCCATCCCCATAATGCCGATTATGGGCCCTAGAATGTAGGCCCCCAAAATCTGGCCTAAGTTATAGACGATAGGTCCTAGAGCGGGCAGGAAAAACTTTTGGTAGGAATGGAGCACGCCCATGCACAAGCCGGCAAGGGCTGTGAAAAAGACGGCCGGAAAAGTCACCCGCATCAGCAGGATCAAAAGATCCCTCTGTTCCCCAGAAAACCCCATACCAACAAAGGGAGCAAGTTGCGGGGTAAAGATTACGCCCAAGACCATGACAAGCAGCAGTATCAAAAAAGTTACATTCAAAAAGACGCTTGCCACATACCAGGCTTCTTTCTCGTCGTCTTTGGCCAAATATTGGGTAAAAACGGGAATAAAGGCGGAACTGAGCGCTCCGCCTACTAAGAGCTGATACATTAAATCGGGTAAAGCAAAGGCAGCAAAAAACACATCTGTAGTTGCAGTTCTGCCAAAGACTTCTGCCACAGCTCTTTCACGAATAAAGCCTAGAATGCGGCTTACTAAAATTGCTAGCATGACAATGGTGGCCGCTTTCGTCACCTGTTCTCTATTTTCAGCTTCCAATCTATTTCGCTCCTCTTCTCGGATGTTTCACCCAGTGAAACTCCTAAACGAACGCAATTATTTTCTGCATTCATCAATGGCAACAAATTCAAAGATTCGCCTTCGAAGAGCTAATTCCTGTTAGAGCACCCTTGCTAAAACATTGGCAAATAACTCTGCTGCTAACAAAGCCTCCTCCAAAGTGTTTTCCACCGACCCCAGCTCTACAATGATGCTCCTTGGATGCAGGTGCTGATTGTAACGGGCCTCCTTATGCACCTGCAGTGGCCGCATCAGTCCTGGGTAAAGTTGATCGCACACACTTTTGATTTCATAGGCAAAATCTAAGTTTTGCTGAAAGTTAGGGTGGGACAAGGGAATATTCTGTGCCGTGCCCACTACCAGGGCAATCCGGGCTACCTCACGTCCGTTGACCAGCACCGTTGGGCTAGGGACCCCGGCATCTCTGTGCAGATCTATGACCATGGCAAAATCCTTCTGCTTGCTGAGGAGCTCCCGCACTGTCCGTTCTGAGTTGGCATAGGAGCTGTTGATATTTGGCAGAGTGTGAATGCGGCTCTCATGAACAGGCTGCAGCCCTAGGCTGGACAAGGCGTTTGAAAAGTGCCTCCCCACCGCCATCACACCAGTGATCGTTGGGTCCGCCAGATTGCGGAACTGATAGTGCGCCGGCTTCGTAGTCCCGGCGGAAACAGCCCGCCCTTGATAGTTTTCCGAGGTATGGGTGTGATAAATCAGGACTTTAGGCCCCGTGGGAAGCACTTCGCTTGGCTCCGCAGCTGAGGACTGCTGAGTGGACGGCGGGCGTATTGGTTCCGGCGCAAATGATAACTCCTGAATAAAGACGAAAGGCCGTTCTTCCCAATGTCTCATATCCACCAGTCCATACGGAGACAAGGGCAGCGTGTCCGCAATGAGGCTGACAGGATCCCGCAGATCATAGCTGGTGAGCCAATTGAGAAAAGAGGCCAAGTCAAACGACTCTGCATTGCTATCGTACACACTTTGACTTGTGGCAGGCAATCCCTGGTCAAGCAGGAATCTGGCCAAGGAGTGATCAAAGCCATTTTCATTAAACAGCAAATAGTATCCGCTCAGAGAGAGGGATAACACTAGGAGCGCAAGAAGCATAAGTGGAAAAACTTGAAATCCTTTGCCAAGAGTCTTAGTACGGCGGCGAATCCGTGAATAAACCCTCCTGAGCCGAAAACGCATGTCACCACCTCTTCTCTTGCAAATATATTTGTTGGCAAGAGAAAATATGATAGACTAAAGGGAGCCATTTCCCCCAGGAAGGAACGATTGTATGCGTATGTTCAAGAAATTCATTATATGGCTGGTGATACTGGCAGCATTCATTGGTGCCTATTCCCTGTACTTGTTGTACAAACAGGAAGCGACAACAAGTACGGTAAAGATCTACCTGATCGAATCCACTCCCACAGAGTTTTTCCTGATCCCAATAAACAGACAAGTAGAGGGGAAGTCTAGCCCTCGATCGGCACTACAGGCGCTGCTTGACGGCCCCCTCGACCACGAGGAGCTGTCTGCTTCGGTACCTAAAACCACCAAGCTTCTAGACTTGGCCATCCAAGACAAATTGGCCTCCGTCAGCTTCAGTTCAGAAATCAGAGACGACTTCCTGGGCGGTTCTTTAATCGAAGCCTATCTTGTGGAGGCCATTGTCAACACACTTACCGAGTTTCCAGAAGTTGAGGCGGTGCAGATTTTGGTTGAAGGCGAAGTTGTTGAGTCCATAGGCGGACACATCTACATCAAAGAACCATTGCGCAGGTCAAACTAGCTCAAGTACTTGAAAACCTCATCATAGCTGACGCCTTCATGAAATGAGGTGTTCAGCGCCCCGGCAATAACATCTGACACTTCATCAATCAAGAGGTCTATCTCCTTTGGAGTGACAATCATCGTGCCGAAATAGGGTTCTAAGACCTGGCTGATAATTTGGCGCTTATCGCCGGCTGCTACACCTGCATTGGCGTTCGGCCTTTGTTGCCGGCTACCCATTATCGCTTCCGGGTCAATGTTGAACTGTACACGTTCCGGCCTCTGATCGCCATCGGCGCTTGGAATATGCCCCTGTTCAATCAGATCCATAGCATCAGAAACAATGGTTACAGCATGAACCACGGTCGGTACCCCTATCGCAATTACGGGAATCCCAAGGGTCTCCTTGTTAATTGCTAGACGGCGATTGCCCACTCCCGCGCCGGGATGGATACCGGTGTCTGAAACCTGGATTGTGCTGCACAAACGATCCACACTCCGACTCGCGAGAGCATCAATGCAGATTACTGCCTTGGCACCAATGCGTTCGGCTACTCCCATGATGATTTCCCCTGTTTCGATGCCGGTAAGGCCAAGGACTCCCGGCGAAATGGCAGAGATGGGGCGTAAACCGCGACGCAGTTCGGGCGGGGACATCTCCAAAAGATGCCTGGTTACCATCAAGTTTTCCACTGACTTGGGACCGAGGGCATCAGGGGTGGCATTCCAGTTCCCAAGGCCAACTACAAGCAGAGCGTCTTCTTCGCCCAGGGCTGCCTGGTCAAAAAACCACTCAATCTCCTTGGCGAGAAGCTGCGCCAGGCGCTCATGAAGATCCCGATTATGCATGCGCAGTCCGGGGGCCTCAAGGGTAGAGTAATTCCCAGGGGCTTTGCCCATCAACTGAGCACCAAGATCGCTTTCGACAGTGATGCGGGTGAGGGTGATTCCCTCCTCTTCCTCGGTATGCACTTTGACGCCGGGAAGCTCGGGAGGTCCCTCCTGCTCGATTATGGCTTGATGAGATTCAAGTGCAAGATCTGTACGGATATTGTATTTCTCAAAAAGACGATCCTGTTGATTTGTTTTTGACATGATTTTTCCTCCAGTCCACCACTCTCCTACTTAGATTAACCGAAAGGAAAAACGTTATTCAACAGAGACTATTGAACTTCGCACACTCTAGTGTTATAATGACTTAGTAGTTTTGCCCGAGGAGGTGAATTGGTTTGGCTAATAGTAGATCAGCTGAAAAGAGAATCCGCGTAAACGAAATCAAGCGTGCACGCAATGCCGCACAGCGTTCGGCATTAAGGACCACGATTAAAAGATACGAGGCCGCCTTGGCGAATGATCCTGCAAACGCTCCTGCGCACCTTCAAAAGGCAATTAAGGCTCTGGATAAAGCAGCCTCTAAGGGAATCATTCATAAAAACGCTGCTGCTCGGAAAAAGTCCCGTTTGACAAGACACCTAGCTCAACAAGGATAAACATACAACGCCCTTCCGCATGGATGAGGCGTTTCTTTTTTGCTCACTAAGTCAGCTTAATGATTAGATCCGTCAAGACCTCTTGGTCAGAGACGCCAAGTTTCAATTGACGATCAGCATGGAGAACCGCTTCAAAACCTGCCAAAATTTCCTGCAGATTGTACCTATTCGCGTCTTTACGTATTTTCTTCAAAGCATAGGAGTTCGTTTCCCCCATTTGCTTGGCCGCATCATCCAAATCGGCATTGGCTGTTTTTGCCGCCAAGAGAAGACGAAGCTGCCTCTCGATCAAAGGCAGGATGCGCAGGGCGGGCTCCCCTGCCCCCAAGAGCGTATTTAGAACCTCTAAAGCCTCCGATCGCTTCTTTTGAACAATGGAATCTGTCATTTGAAAAACAGTGTACTTCTCAATCTGGGCTGGCGAGAGTGAGGAAATAGAGCGCACATGGGACGCTGTGATTTCTTCCTCCCCCTCCGTGAGGGCAAAGAGCTTATCCAGTTCGTTCTGGATGATAAGTAAATCTG
>JAAYOM010000062.1 GCA_012520315.1 Bacillota bacterium | reverse complement strand
TGTGCTTAGTCCCTGTAGCTTTGCGTCCCGCGATTTCTCACGGTTTGCCAAATATTCTATTTGTGGTTTGAAGTCTAATGCAGATGTACTAGAAAACAGTCAAATATGTATAGCACTGTATCCGTACGGGAAAAATTCCCAGCAGTACTTAATTTACCATAATTGCCCAACGGAAACAACCCGCAGTGCCCGCGATCTATGTGAATTTATTGTTAAATTCTGCCCATGGCACAAAAAACCGGACCTTGCAAGTCCGGTTTGGTATCAATTCATTTTCTTTAACGTGATCCTTATTTTCGTGCCCTTGCCAACTCTGCTTTCTACAGCAATAGTGCCTTTATGCTTGTCGATGATGTGCTTGACAATGGCCAGGCCCAGGCCTGTTCCGCCCATATGGCGTGCCCGTCCCTTATCCACCCGATAAAAGCGCTCGAAAAGGCGATCTAAATGTTCGGTAGCAATGCCCAGGCCGGTATCGCCGATAATAAATTCGATGCTGTCTAGCCCCTGTTCCGCCTCAATCCACACCTTGCCGCCTTCTGGAGTATATTTCACTCCGTTGTCCACAAGATTCAATGCCACCTGCTTGAGCAGTTTCTCATCGCCCTCGACAATTGCAGAAGTGTAAACATAGTTCTCCAGCGTAATGCCCTTGGCGTTCGCCTTGCCCTGCAGCATCAGCACAGTGTCTTCAAATACACGCTTCATGTCTACAGGTTCTTTTTTCAGAGGCTGCTTGCCGCTTTCAATGCGGGACAAGTCCAACAGATCGTTGATTAGGGCAATCATGCGATCCGTCTCATCATTGATGATCTTCAGGAACCTTTCGGAGAGTGCCCTATCTTCAAAATTGCTGTTCAGCAAAGTCTCAGAAAAACCCTTGATCGATGTCAGCGGAGTGCGAAGCTCATGGGAAACGTTGGCCACAAACTCCTGGCGCATCTGTTCCAAATGACGGAGGGATGTTACATCCCGCATTACCGCTACCGTCCCTTGAATTCTGCCCCGTTGATCCTCCAATGGACTGCAGGTAACTGCAATAGTCCGCTCGCTGCCGGGGCGCAGCCGCATTTCCTGACTAAATGAAACCCGATCATCCATAGTCTTCTCTAAAAGGCGGGCCAGCTCTTCATTGCGGGTTGCTTCAAATTGGTTCTTGCCGATCATTTCAGCCACTTCATGCTGAAAAAGATCCGCAGCCGCCCGATTGGCCAAGATTACTTCCCGGCGCATATTAACTGCGATTACCCCGTCATCCATGCTGGATAGAACTGTATCCAAAGTGCTTTCCCTGTCACTGACGGTGGAAAAAAGCTCCTCCAGAGTTTCCGAAAGCTCATTGAAGGCCTTACCTAACTGGCCGATCTCGTCAGTACGCTGGACTAAAACCTTGCGTCCAAACTCCCTTTCCTGCAGACGCCGCACTGCGACCAGAAGATCCTGCAAAGGATTGGTGATGGCCCGGTTCAGCACATAAGCTACTGCAACAGCTAGGGCGGCGACAAAAAGGCCGATCTGCATCGAACCTCTGATCAGATCAGAATGGATGTCTTTGATCTGAGCTTCGGTGATAGCCTCTGTCCCAGCCCTCTCCAGCAGGGTGATTTTCGCATAGTGCGCGACAAAAAACGTGGTAACCCCAACAGAAAGTAAGGTTACCACTAATGCTAACAATGTTAACTTAAGAAGTAATGGCTTGGTGAAGCTCCACTTCTTCAAGCTAGTTCCCCCTCAACTTATACCCTACACCATGGATGGTCTCAATGCGAGTTTCGCCTTCGGGACCCAGTTTGCGGCGCAAATGGCGAATGTGCACGTCAACCGTGCGGGTTTCGCCTTCGTACTCATAGCCCCATACCTTTTGCAGCAGGACTTCGCGGGTCAGAACTTTACCCATATTCTGCATGAAGATGTGCAGCAGGTCAAATTCCTTGCGGGTCAGATCCACTGGTTCACCATGGACGGTAACTTCCCTGGTGTCAACCTGCAGGAAGATGTTGCCCACTTTGTACTCATTCTCATCTTGGGTTTCTTGTCCGCTGGCCCTGCGCAGCACTGCCTTGATTCTAGCCACGAGCTCCAAGGGGCTGAAGGGCTTAGTCATGTAGTCGTCTGCACCGAGCTCTAAACCAAGTACCCTTTCGAGTTCGGTTTCTTTGGCGGTGAGCATAATAATGGGTACATTGCTCGTACGCCTAATCTCCTTACATACATCATAGCCATCTTTACCTGGCAGCATTAGATCTAAGACAATTAGATCCGGCTTGTAGGATTCAAACATCTCCAAAGCCTCCAGGCCGTCACCTGCTACCTCTGTGTCGAATCCTGCCTGATCGAGATTAAAACGGATCAACTCTTGAATAGAGACTTCATCGTCCACAATTAGTATCTTTTGTTTAACCATATCATCGCCACCTTCATCAGTTAATAGGTAAAGCCATCCAAATTCCCCTGATCGTGTTCGTCACCAACAATCCTTACCACAAAATAGTGAGGTAAACAGACTATTACCTGCCCTGCATGCTGCCGCCAGCCAGTATGCACGCATAAAAGATCGGGGCAGTCTGCTTCAGACACTCTAACTTGTCCATCAGCAATCTCAACGACATTGTATCCATGCTTAGTTTCAATGCGGAGCGGCGACATGTTCACTGAAAGATCGAACTCGTTAATGACTTGACCTTCAACCTCAATGAGAACCCTTGTGCCAAAACCCTGTTTTGTCGCTGTAATGCGGTTATAAGCAAGGGTACCTAAGCCCATAAGTAGTATTACGACAATTAGAATGAAATCTCCTTTAACTTTTGTTTTCGATTTCATTAATAACACTCCAAAAAATGGCGGAAGGGGTGGGATTTGAACCCACGGAGGGCGCAAACCCTCGACGGTTTTCAAGACCGCTCCATTCGTCCGCTCTGGCACCCTTCCTTAACTTGATACATTATATCGTAACTTTCTGCTAATAACAAGTGGCTATTTTGGGAAGTTCCTTATAGCCCTGGCGTAACGCGCTCTACGCCGCCCATGTAGGGGCGCAGAACCTCAGGCACCAGAATTGAACCATCCTCTTGCTGGAAGTTTTCCATAATAGCCGCCAAAGTACGTCCTATGGCCAATCCAGAGCCGTTGAGGGTATGCACAAACTCAGGCTTGGAACCTTTGTCCCGCCTAAAACGAATGTTAGCCCTGCGGGCCTGGAAATCTTCAAAGTTGCTGCAGGAAGAAATCTCTACATATCGTCCATAACTAGGCATCCATACTTCTGGATCGTACTTCTTGGCTGCTGTAAAGCCTAGATCGGCGGTACAAATTTCTGAGACCCGATAGGGAAGGCCCAATTTTTGCAGCACTGTCTCAGCATTGTTTGTCAGCTTCTCCAGTTCGTCGTAGGAGGTTTCTGGCAAGACAAATTTGACCAGTTCTACTTTGTTAAACTGATGCACTCTGACCATGCCCCGGGTATCCCGGCCGGCAGATCCGGCTTCCGAACGGAAGCAAGCCGAATAAGCGACGTGGTAGATGGGCAAATCTTCCATGCCCAAGATTTCATCTCTATACAAGTTAGTTACCGGCACTTCTGCTGTGGGCACCAGATAGTAATCCAGCCCCTCGAGCTTGAACATATCCTCGCCGAATTTTGGCAGCTGCCCTGTCCCGGTAGCGCTAGCCTGATTGGCCATAAAGGGAGGGAAGATCTCCCGATAACCATGCTCACCGGTGTGCAGATCGAGCATGAAATTGATTAGGGCACGTTCCAGACGGGCTCCTGCTCCCTTCAGGAAGTAGAAGCGGCTCCCTGTGACCTTGCCTGCCCGTTCAAAGTCTACGATATCCAGATTGACTCCGAGTTCCCAATGGGGCAGAGGTTCAAAATCAAACTTAGGCGCCTCACCCCAGCGCCTGATTTCAACATTGTCATCTTCGCTGGTGCCCACTGGTGCTGATTCATGGGGCAGGTTGGGAATCCGCAGGAGCTGATCCTGTATCTCCCTCTCCACTGTACGGAGCTCCTCATCGAAGTCCTTGATCTGGCGGGAAACCACCCCCATCTCCTTGAGCAGCGATTGGGCATCCTGCTTTTCCCGCTTGAGGCGTGCAATTTCACTCGAAACCTGATTGCGCGTCGCCTTCAGTTTTTCCACATCTGTTAAGATACTGCGACGGCGTTCATCTAAAGTGAGGAGTTCATCTAAATACCCAGCATCTTCACCTTTTTTGGCCAGTCCTTCCCGGACAGTTTCTGGATTTTGACGAATCATTCTCAAATCTAGCATTGTCAAATCCCCCTTTACTAATAAAAAAATCCCGTCTCTGAACTCGAAAGCTCAGGGACGAGATTTACTCCCGCGTTGCCACCCTGTTTAACTGCACTTGGGACAAGCGCAGTTCACCTCAATTAGTCAATTGTCTCCCAGCTCAGAAGTTGGATCCTAAGGCACAGGGCTGGTTTACACCGGCCACCAGCTCTCTTTTTCCATGTGACACTTAGTAGGCTTCCTCATCGCCTGTTGGATTAAACATCATTATAGTCTATTAGTCGGGCAAGATCAAGTCATTTTTCTTCCAAATAGATTCGCCCTTCCAGAGCTGCAAACTGCTTCTTGGCATTCTCTAGGTGCTTTTGCCTCCACTCCTCCAGACCCTGCGTAAACTCGGTTTCCAGAAAAACTTTGCTCATTTCTATGCCCATTTCTGCCCCGATCAGCCACCCGCCCATGCAAAGCATGTTAGAATCATTAATTGCGCGGCACATACGGGCAGCATACACACTTTCAACACAGGCGGCACGAATGCTCCTGTACTTATTGGCAACCTGGGCCATGCCCATGCCGGTTCCACAAATTAAGATCCCCTTGTCCGCTTCCCCTGCCTGAATCAGTTCAGCCGCTTGTGGTGCAACTTCAAAAAAGGGAACAGGGGATCTTGGATCAGTTGTGCCAATTTCAATAAAATCGTATTGCTGTTCTTTGAGGTATGCTTTGACAGCTTCCTTAAGAACAAAACCGGACTTGTCGGAACCAATCACTACTTTCACTGCTCGTCCTCCAGTCTTTAGCTGTTTTTTGCGGCTATTGCCTTACGGGCTTGCACTGCTATGGTCTCAGCCGTAAGCCCAAAGATGTCTTTGAGTTCCTCCAGTCTGCCCACTTCGCCGAAAACATCCTGAACCCCCACACTCTTGAGGGGTACGGGGAAATATTCCGAAATTGTTTCCGCTACGGCGCTGCGCAAGCCGCCAATAATGTTGTGATTTTCCGCCGTGACTGCACAGCCGGTCTTTTGTACCGACTTTAATATTACCTCGCTGTCCAGGGGCTTGAGCGTATGAACATTAATGACTTCCGCTTCAATGCCCTGGCTCTTGAGTTCCGCGTGGGCCTTGAGGGCCTCTTCTACCATAATTCCCGATGCTATAATTGACACGTCGCGGCCTTCCTTTAATACATCGGCCTTAAAGAGGTCGAACTCATAATCTTCATTGAATATTTGCGGACGCTTTTTGCGGAAAAGCCTTAAATACACAGGGCCTTCATGCTTGAGGATTTGCGGCATCGCTTTCTTGAGCTGAATGCCGTCCACCGGCTCGAAAACCACCATGGAAGGTATAGACCGCATAATGGCTATGTCTTCCATACCCATGTGTGTTCCGCCGTTGAGTTCGGCAGAGATTCCCGGATCGGAACCGACAATTTTCACATTTTGCCTAGCATAGGCAATGGAAACGGCAAGCTGATCACAAATTCGCCGGGTTGCAAAGGGGCAGAAGGAAGTAATGAAAGGAACAAATCCATAAGAGGCAAGGCCTGCGGCAATCGATGCCATGTTCTGCTCCGCAACCCCGACATCAAAGGCCCTCTCTGGATATTTCCCCCTTAAAAAGAGTGTTCCGTTGGCTTTAGATAGATCCGCATCTATTACTACCACCCGCTCGTCCTTTTCCATCATTTGATCCAGTTCTGCCGCAAAAATGGCACGCATTTCCATCTCGACACCCCCTAACTTAGTTCCTTTAAAGCGATTTGTACCTGCTCCGAAGTTATGGGCATATTGTGATTGTTCGCTCCCGCCTCCTCAATAAAGGAGACTCCCTTGCCTTTAACCGTATCCAGGATGATCATGGAAGGCCGACCATCGCTGTTTGTCTTCGCCCTTTCAATGGCTGTTAATATGGCAAGGTGATCATGGCCGTCTACCCTTTGAACAAACCAGTCAAAACTGGCCCACTTCGCGCCTAAGTCCCCCAAGGTGTTGATTTCCTCAGTCGGACCGTCAATCTGCAGTTTATTATAATCAGTACAAGCGATCAGGTTATCCAGCCTCCGATGGGCGGCATACATGGCAGCTTCCCAAATTTGGCCCTCCTGGCTCTCGCCGTCGCCGATGACGGCATAGACAGTAGCGTTGTCTTTCTTGATCTTCGAACCAATGGCGATTCCCACCGCACAGGAAAAACCTTGCCCAAGAGCGCCAGTTGTCATATCCACACCAGGAGTTCGCAACATATCGCAATGGCTGGGCAGATTAGTCCCGGCCCTATTTAACGTAAACAATTCTTCTTTAGGAAAGAATCCTTTGTCAGCCAGAATAGAATACAAGGCTGGCCCAGCATGCCCTTTCGATAACACCAGGCGATCCCTTCCCTCCCTACATGGATTCTTGGGATCTACGTTCATAACCGAATAATATAGTACTGTTAGAACATCTATCACTGACAGACATCCGCCTAAATGGCCAACACCCAGATCCCCGATGCATTCCACAGTCAGCCTCCGGATTTCCCTGCTTTTTTCTGCAAAGAAGCTTTTATCTTTAATCACCTGAAATCACTCCTCTTCAAATCAGCCTTTGACAGCACCGCTTGTGAGCCCGGCAATTATTTGGTTCTGGAAGAGCACATAAGCTAATATGCTGGGCAGGATACTGATGATGATGGCAGCATACATGGATACATAGTCAGTGGCAAACTGATTGGTGAAATAGCGGATCCCCAGCTGAACTGTTCTCACCGCCTGTGAAGAAGTCAGCAGATTAGCGTAGACAAACTCATTCCAGCAGGTTAAAAACTGGAATGTTCCCGCGGTTACAACACCGGCCCGAGAAAGGGGGAAAACTATTGTGAAAAACCTTTTGTAGAAACAGGCTCCATCTATTATCGCTGCCTCTTCCAATTCGTCTGGCACCGAGGCCATAAATCCCATAATAATGAAGGTGGAAATCGGTATGCCAATTGCGGTGTAAACCAGGATCAGCCCTCCCATAGTGTTATAGAGGCCGATGCTGTTAACCAGAACAAAGTAGGGTATCATCAACGCATTGAGGGGAATAAGTATTCCAGATGAAAACAATACCTTTAAGAACTGATTGCCCCTAAACTTGAATCTTGAAAGTGTGTAAGCGCCCATGGACGCAATTAAGATATTAAGAAGTGTAGCCAAGGAAGAGATAATGACTGAGTTCAACATCAGCCTAGCTATACCGGAAACTGTAAGGGCCTTTTTGTAATTCTGAAACTGCCATATTTCCGGCAATGAAAAAGGATTTGCCATTAGCTCGCCGTTCGTTTTCAAAGAGGCAACAGCAAGCCAGAGCACAGGAAAGACCGCGTACACAAATAATAGTAGCAAAACTGCCCATTTTACCAGGTTTAGCAAGAAAGAGCCTGCTGATACGTTTCTGAACCTCACAGTGCATCCCCCCAACTCACAAGTTTTCCCGGCCTAGCGTGTTTTTGATCGTCAAGATGACCACAGTTCCAATAGCTATCAGCACTACTGCTGCGGCGCTAGATGTGCCGTAGGAATAGTTCTGCATCTCTTTGTACAAATAGAGCACCATCACAGATGTCCTGTTGGCCGGTCCTCCGTTGGTCAGAATGTACACTTCTGCAAACTGCCTGAGGCCGTCGATCATAGCCAAGAGGATGCAAGTTACTATGGATGTTTTGGCCAGGGGAAGCGTAATATTCAGGCTCTGGCGAATCCGGCCAGCCCCATCAATTTCCGCCGCCTCATAATAGTCTTGCGGTATGCCCTGGATATCGGCGAGGACAATGATCATGTAGTAGCCAATGTAAAAGAGCCAATAAATCAGCACCGAGGGAAACGCTGTTTTCAAGGTGCCCAGCCAGTTGGTCTGCAAATGCCCAAGGCCGATCACTCTCAACAGCCCGTTGAGCAGACCGTACTGTGCGTTATAGACCGCCGACCAGAGGGTGGCCAAGGCGATTGCGGAGATCACTTTAGGGAAAAAATAGACTGTCCTGAAAATTTTCCAGCCCCTCGGTCTGTATGACAGCATCAGGGCCGCCAACACCGCTAGAGGCACCTGGATAAAGCCGGCGCAAAGTGCCCAGATCAAGTTATTGCTAATGGATCGAATGAAGACTTTATCGTTAAATATGCGCAGATAGTTCTGGAAACCGACAAAGGCTGGAGTGTCCAAACCGGACCATTCCACAAAGCTTACTATGATCAAGTAGATGATTGGGAAGATGAAAAACAAGGTAAAGAGCACCAAAACCGGTGTGAGGAAGACTGCTATACCCACCCTGTCTTCTCGCTTTACATTCATGGCCTGCCTCCTCTTCCAGCTTGATTAGGGCCCTTCCCCGCTAGGGGGAAGGGCTGTCCGTTCTATCTCTTGGCGTTCAGCTGCTCTACAAACTCTTCCGGTGTCAATTCACCCAGCACAAGCCCGGACAGGGCCATGGGGAACTCATTATAAACTCTGGCAGGACTCATGTACTCGAAATGGCCGACAATATAGGGTGCCTGGTTGACCTGCTCAACCATCTCAGCCTGCAGTCTTTCCATTTCGAATTCTAATTCACCGCTCTTTACATAGAACAGCGCTCCCGATGCTGCGCTCAGTTCTGCCACCCTGTCTGGATCAGTAATATACTTCAAGAACTTGATGGCTGCAGCGGCCTTGGCCTCATCGTCTGTTGCGCCTGCGGCCAAAAGCGCCTGCGGGTTGCCGATATAACCGCCCTGGCTGCCCGCGCCCCCTTCATAGACTGGGCAAGGGGCAATGGCTACATGTTCATACATATTGTTTGAGCCTTCCCTTTCCAGCCTGCCGATGTACCAGGGACCGTTCATGAAGATGGCGGTTCTTTCTGCCAAGAAATGACCGCCGGATACAGCGGCTCCTGCGCCCACTGCGTCAATGGTCGTATAGTCGTACATCTTCTTCAGAACCCTTGCTGCTTCTACAAAAGCGGGATGATTCGGATTATCGTAAACATCTGGACCGCCAATGGCTACCACCAGCTGGGAGTACCACAGCATTGAAGTCCAGGCATTTTCGCCGGTCATTTGGGAAAATGCAATAATGCCTGCGGCCTTGAGATCCTCGGCACACTGCCACAACTCATCAAAGGTTGCGGGGAAATGATCCCAGCCTGCTTCCTGTAACAGCCTCTTGTTATACATCACAGGAGTGGGCCCCATTTCGTAGGGGATGGCCACAATTCTTCCGTTCACTGTGCTATTGGCAAGTGCTCCCTCGACAAAGTCAGCCTCCCATCCATCCTTAAAGGCATTGGTGAGATCCAGGAGCCTGCCGCTTTCCAGATAAAGTGGAATATCCGCATCAATCGTAAAGATATCTGGAACACGGCCTACTGATATGGCTGTTCTCAACTTGTCCCGATAAGCCTGATAGTCAGAGTTCTCCTCGATGATGACCTCGATTTCACCTGCGTATTCCCTATTAAACTCATCAACAAACTTCTTGATCGTCTCTGCCTTAGAGTCTACGCCCACCCAAATGCAGGGCCAGGTAAGGGTTACCTTTTGTGCTGCAACAGTACCGACGAACGACAACACAAAGAGAGTACACAAAAACAGCACAAGCGTCTTCCTGAAAACCTTCAAGTTACTTCCCCCTCGTATTTCTAGATTTGCCTATCATCCAGGCGCTGCCTAGATGCTAAACATCACCATCGTCCGTTCAATCATTCTCCCCCCATACATCTGTACACCTGCGAGACTGAACACCTGTCAGTTGTCCTGCGTTTCGGCAAACACCTCCTATACATGGCCTGCCCCTAACTGAAGTCTACTTCCGCCAGGCGCCGCAGCCTTTTATATCTGCGAAAATTTCTTGATACGGCGAATGCTTGCGATAGAACACAGCCGGCTGGCCAATGGGGGCCTCAATTTCAACCACGCCTTGTTTAAACTGTTGATCATCCCAGAGATAGACCCATTCGTCTTCAGGCAGGTACAGCTTTTGCACTGTCTGGCCTTGTTCATAGACAGGAGCAACGAGCAAATCCCTGCCGAACAGGTACTGATATTTAAGGTCATAGGTATTCTCATCGTCTTCATAATGCAAAAACAGGGGGCGCATCAAAGGAATTCCCCTTTCTGCATTTTCCTGCAGAAGATCTTTTATGTAAGCTTTGAGTTTGGCATGAATAACGGTAGCCCAGGCAAAGTGGGAGACAGTTTCTGCATTGGAATCGAACTGCCAGTTGTCGCCGGGGCGATTGCCTTCATGGGTTCTCATAATCGGCGTAAAGATGGCAAAGTCGGTCCAGCGCTGAAAGAGCTCTTTCGTTCGTTTCATGCCGTAGAGGGTGGTGTAGCCCCCTATATCGCTGCTGTGTATGCCATAGCCGGACATGCCTAAGGACAATGCGGCCGGTATAACCGATGCCAGGCCATCGTCGAGGCTCCAATCTACATTTTGATCCCCTGCCCAAATCGCGGTAGAATATTTCTGGGAGCCTGTAAACCCGCTCCGCATAAAAAACACGATCTCTCCAAGCTTGCCCGCCTTGACCAGAGCTTCATAATTTACCTTCGCCCACAGGGCCGGCCATTTATTATGCATGGCAATTGCACCTTCACCGCTGAAAAGCACAACATCGGTGGGCAAGTATTCGCCAAAATCCGCCATCCACCCGGAAATACCCAAATCTATCAGATTAGTGATGATCAGCTCGCTAAACCAGTCGAAAGCCTTAGGATTGGTTAAATCCACTATGCCGCCCTGAAATTCCCCGAAATCCACAAGGTAAGCATCTTCGTTCCGGTTCTTGACAAGGTAGCCCCTTGCTTTTGCTTCTGCAAACTGAGAGCCTTCAACAGCCAGATAGGGGTTTACATAGGCGGTGAAGTGCACGCCTTCCTGTTTCCATTCCCTTATTTGCCTGTCCAGGTCAGGATAGAGTTCCCTGTTCCAGACCCAGTTCCACATAAGGCGCTTGCCAAAGGAGGTAAACCTGTGGCCAACCCAGTCCTGGGCCCAGATCACATTGACCTGGGCCCCTGCCTCCCTCATTTTCGCCAGCTTGCTGCGGCAGGCGTCTGTGCCTCCCTGGATGCCAAGCCAAGCCCCTTTATAGGCCCACTCGGGAAGGGGAGGTTGTCTGCCCAAAAGACCGGTTAGCTTAGACACCAGTTCGGTAAACGTAGGGGCTGTTTCTAAGGTGAGATCGAACTCTGTTCCCCAAATATGCAGCTCATGGTAGTCCCGGTTCTCAAAGTTTAGCTCCTGGTACTCGCAGTTGGCTGAATGGCAATAGTATTTGCGGGAGCTGACAAAGGTGGGCTGGGGAAAATACGTAGTCCAATAATCGCCGCCTCCGCCATCGTTACAGTCGGCTAAGAAGGTAGTCATCGTCTTCTTATTCCTGCCTACGCCCTGCTCTGTCACAAAGATCGGAAACTTCTTACCCTTGAGATTGAGGTGTGAATACTGCTCCCCGCCCCCATAGACATACTCGTCTGCAGAGGAGTGGAACCGCAGCCAGCACCTGTTGTAATCATGGCTGCCCGTGGTGACAAGGCGGTACCTGCCATTTGCCTGAAATGCTTCTATTTCAAGGGCAATGTTTTTGTTGATGTAAAACAGTAGAATGGTATAGCCGCCGTCATGTTTTTTGATCTCAAAGTTTTTCAAGGGAATGCGGGTGATAATCTCATCTTTAATGTTGAAATTGCCAAAGTGTATTTTGATCCTTTCACTGCCTTGCCCAAGGTAGGCGCAAGGATCATCGTAGCTGTGGCGGATCAAAAGTTTTCCGTCAATTTGAAGTGCAAAGCCGTCTTCCTTACGAATCAGGTCCATTCAACACCCTCCGCTAGACTACTCTATTACCTCATAGCCCATGATCTTGGCAAAAAGTTTAAACGCCCTTATCTTTTCCGAATAAATCATGGCGAAATGATGGGCAATACCGTGGGACAATATTGTGTCAAATACTTTTTCAACGTCTTTATCAAAGACAACCTTCGCATATGTTCCCATAAGTTCTTTGTCCATAGGCACCGCGGTACCTCTTTGTACATACAGCCGAGTTTTACTTCTAGCAGAATCAATCCTCACCAGATTAATGGCTCCCGGTTTAAGCACAAATCCCGCTGTCACTCCGCGCCCCCCGGCAAAATAGGTGTCAAGGCTGCGAGCACATTGACCGTCCCACAAATTCTGGGGAGCTACGCCGCAATGCCACAGGAGAGCATAATTTTCTTCCACATTTACCTGAGAAAAGTCTGCCAGGAATGGAGTCTGCCCCTCGCCCACCGCATCGCAGATAAGCATGGACATGGCACCTTGAATATCCCCCTCACAGCCAATGATATAGCCTTGCGACTGGAGGATGGACATGGAGGCGCAGGGCGATATTCCGTACATATTGGCAAACTCGGGCCAGCACCGTATGGCTAAAGCGGTCAGACTGTGCCTCTCCATAAAGCTCTTTAGCTTTACACAAAGGGCGGCAACTTTTTCTTTCTGCTCCTCGGTAAGCTCTGCACAGTCAAAATCCTCCGTCAGCCTGGCCAAGAAATCCTTGGTCTCTTCCGCCGACACGTCTACTGCCACAATCTCAGCAATTTCGTAATAATCCACCAAGATGCCGGTGTGAGAAAAGTTGTCTAATTCATCAATGCCCAGGTTAAAGAAGCCGTCAGCACGGTAGCCAACAATGCCTAAATGGGCACTCTCTAAGGCCGCCTTCATCCTCAGAGCATCAACCCAGTCCAAGTCAATGTCATCGCCTACCACGGTTGAGACATCATCATAGCCTGCTTTGTAAAGGTTGGATGCGTTGAGGTTCAAACCGCATACTGAATTAAAGCGAATTTTTCCGCCATCGTAGGGAGGCTCTTGCAAGGCCCACAACAACACCGGTTTGTTTATTTGCTTCTTCAGTATCAGGGCTAAATGACCGAGCTGAAAGGTTCCAGTGATAATCACAAGGCCGTCCAGATGCCTGGCAGATAAAACCTTAGCCGCTGCATGGGCATCTTCAGGCTCGATCACGAGTTCCTCGATGAACTCCCAGTCTACATTGGGTAAGCTCTGCAAATTTCTCCTCGTTTGCCCATACTTTTCTGCCGCGGCTTGGAAATCGTAAGTCTTTCTGGCCAGGCAGACAACTCCAATCCTTACTGTTTGTGGCATTTCTATTCCTCCTGAACCTGCTGCGTGTAACAGCTCTACATCCTCTTGCCGATTGCATTGAAAAGCAACATGAACTCACAAGCATCTATAACAAACTTGCTAACCCATGTTGCTATCACAATCTTATATTAACATATTACACAATACATGCCCTTTTGTAAATAGATTAATTAACTTTATTAACCAATTAATCCCGGTTTTTTTCTTTAATCCCCCAACTCGACTGGGATAGGGTAAGCGACAACACCTCCGTTGTCAAAGAAGTTTTGAATCGCTAATGAAGCTGGCCCCCTGGAAGACAATTGGCCATTAAATTCACTTCTGACAACTATTTTTTTGAGATCGGGGACCTGAGAAACTTCGTTCATGAAGCCGTAAACCAGATTGAGAAAATCATCATTTTCAAATGCTAATCCATAGAGTATGACTTTCTCAGGATCCAAGAGTGTAACGACGTTTTTGAGCACCAAGGCAAAAAGGCGCATCGAATTTGAGACAATGTCAATAACCGGTTCATCCCCTCCGCTATACGCCTGCATAATCGTGTCGAGATCTATGTTCGCAATTTTCCCGGCAGTTCGTTCATATAAAATGGGCGTGCGTTCTGCCGAATAGGCTTCTTGTACTGCCGTTTTGATAGCGTAATACGAAGATACTGTCTCCAGGCAGCCGCGCCTATTGCACCTGCAGGGAATGCCCCGCTCATCAACTACAACGTGACCAAGCTCAATGGCCCGATAATTATGTCCAGTAAAGAGCCCGTCCTCTACCACCAATGCCCCGCCAATCCCAGGCCCGTACTTGACGAGGAGAAATGATCTGGGCCTGTCCTTCGAAAAAAACAACTGTCCTCTGGCAATATTTCTAACATTGTTGTCCACACCCACCGGGAGCCTGGCAACATCTGCGAAAATCTCTTGCACATTTACTGTTTCGCCCCATAATCCATAGGATTCCAGGCTGACGCCTCTTTGGTTGTCGACAATTCCGCGAATGCCCACACCTAGGCCCACAATCTTGTCCTTCTTCACTTCCCTGAGGTTATCTTCCACAACTTCCCATACACGTTTAATGAACTGTTCGGGGGCGCTTGAGTTATCTGTCCTGAAGCGATCCTCAAAAAGAGTTCGGCCCCTTAAGTCAAGGCAAGTTGCCACCGTATAATCAATATTAATGTTGATGCCCACAGCATGAAATTTACTATAGCAGATATCAACTATTATTTCTCTGCGGCCAGCTCTGCCAGGATTATGTTCTTCGCCGGCCTCTTCGAGCAGTCCCTCGTTGATCATCTCATTTGTAATGACAGTAATGGCGGCCGGAGTCAATCTCAGCCGCCTGGCTATGTCCTTGCGGGAAAGGCCGCCAGCGCTGTAGATCAGCCTTAAGATCGAAGCCCGATTTTGTCTTTTCACATGGGTCATATTAGCGCCTTTGGCAACCATTTCCAACACACTCCTTTGCCTTTGGATAGTCAAGCCCCCGGAAAGGTTCTTCCCTTCTGCCCCGGAACCAAATCTTTCATACGCAGGCGCCTGGTACCGGTATCGGTCACATTGCGGTAAAAAAGATAGAGGGCAAGGGCGCGCACCAAAGATGAGGCTACAAAAATAAGCCGCATATTCACAACCTCAGCTGCAAATCCGCCTACAAGGGGTCCCACTGCGGTGGCCACACCCATCATGGTGTTGTAGACACCCACATAGACGCTGCGATTAGCATCAGGCGTAACTTCCAAAAGTAAGTTGAAGGCGGCCAGATTGTAACCTCCCCAGAAAACCCCGTTGATGATATGAATAATAAAAGGAAACCAGGTATTAGGGGCAATCACCCACCACAAGGGCATGGTTATGATGCCTAGGCCTGAGACCATCATCACGCTTTTTTGCCCAAAGAAGTCTGCCAGGCGTCCCCAGTAGCGCTGTAAAAGCACTATCGAAGCCAGATTGACAGCGGAGAAAAGTGCCCACGAACCTGCCGGGCCGCCTAGGTCTTCTACGAAATAGACCACAAAGAGGGGACTTGCGATGTGGATGCCAAAGTTCCAGACAATGGCGCTGATTACATAATTACGAAAGTCCGTCTGTTTTCCAATCTCTCTGGTAAAGGCTCTGATTTTTGTCCGATAGGACTGTTTCGAGTTTGCCTTCTCCTTGGGCGGAGCCTGTTCAAAGGCAATTTGCCCGAACAAATAGACAGATACATAGCCCAAAATCGTGGCCACCACAAAGATGATCTGGTAGCTGACGGGGAAATTCAAGCGCAGCAAGAAGTTGGCCAAGATAGTGGCAAAAACGGCGCAGGTATTCAGCACCACATTGCGATTGGCGTAATACTTGCCCCTGATCGATTGTGGAATCAAGCCAGCCTGCAAAGCAGTCCAGGCAGGGACACCGAGATTGGCCGCCATAATGCGAAATGTGGCCAGCAAAATCACGATGGGGACCCTATACTCGGGCTCAAAGAAAAACGGCAGAAAGGCCAGAAGGAGCCAGGAAGAGCGATTCAAAATCCCCCCTATAATCGGGAGGATCCTTTTGTCCCTCTGCCTTTCCGTGAGCAAGGCTGCGGGAATTTGCAGAATGTTGCCCATGAAGTTGGGAAAGGCAGTAAGCATACCGATTTGTGACGGGGTCGCCCCTAACGCCAAGGCGAACAGACCTAAATAGGGGGCTGCCAGATTATCGGCAGCCACCGCAAAGGCCCCTTCCACAGTATTTAATTCCATTGCTTTTTTGGTGTCTTTCGACACCGCTGTTCCACGGAACAAGGCGGTCTCCCCTAACTGATTTCTGGATAGAGCGGATGTTGCTTGGCAAGTTCAGCCACTTGCTCCCGAATAGGTGAAAAGTCTGTACGATCATGCTCTAAGGTTTGAGCAATTAAATCACCAATAATCCGCATTTCTTCTACACCCATCCCCCTTGTGGTCAAGGCAGGGGTTCCGATGCGAACTCCGCTGGTCACGAAGGGACTTTCAGTCTCAAAGGGGATGGTGTTCTTGTTCACAGTAATACCTACGCTGTCTAGCTTGGCCTCGGCATCTTTGCCGGTCCAGCCTTTAGCCTTCACATTAACCAGCAAGAGGTGGTTGTCCGTTCCGCCTGATACCAAGGGGAATCCGTGGCCTTGCAGAGTTTCAGCCAGGGCCTGGGCATTGGCCACCACATTCTTCTGGTACGTCTTAAACTCGGGCTGGAGGGCTTCATGGAAAGATACGGCTTTAGCAGCAATGATGTGCATCAAAGGACCGCCTTGGATACCTGGGAAAATGGCTTTATCAATATCTTTGGCATGTTCTTTGGTAGTAAGAATCATGCCCCCCCGGGGTCCTCGCAGAGTTTTATGAGTCGTGGTGGTCACAAAATCAGCGTAGGGAACAGGGCTCGGATGCAGCCCAGCTGCCACCAGACCGGCAATATGGGCCATATCTACCATAAACAGAGCATCAACCTCGTCGGCGATTTCCCGGAACTTTGCGAAATCAATAATCCTTGGATAAGCAGAGGCTCCGGCAATAATGAGCTTGGGACGATGTTTCAGGGCCATGTCCCTGACCAGATCATAGTCGATGCGTTCGTCTTCCTTGCGCACACCGTAATGCACTACATTGAACCACTTACCGGACTGATTAACCGGGCTGCCATGGGTTAAGTGACCGCCATGGGTTAAGTCCATGCCTAAAATGGTATCCCCTGGCTGCAGAGCTGCAAAAAATACTGCCTGATTTGCTTGAGAACCCGAATTGGGCTGAACGTTGGCGTGTTCTGCCCCAAAGAGCTCCTTCGCCCTGTCGCGAGCTAAGTTTTCAGCTATGTCCACATATTCGCAGCCGCCATAATAACGTCTACCAGGATAGCCTTCCGCATACTTATTGGTGAGCTGACTTCCCATAGCCTCCAAAACAGCGAGACTGACAAAGTTCTCAGAAGCAATCAGTTCCAGGTTGTTGTTTTGGCGACGGGTTTCATCTTTGATTACCTGCATAATCTGTCCATCGGTCTTGCTCAAGTGTTCAAACATGTCTTCGCCTCTTTCGTTATGGATTATTTATTGCGAAACGGAGTGATTGTATGACTACAGAACTGAGGGCTGTTCTGACCATGACTTTGCTCCGCCTCATTGCGGGAACGATTGAGATTAGCGCGGGTCTGCTCATGCTTAAAATCGGCCGCGTGCAGACCGCGTTAAAAATCAACTCTGTCCTTGGCTTGATCGGACCTATCATTTTAACCCTCGTGGGAACCGTCGGCCTCATTGGACTGAGCAGTGAACTCTCCTGGTCAAGACTGGCATTAACGGCACTGGGAGTGCTTTTGATCTTCTTAGGAACTAGATAACCTAGGGATAGATCCGGTTGATCAGCCGTGCAAAGGGAACAGCTTCCCGCAGATGGGGAAGGCCGCAAATCCAGGCCACTGTCCTCTCTAAGCCTAAGCCAAAGCCGGAATGGGGCACGGTGCCAAAACGCCTTAGATCGGTATACCATTCATAGTGCTCTTCTGGCAGATTATGCTCCTTGATCCTTTGCTGAATCAAGTCCAAGTCGTAAATCCTCTCTCCGCCGCCGATGATTTCCCCATAGCCTTCGGGGGCTAAAAGGTCGCTGCCTAAGACCACTTCAGGCCGCTCTGGGTCTGGCTGCATGTAAAAGGCTTTAATGTCCGTTGGATAACGGTGGACGAAGACTGGGCGATCAAACTGGCTGGCGATTATGGTTTCATCGCCACCACCGAAATCGTCACCCCACTTGAAGTCTACTCCGTTCTTCTGCAAAATCTCCACTGCTTCATCATAAGAGATCCGGGGGAAGGGCGCGACAATGGTTTCAAGCTTACTGATGTCACGCTCGATAATTTCCAGTTCCTTGCGGCGGTTTTGCAGAACCTGCTGCACAAGATAACAGACGTATTCCTCCTGGAGATCCATGTTGCCGTCCACATCCAAAAAGGCCACTTCAGGCTCGATCATCCAAAACTCCATGAGATGACGGCGGGTCTTGGACTTTTCTGCCCTAAAGGTTGGGCCAAAACAATAGACCTTGCCGAAGGCCATGGCCGCGGCTTCCATATAAAGCTGGCCGCTCTGGGACAAGTAAGCTTTATCGTCGAAGTAATCGGTCTCAAAGAGGGTTGAAGTGCCCTCGGCAGCGGCCGGAGTCAAAATCGGCGCATCAATGAGAACAAAGTCCCGATCATCAAAGAATTGCCTGGATGCCTTAATGATCTCATTGCGGATCAGCATTATGGCATGCTGCTTTTGACTTCTCAGCCACAGATGCCTGTGATCCATTAAATACTCAACCCCATGTTCCTTAGGGGTGATGGGGTATTCCTCTGCAATCTGCAGAATCTCTAAATCGGTCACGGAAAGCTCGTAGCCGCTCAGTGATCTTGGTTCTTCCCGAACAATTCCCCTTACTATCAGGGATGATTCTTGGGTGAGAGTCTTGGCTGCGGCAAAGACCTCGGCGGAAACCTCCGACTTGACGAGCACGCCCTGGATCAAATCGGTGCCATCCCGGATGATCAAAAACTGGATTTTCCCGCTGGACCGCTTATTGTAAAGCCAACCTCTGATTTCTACTTCTTTGCCTACATGTTCCCCGATGTGTTTGAGATACACACGTTCCATCCATTTTCCTCCCACTCTATGTATTTTTCAGCTCGTTATACAGTCCCTGCAAAATCAGGGCATCCTCTTCTAGAATTGGGCTCTCGCAGGTGAGCCAGCCTGCTGCTTCAAAATCTATCAAAGCTTGGATAACTTCTTTGTACTTAAGCTCAGTTTCTGCCAGGGGCAGATGCTTTTTTTCTCCCTTCGGCCCATATTCAATCCCAGACAGATGAATATGCAGCTCCTTGAGGGCCCCTTTCCCCAGCTTGTCCTGGATCAGCTGCAGGGTACCGGCAAAGTGTTCGTAGGAGTTGTATTCCCCTATGCTTCTGGCAAAAAGGTGGGAAAAGTCTACGCAGGGATACACCCCCGGTACATCTTCTCCAAGCCGCACCAATTCTTCTAAGGTGCCAAACTGGGAAGGACCGCCTGTAGTTTCGGGACTGAGCCGGATATCGATTCCTTCCTGTTCTAGGCGCTCCAGCATCTCCTCCATATGGTGTTTGACACGGGCATAGACCTTCTGGGGATCGTCGTCATGGTAGTAGGCTGCATGAAAGGTGACGCTTCTGGCCCCCGCCCACGCCCCGGCCCTGGCGGCTTGAATGATCCGGTCTTTGCTGGCTGCTATCTTCTCAGGTTCAGCCGAGTTTAGGTTCACGTAATAAGGTGCATGGACAGTGAGGGAAATATCATGCTCCTCTGCCAGCGCCTTAATTTGCTCAGCCGTAGACTCGCCCATTCTAACGCCCCGGACAAACTCGATTTCCATATGCCTAAGGCCAAGTTCCGCCAAGCGCTTAACTGCATTGGCGGTGCTCCTCGGTTTAGTGGACGCTGGAATGCCTGCGGTTCCTATCCGAAGTTTATCCATCTTGCCCCGGAATCAGGATTTTCTTCTGAGGGATCTCCAGTTTAGGTTCCTCAGCATCCTCGTCTTCGTCGTCTTCTTTAAGTTCTAGAACTGCAGCCAAAGCATCATTTACCTGCATCATCAATCCACTAAAGGCGAACTCCGCCTCAAACAGCTCCCGAATATAGGGGTTCACCGAAATGACCCCGAAGAGATTCTGCAATTGCTCTTCCTGTTCAGGAGTGATTTCCTCACCAGACATTTGCTGTTGCTGCAGCTGCAGCTGTTTTTCTTGGAAATCCCGGAGCATAACTTTGGCCGCCTGGTGCTGATCCACTTCCTCCCTGGCTACCTTCAACCTGGTATATTCTCTGCTGCTGGCAATAGCTTCAGCTAGTTCCTGCGCTTTTCTCTGTACATCCATGGTACAACCTCCTTCAGCTAGACATTAAATCGAAAGGTGACGATGTCACCGTCTTGGACAATATAATCTTTACCCTCCAGGCGAAAACGCCCCTTCTCCTTGGCGGCCTGAACATTGCCGCATACAAGTAGATCCTCATACGAGATCACTTCTGCCCGAATAAAACCCCGTTCAATATCGGAATGGATTTTTCCTGCCGCCTGCTGGGCTCTTGTTCCTGTCTTAATAGTCCAGGCCCGAACTTCCTTTTCCCCCACTGTAAAAAAGGACATTAGGCCAAGGTGCTGATACACCGTGCGGGCGAGGCGGGAGATTCCCGTATCTGAAAGACCAAGTTCTTCCATAAACAGACGAGCATCTTCTTCGTCGAGCTCGTTGATTTCGTTTTCGATCTGAGCGCTGACAGTGATCAAAGGTAGATCGAGTCTGGACAGTTCTGCTTCAAGTTCTTCTTTTTGAGGATAGGAGCCGCTGCGCATTTGTTCTTCATCTAGGTTAACTGCGACAATCAGGGGTTTGCGAGTTAAAAAGTCATAGGTGCGCAGGCTCTTTTCTTCCTCTTCATCCAGCTCCAACTGGCGGAGGGGCAAATCCTGTTCTAATACGGCCTGACACTTTTCCAAAAGTCCAAGTTCCTCGGCTGCCTGTGGATTTTTCATCCTTTGTTTGGCAATACGCTCGAGGCGAGTCTCTAGAAGACTCCAGTCTGCAACGAGCAGTTCCTGCTGGATATCATTAAAGTCAGCATAGGGCTGAATACCGTTATAGCTGGCTACAGTATCTGATTCAAAAGCCCGGACAACTAAGACTAAAGCGTCTACATCGCTGACCGATTGTAGAAATCCGTTGGCGTTTTGACCTGGCAAAAAGCCCGGAAGGTCCAAAAAGTCAATAGCCGCGTACGTCACTTTGCGAGGATTGTGCAATTCGATCAGCGTTTCGATACGGGGATCGGGAACTTTCCCTACGGCCACTTGTATTTTATTGCCGAAACCAGCATGGTGATTCGTCAAGAGCTGAAACAACGTGCTTTTGCCCGCCTGGGGCCTGCCAATAATTCCTATTTTCAAGTTAAATGTTCCTCCAATACTTCAGAAAGCTGTTTCCTGAAACCATGTTCACCACACATTGTATCACAAATGAGGGGGACTGTCCCTCGATCAATTTGGAGAATTTCGTAGATAAAAAAGACCTCCTCGGATTGCTCCTAAGTAGGTCTTTTCTCCATTTGCCTTACTATGTCCTTATGCTGGACGATCTGCACCTTGCTCTTTGAGGAGGTCGCGGATTTCTGCCAGCAGCTTCTCTTCACTGGACGGCTCCGGCGGTGCTGGCGGAGCTGCCGGCGCCTCTTCTTCATCCTTCTTAAAACGATTGATAAAGCGGATTACCATAAAGATGCTGAAGGATATGATCAGAAAATCCAGGACATTCTGCAGGAAAACACCATAGGTTATGGCTAGTCCAGCATCGGTTTCACTGGCCGCCCGCAGCACAATCTTCAGCGAGGTCAGGTCAATCCTGCCCACAATCAGACCTAGAAGCGGCGTTATCACATCGTTGACCAGAGATGTCGTTATTTTCCCAAAGGCACCGCCAATAATTACACCTATGGCAAGGTCGATCACATTACCGCGCATGGCAAATTTCTTAAATTCTTGAAGCATGGAATCACTCCCGGCTTGTTAGATTTAATATACTTCTTCAGTTCGATATTTTTCTCAAAACCCCTGCAAGGAGAACACTCCGCACCCTTTTTCTGAAAGGGACGGAGTGTTACATCCTGCTACTAACTCCAAGCGCAGGAGCAGGTAGAAGGATGGAGGCCAATCCACCAACGTGCTTAAATCTGGGCCATCCAGAGCGAGGCCGCTGTAAGCAACAACTAGCGACAGAATGCAAACTATTTACTACTCCAGCTTAAACTGCTGCACCAGTCGCCTTAAGTTCGCTCCTAAATTTGTCAGGTTTTCAGCTGAATTTGCAATGTGGGCAATGGAAGCTGCCTGTTCCTCTGTGGCGCTGGCAATTTCCTGCGCCCCGGAACTGGTCTGCTCCAGACCGCTAGAGATTCCCTGGACGGCACCTACGATGCCCTCCACCTCCTCCAAGATGCTGCTGAGGATAGAACCGCTTTCATGTACGCTGGCCATGGCCTCTCCAGTCTGTACAGAACCTTCCTGCATGCCGGTTACAGCTGTAGTGATTCCTGCCTGAATCTGGTGAATCAGGTGGGTGATTTCGGTAGTTGCTTCAGATGACTGTTCCGCAAGTTTTCTGACCTCATCTGCCACCACGGCAAATCCTCGTCCGTGCTCACCGGCACGGGCGGCTTCAATGGCCGCATTTAAGGCTAATAAGTTGGTTTGCTCCGCTATATCGCCAATCACATCCACAATATGTCCGATTTTATCAGATAAACTGCCTAACTCTGAGATCTCCTCAGCCATTCTTTGGGTATTGTCCCGCAGTTCATCCATTTGCCTGGTAATATTCTGGATCGCAGATTCCCCGTGGGCCGCCCGCCCTGAGATACCCTGCACAGTATGGCTCATTTGCTGAGCATTTTCATTCATGCCCCCGAGTGTGGAAGCAAATTGATTGGTGGTGCTAGCCACCTCTTCCACGGAAGCGCTGATTTCCTCTGAGGTTGCCGCCATTTCTTCAGTGGTTTCTGCCAGTTCATTAGTTACGCCTGTAATGATCCCGAGGTCCCTGCGCAAACTGAGAATGGTTTCGTTCAATGCATCACCGACCCTGCCTACCTCGTCTTTCCCGTCCACATCCACCGTGTCGGTTAGATCACCCGAGGCCAGGGCTTCAATAACAACTTGAATTTTTCTCAGCGGCCTAGCAATTCGCCTGCCGATCAGCACTGCCAGGATCCCTCCTGCAACTACAAAAGCCAAGGAAATCAAAACCAAAAGGCGGCCGAGTTCGGCGATATTGCCCAGCATCTCCTCTTCCCTGGCCCCAACTGCAATAATCCAATCAGTGCCAGGAATGGGAGCCAAGCCGCTTATGTAGGCTGAACCATTAAGGGCATAGCTAACCACACCGGTGTCTCCAGCCAGCCCGTGAACTGCTTTCCCTATAGCCGCCAATCCGTCTGCTTCGGCAAATATATTCCGTTGCTCAAATATGTATTCCTTGTGTTCATGGGCAAAGAGGGTACCGTCCCGGTGGAAAATGAAGGCTGAACCACTTTCGCCAAAGCCTAGGCGATCGGTGATTTGGCCAAGTACTGCACCATCCTGAGTTGCGATTAGTACACCGGCTATCTGGCCTTTGTCCTTGATCGGCGCTGCATTTACCAAGACTAGAGTGCCATCGGCCCGGCTTACTACCAGATCCGATACCGAGCTAATCCCCTTCAAAGCCTCGATAAAATAGGGACGATCCTGCACTTCTGCCGTAGTTCCATCAGTTAGGCGAACAAATCCTGTTAGATCTACTACGCCAAAGGCTAAAAATTCGCCGATTCGCTCCAACTCTGAACGTAAGACAGGCTCCTGAATACCCCAATCCATGGCCACTAGTTCAGGTCTTGCCACAATCGCTTCTAAACTGTCCAAATGTCCTTCAACCGTTGCCTGCACATAACGGGCCGCCTCCACAGCCTGGATTGTCAACGCCTTTTCTGCCTCTTCCAGAACTGCAGCAGTGCTCTGGAAGTAAGCAAACAGGCCAAGACCTGCGCAAATAATGAAAACCAAGATCCCTGCATAAAGCGCTACCTTACCTGCTATACTCTTCACCTTTTTACCCTTTCATTATTCAACCAGCTAAACGTGTCTTTTTTAGATTGATAATAGTGATTCTCGCTAAATTAGAAAATTCCTTCTCCTAAGGAGTATTACTTAAGGTAACAATAAAAAAAGTCCCACAGAAATCTGTGAGACTCTTAGCACACTCTTTTCGCTTAAAGGCTAGTTGACTCCCCCCGAACCCTATCCAGAAGCTTAAGGATAAAATCAACCTCTAAACCTAGCTGCCGTAAAGCCAAGGTGGATAATTCCCTGACAATTTCAGTTCCAGAGAATCCCAATTGCTTATCATGAACCAGCTGCTTTGCCTGGCGATACTCTTCCAACTGAGCTTCGTAGAATCTAATGCGATCCGAAGCAGGCAGGTCATGAATACCCCTAAGTTTAATTCGGATCAGACTGGGATCAAGAATGAGTTTCGAGGCAGGAACAGGTGTTTTCAAATAGCTGTGCCCAACTTCTAAGCCTAAGTCAGTAATTATATATATTTTTGGATCGGTGTTTTCCACAACTTCAATAAGCCCTTTTTCCAACATGCGGCCCAACGCTGAATAGACCGCCCCAGGGCTGCCGGCCCAATACAGGCTCTGTTGTTGAATAGCTTTCATAACCCCATATCTGCTGATCGGCTTATGAGCTACAATCCCCAATAACGTTGCTTCAAAGGGTGTTATCATAATAGGTCTGGCTCCTCTTCTATGTCTGAAAAGAGAAAGGTAACCTATGTTGCATCGGGCAACAAGAGCAACCCAGCCGTCATAGGAGCAATGCTCCCTTAGACCCGCAGCTTTGCGTCAGTTCCTTTCAGAACCTTTGCCTTTTTCTTTTCCCATATTTTTTTCAGGTTCAGTATGCCACATAAGCTGGAAAATGTCAAAAACATTGGTTTTTGGCCGAACTCTCTAGAAAGACTACCAATTGATGGTCTTTTCTTAGGGACGGAATCTAACTAAGTTATTGCGCACGGTCTCGATAGCTTCTTCAACCTCTGGTGTTGACTCAATCCTTTGAATCCTCTCCAGCAAAGCCAGGCTTTTTTCTGGATCAAGATGGTTAAAACTTTTGATATCCCAGGGATCCTCTCCCTTAGCGTGGGTGCCCGAAAAATAGATGCGAGCTAAAGTCCAAAGGGTGTCTACATCCGCTGGATCTTCCGCAATTCGTTTTTCCAAGAGTGTTACAGCCTCGTCATACTTACGGTCAAATAGCAATTCTTCAGCCCGATTTCGCAATCCCTCCTGAACTGCAATCTCCCCTGGCGCAGGGCTTTCTCCTCCGAAATGCAGGCCTCCATTAGAGGCAAGGGTGTTTCCCTTTTCATCAAGTGCCCTCACCGATATTTTCAAGCGATCGTAGCCCTCTGGCCGCCCCACAAGGTAAGCAGGGTGAACACCGACGGAATCGTAGCCGACAACACCAAACTGATTTACCGTTCGTCTCTCATAGACCATACTCGTTTGCTCGATTTTGCCCAAATCAGGTGCACTTACATAAGATGTTCCTCCTTGACTGTCTATAGTGACCCCTGATACCGATACGCTGTACTCATGGGCCCCAGGGTAAGGCTCCCACGTGACTGTGAAGGGCTCGCCTCGGTAGACAAAGCCTGCCTGAGGCGCCGTTAGTTTTACTGGTTCCACAAAGCGAAACTCCACCAGTGGCAGCTCTTTTGTCTCGGTTAAGTCAAGCTCCCCATGGATGATCTGAAGGTGAGCTCCTTCCACCAACTTCGCCTGGTGATAGTTTAAGCCGATGCCAAACTCATAGGTGCCTGCCGGCAAAACCCCAGTAAAGGATCCATCCTGGCCTGTAACCCACAGTCCGGGTTCACTGCGGCCATAGTACGAACGCTGATTATTGAAAATGGGGTTAGCATAGACATGTATCCCTGCCAAAGGCTGACCGCGCAACGTTACTCGGCCTTCTACAAAAGCAAACTCCCCCGCTTCATACATATCCAAACTAACCAACTTATCCTCGATCTGACTCTGATAATGGGGAAGCACACTGATTTCCACAGGGACGCCGAACTGAGTTTCCCCCTGCCTGCGACTGCGCAGCTCCCGCTCTTGTTCTTCCGCCATCACCAGCACTTCTGCATAGGCCTCCCGAGCGCCTTGGTGGTCGCCCTTGAAGCCCAACACATCGCCCAGCTTCATTTTAACCTCAATTGGACTGTGATCGGGCAAATGAATCTGGCAGTATTCCAGAACAGCCAGAGCCTCATCAAAACGGCCCTGTCCCTCATAGATCTGGACTAAACGCAGTGCAGCATCGAGTCTTCCTGTGGCCCTTTCATTTTCAAGAACCTTAAGGTACAACTCCTCACTGCTAGGATCGCCTAGGCTATGGTAAGCATCTGCCAACCGATAGGGAACATGTGCTGCAGCCCAATGACGGGGAAATTCTTCTTGGATGCGCAAATAACGCTCAATCCTAGTAAGAGAACCCTCGGCAAGTTCCGGTATACCGCCGTCTCTACGGGTCATTGAAGAACGCTGAGGATAGAATGTAGCAATAAAACTGTCAAAACTGGGCAAAAGCTCAGCAGACCAATAGAGTGCGTCCGGAACGCGGCTATGCCCTGGATAACGCTGAATCAAGGCATCGTAGTAGGCAAGGGCCTTCACATTATCTCCAGCCTGCTCTGCCTTTTGGGCTCTATAGAAAAGATAGTCACCGCCAAAGAGAGATACAGCCCCAAATGACACTGCGACAAGCAAGATAAATAAAATCAAGTGCTTGTTTTTTATCCGAATTTTCATCACAGCACGCTCACCCCCTGAGTAATGACTTGATAGGTTTCACTGCCGGCCTTGAAAAAAAGAGCTGCTGCAGCTGGATCCACCGCAAGGAGGTTAGAATAAGCGGTCCAGAGCCCCAAGCCCATAATAATGACTACCGCCACAGCTGCGGGAAGTGGTACCTCTGTGCTGCCATGCCAAAACTGGGTCAAGCGTTCCCGTAGGCCAGGGCGCTTTTGCTCCCGGGCTAAACGGACTAGTTGATCCTTTAAGCGGGCCCGATCTTCCTTGGAAAAAACGACGTCCTGAAGCTCCTCATCAAAACGCGCTTTTAAAGACATGGCCATCCTCCTTCTCCAATACATTTCTTAGTTGTCTACGGGCCCGATACAGCCTGTTCTTTATTGTACCCTCCGGCGCGCCCAAGAGTTTTGCAATTTCATTAATGGAAAACTCAGCGTAATAAAAGAGGACTATAACCTCTCGATACTTGTACTTCAGCTTTTTTACGGCATTCCGGAAAACCCAGTCTGCCTCTGTGTCAGGCCCGGAGCTGTGTGTTCCCTGTCTGGTCAAAACCCCGTCAATGACTTCAGTGGAAAGGATCAGCTGCTGGGAGTTTTTTCTTCTCAACTGATAGCAGCGGCGCAGCAAAATGGTATAGAGCCAAGTATAAACAGATGATTCTCCCCGAAAGCTTTCCAGATTGGCAATAGCATCCACAAAGCAATCCTGGACAGCGTCTTCCGCCAGATGCTGATCAGAGAGAATCAGCGTTGCTGCTTTGAGCAGGCGATCGGAGAATGAATCCACCAACCAATGGATGGCCGCTTCTTCTCTTCTTTTGAGGGCTTCGATTGGTTCCATTTCATTCCCCCTTTACTTACTTAGAGTAGATTACACTCTAAAAGGTTGCACTTTCTTGAAAAAATTCCGGCCCCTAATCTCGCATCAAAACGGAGTCAATGAGCCATCAAACATTAACCCCCCTTAGTGACATAGATCTTGGGCGAGGATGAGGCACTCAGATTGTCGAGGATGGCCCAGCTCAGAAACAAGCTCGTACACGTACTGGGAACTCAATCATGAGCATGTCTACTCGATCCTTCAAGAGCATCTAGGTGATCTTAAAGCCTTTATTAGAAAAACTTCGTCTTATCTGCAACAGTCCTAATTCTAGCGCCTCACGTTCAAGAACTATGGAAAAACCGCCCCTAAACCAGGGCGGTTTTCAGCATTCGTGGGCTCAAAGTGTTACCGCAAAACCAAAAACACAAAGAGGATCAAAGCAATAACAATAGCCACAATCCAGGCATCAAAGCCTAAATTCTTCGTATTCCAGTAAGGGTTGAACTTCCTGGTTGCTGCCCAATCGGCCAACTCCCTGACACGTTCATCGAGGGACTTCTTCCCTTCCTCCTTAGCCTCTCCCCTAGGAACCCCCTCTACCACATCGTAAATGCGTTCTTCCAGGCGTTCTTCACGCTCTTGCCATTCTTGCCTAACCTTTTGAATTCGCCTTTTGAGTTCCCCATCTCCAACACGCCAGACTTTGACTTGCTCCCGCTCTTGCGCGCGAGCTTCTTCAAGCTTCTTCATGAGGTCAGTAGCGGAGATTAACTCAACCTTGGGCGGTTTCCACCTTTTAATCTGCGCTTTGGTTTCCTGGGTCACCTGATCAACCCTCCGCCAGGCCCTAGTCAAAGAAGATATCCTGCTAGGAAGCCAGGTTTCTGCCAGATAAATCAAACCAAGAATCCCCGCCCGAAAGCCATTGTAAACCTGGCGATACACAAGATATTCCACGCTGAGCCAGCGGGGCACCTTGATTCTGTCGCCAAACTTCCACAGTAGAAATAACACTGCTACAGCAATCGCATAGGAAGTTACAGGGCTCAAAAGTTCGGCCCGCCCCCAAAAGGGTACATGGCCTAAATGGGCGATATCCCCTTGATCAAAAGGCAGCAAGTTCGCGGCAGGAAGAACCAGCCTATCCACTGCCCCCTGGGCGGAAAGACCTATGATCAGGGAAATAGCCACATAAATACCGAAGACCAGGCGATGGGACAGGTTTAGATCCCTTACTTCCGACCAGTCTTTTTTAGGTTTGCCAAAGAAGGTTTTCAACCATATTTTGGAAATGTAGGCGGCGGTAAGTCCTCCGGTGATGACAAATATTCGCTCCAGCCAGAGCAGTGATGGCCAATGTAAAAGGTGATATGCTTCAAGAATCGCTTCATGGATCACAATCTTGCTTACATAGCCGTTAAATCCGGGAATGCCCGTAATGGAAGCCGCTGCAACCAGGAAAAAACCCAGAGCAATTGGCATCTGCCTGCGCAGTCCTCCGAGCTTGTTTAAATCGAGTTCACCGGTGTGCAAATAAACTGCCCCAGCCAACAAAAAGAGGAAGGACTTAAAAAAGGCGTGGTTAATCATGTGCATCCAGGCCCCGGCAAAACCAAAAGCGCCCCGAGAACCGAGTAATACCCCTGAGCCCACAGCAAAGAGAATGTAACCCATTTGGCTGATGCTCGAGTAAGCGAGCACCCTTTTCATAGAATCGTTCAGGATGCCCATGATGGCTCCAATAAACATGGTAACGGCCCCAATCCAGATGAAAAGATAGCCGAAGTTCTGTTGATAGACAAACAAGGCACTTCCATCGGGTACACTTAGAACCACGTATAAAAGGCGCAGGAAACCATAGGCGCCAGTTTTGATCATGATGGCGGAAAGTACTGCTGAAGCCGGTGCCGGCGCTACCGGATGGGCCTTTGGCAGCCAGATATGCAGGGGGAGCATGCCAGCTTTAACGCCAAAGCCGCCAATTAGCATCACCAGAATAAGCCACGGGCTGATACCTTTGGCAACAATGAGATGAAGTGCGGGTTCAAAGCCTGTGGCCCCCACCACAAACTGCAGCAGGAAGATTACGCCTAAAAGCGCCAGTCCCCCGGCAATGCTTAGGTAAAGGTAGACGTTGCCTGCTCGCATGGATTCCCGATCCTGTTCGTGAATGACCAGGACGTAGGCGGCAAAGGTCATGGCCTCAAAAAAGAGGAACAGACTGAATAAATCACCCGCTACAAAAACACCGACCGTGCCCCCAAGGGTAAAGGTCCAAAAGGCGAAAAAGCGTGTCTGGTGGTGCTCATGGGCCATATAGTCCCTGGCAAACACCGTTGCCAAAAACCAGACCAGAGTCACAACCACAGAAAAAGTTGCACCTACGAAGTCAACTCGCCAGCGCAGGCCAAACTCCATGAATCCTTCTAAGGCATAGACCAGCTCCGTGCCCTGCTGCACAATGTAGAACTGCCAGCAGGCCGCCACAAATGTGGCAAACATCACAAAATTAGTCACTTGACTGCGCAGGTGCTGACCATAGCGGGCTGCAAGCACTACAGCACCTGTCCCTAGAGTGGGGAGGAGTACTAAAACCAAAGGAAGTATACTGACTGCCTCAGACAAACTAAATCCCCCCTCCGAAAGCTGAAAAAATTCCCTGAACTGTTGGGGTTAAGAAACTGATCGGGATATTCGAGAACAGGCCGAAGAAAAAGGTGGCCGCAATCAGAACCAGCAAGGAAATCTGGGCCCCTAAAGGGATCTTTTCCTGCCTAATCTCAACTGTCTCCTTCTTGAAAAATCCCCCAATCACAATCGGCATATAATAAAAGCCATTTAAAAGGCTGCTCAGCAAGAGCACGAGTAAAAACAGAAGCTGATTTGCTTCCAGGGCACCTAAGCCAAGATACCACTTACTCATAAAGCCCGCTAAAGGCGGGACACCCACCATAGAAAGGGCCCCAACCGAAAAGGCAATCATTGGGATTGGATAGACCCGGCCTAATCCCGACAGGTCAGCAATCGTCCTCTTCCCGCTATATTTTATCAACAATCCCGCAGACAGAAAGAGCATGCTTTTCATCACGGCATGGCTAAACACGTGATAGACCGCGCCGAGCATGGCCTTTTCAGAAAACAGGCCAATGCCCAAAAATACATAGCCAATCTGGGCAACTGTAGAGTAGGCCAGCATTTTTTTGATGTCACGCTGCCGAATGGCCATGATTGATCCGATAAAGATGCCTAAAGTTGCCATGACCAAAAGGCTCCCCTGCAAAGGCAGAGCGGCTAAAAAATCCAATGGGAAAACCCTGTATAGCAATTTCAGCAAAACTGCGATATACACCTTCACAACCAGGCCGGATAAAATCGCGCTCGATGACGTGGGTGCCGATCCATGGGCATCAGGCAGCCATACATGCAGAGGAAAAAGGGCAGCCTTCACTGCTATGCCCACCGTCAGCATGCCCAAGGTCATTAAAACGGTGAGGGGATGACTGGCATAGGCCTGGGGGAGCGCCCCCGCGAGAAAGTCAAGGCTTAAGTAGCCTGTGACCATGTAAAGGCCAGCTATACCCATAAGTACAGTACCTGATCCGAGGGTGCTCATCACCAAGTACTTTATACTCGCTTCCATGGCAAGCTTGTCCCCGTTAACGGCTACCAGCGCTGCCGCGGCGATGGAGGATATTTCCAAGAATACATAGATATTAAAAAAGTCATTGGAGAGAACTATCCCCAGGAGTGAGCCGAGCAAAACCAAGTACAGGGCATAATAACGGGTTATCACCTTGCCATTGATTTCTCCTGGCAAAATGTCATAGGCAAAAAGGAGCACAAAAAAAGATACTCCGGCAAAGGTCAAAAGCAAAAAAGCAGTGATCGGATCCGCACGCAGCTCAATCCCGAGGGGAGGAGCCCAGCCGCCTAGATAGTAGGCCATTTTGCCTTGGTTTGAAACCAGGTAGGTAATATAACAAACCATAGCAAAGGTTATCCCCGTTGTCAGCAGCCCAAAATTGCGGGCAAAGGACCGGTGTTTCGAGCCCACCAGTAAAATCAGGTAAGCACCCACTAAAGGCAGGAGGATGGTCAAGGGCATTATGTGCGCGGTGATCATAGTTCCTCGCTCCTCATACGCGTAATCTCATCAACATCCATAGTTCCGTAGTGTTTATACAGGCGCACAGTAAGACCTAAAGCAAAAGCAGTCACACTGACTGACACCACAATTCCGGTGAGAACCAAGGCAGACGGGAGCGGATTTACATAAGCCAAGCCGGGATTCGCTTCGGTCGCAATAGGCGCGCTCCCTTCCTTCACGTATCCCATTGCTACGAGAAAGAGGAAGATTGCACTTTCCATAATATTCATCCCGATAATCTTCTTGATCAAATTGGATTGTCTCAGCATAATCCAAAAACCCGTCAAAAAGATTATGAAGATCATCGCATAAAAGAGATTGTCCATTATGATTCGTCCTCCCCCTCTTTCTCCGCTATGTTTGTAAAGAGGGTAATCATCGTTGACGCAACCTTCAGTCCGATGGAGACTGTCAAAAGCACAATTGTACCTCCGCTGAAAACCCGCCCGGGTATCCCCAGAGGAAAGCCCGCAGCCTTGTTGCTCAAGAAATTAGCACCCAAAAGGATGCCGCCCAATCCAATGCCCACATAGGCCAGGGCCCCGCAGCTTTCGATAATGCGCGCCACAGACGGGGAGAGCCTGAGATCCTCATCGTCAATCCCAAAGGCCAAGACATAGAGAATCAGGCTTGAGGCAATTACAGTTCCACCTGCAAACCCTCCGCCTGGTGAGTTGTGTCCATAGAGAATAATATAAAGACCATACAATTGCAGGTAGGGAATCATCAGCCGAGTTACAACCCGTACAATGATATCACTCAAGGTACGCCCTCCTTTAGCTGCGCAAGACAGCCAGCAGACCGGCAATTGCCGTTAAGAGCACTGTCAGCTCGCCTAAGGTGTCAAAGCCGCGATAATCCGTGATAATTGCTGCTACAACATTCTGCACACCAGCTTCTTCCTCGGTATTTTCTATATAATACCGGCTAACCTCGTTATGCACAGGGTTTGTTGGATCTCCAAAGGATGGCATTTCCTGGGCCACCATCAGAAGCAAAACCCCGATCACGACAAGTGTAACCACCTCTAGAGCAACTCGCATCATTCCATCCTCCTTGTGCGGGAGATTGCAGCAAAAAGAAGCAAAGTGGTCACTCCGGCACCAATGGCAGCCTCTGTAATAGCCACATCAGGCGAGGCCAACTGCTGCCAAAGCAGGGCCATAGTGAGAGAATAAGCGGAAAAAACAATTGTGGCACTGATCAGATCCTTTGTGCGCCCCACAAAAAAAGCGCAGACGACCAAGAATAATAAGAGCAAGAAATGTACCAGGGTCATTGTTGGTTCTCCCTTCCAGATACATCTTTAACAGGTATACTGCCGCAGGCGGCAGGAACACCTGTGCGATACGCGGATTTTCCAATCAGGTGGGCTGCTGTGGGGCTGGTGATCCAAATAAAGGTGATGATCAGCAGAAGCTTGAGGCTAGTGAACGAAAAACCCATGTGGATCATAGCCCCAATTAATGCCA
>JAAYOM010000061.1 GCA_012520315.1 Bacillota bacterium | reverse complement strand
GAAGTGTTGTTTCAGCTCAGTGAGCGTGTGGCTAGAAACAAATCCTTCGCCGGTGATGAGGAAGGTGCAGCGGTTTTAACAGAGATGGGCCGCATGTGGCCAAACAGGAAGGAGTTGCGTGAATCTAGTTTTGCTGTGCTGCTTTCTTCCATCGTTAGTGCAGTGATCGGAGCCATTCCAGGAGCAGGCGGAGATATTGCCTCGATTGTCTGCTGGCAGCAGGCAAAGCAAATTTCCAAAAAGCCGGAGGAGTTTGGCAAGGGTTCCTACACTGGTCTTGCCGTAACTTCTCTGGCTAACAATGGAGTTATTGGCGGTGCGATGACGACCATGATGACACTGGGCATTCCAGGTGACGGGGTTACCGCAATTCTGATTGGTTCTTTGATGATGTACGGTATGCAGCCGGGCCCGCGCCTATTTATTGAGCAGGCACCCTTTGTGTACAGCATTATGGCTTTAATGTTTGTGGGCTACCTGATGATCTTGGCCCTTGGCCTGGTTACCGCCAGAGCGAGCTCTGTGATTCTCCGGATTAAGCAGGAATACATTTGGGTAGCTGTAATTGGCTTCTGTATCCTGGGCTCCTTTGCCATCAACAACTCCATTTTTGACGTAATCGTCATGTTTATCGCAGGCATCGTGGGGTTTGTGTTTAAGAAAGCGGATATTCCCCTGGGACCCTTTATCTTGGCACTATTGCTTGGACCCATTGCAGAATCTAACTACCGGAGGAGCCTTGCCCTTTCACAAGGTGATGCGTCTATCTTCTTTACACGTCCAATTACAGTTGTACTTCTAGTAATCTCTCTAGTGTCGCTTCTGTGGGGACCTATCCGTGAAGTTATCCAAAAAAGGCGGGGACCTAAAGAAGTCGGTGCTTAGTTGCGTAGGAGGATGAAGAATGAAAAAGTTTGTAAATGATCCGAAGAAGTTTACTAGAGAATACGTGGAAGGGGTTGCTGCAGCCCATCCAGACCAGCTGCGGCTGCTGGACGATGCACTAAGCTTGGTGCGGGCAGACAGTCCTAAGGATGGGAAAGTGGCAATTATTACCGGAGGCGGCTCCGGCCACCTGCCTACCTTCCTTGGCTATGTGGGCTATGGTCTCTGTGATGGTGTTGCGATCGGGGATGTGTTCCAATCGCCTGGTGCAGATCAGATTGTGGCCGCGGCAGAGGCTGCCCAGTCCGGTGCAGGTGTTTTGTTCCTGTTCGGCCATTACAGCGGCGATGTGATGAACTTTGATATGGCAGCTGAAATTCTGGAGATGTCCGACATTGAGTCCAAGACCGTGCTGGTTACTGATGATGTGGCTTCGGCACCAAGGGACAACTGGCAGAAGCGCCGGGGCGTGGCAGGTCTCTTCTTTGCCTATAAAATTGCCGGAGCCAAGGCTGAAGCTATGGGCTCGCTAGAGGAAGTAACCCGTGTTGCTGAAAAAACCGTGGCTGCCACAAGGAGTATGGGTGTCGCCTTGAGCCCATGCATTATTCCTGAAGTGGGCAAGCCGACCTTTGAAATTGGCGAAAACGAGATGGAGATCGGCATGGGTATCCATGGTGAACGGGGTATCCGCCGGGGCGAGCTCAAGCCTGCAGACGAGGTTACCGCAGAGCTGATGGATGCGATCATCAAGGATTTCCAGCTGGAATCCGGCACTGAAATAGCTGTTTTGGTGAACGGCCTCGGCTCCACTCCTTTGGAAGAACTTTATATTGTCTACCGGAAAATAGCGCAGATCTTGGGTGAGAAGGATATCAAGGTCTATCGCAATTACATCGGCGAGTTCGCTACTTCCATGGAAATGGGCGGTTTTTCCATAACCCTTCTCAAACTGGATGATGAACTGAAAGAGCTGTTGGATGCTCCGGCCCAATCACCCTTCTTTATTCAGCCTGGACCAGGGGGGATTGTCAGTGGTTGCTAAGTTTGCACAGGTAGCCGAAACTCTGGAAAGAATGGCCAAAGCAGTGGCCAAAAACAAGGAGTGGCTGGTGGAGTTAGACTCAGCCATTGGCGATGGAGATCTGGGCCTGACAATGGACAGGGGCTTCACTGCCCTGGCTGATGCCGCTGCCACGTACTCCGACGATGATATCGGCAAGTTCTTTATGACCGGAGGCTTGACTTTCAATAAAGTGGCACCGTCAACCATGGGGACCTTGGTGTCCACCGCGATTATGCGGATGGGTAAAGAGTGGAAGGGTAAGACCGAGCTTAGCCCAGAGGACATTGTGGCCGGTTTGCAGGCTGGGGTAAACGGCATCAAAGAACGGGGCAAAGGTGAGCTTGGCGACAAAACTGCCCTCGATGCCTTGATTCCTGCAGTTGAAGCCCTGGAAGAAAGCCTAGAATCAGAAGGGCTTCCTGCGGCCTGGAAAAAGGCCCATCAAGCTGCGCTGACTGGGTTTGAAAACACCAAAGAGATGCAGTCCAAGTTGGGCAGGGCCAGCTGGTTCCAAGAGGGCAGCGTAGGCAAGCCGGATCCCGGTGCAGGTTTAATTACCGTAATCTTTGCTGTGCTAGCCAAGGACGAACTAGAATGATAGTCGACAAACTGGCAAACAGCGATCTGTATCTGAACTTGAGCTCGGGACTAGAGAGAGGAATAGAATATCTGAGTACCCAAGACTTGCAGGGGCTGGAGGTGGGAAGATACCCTATCGAAGGCGACAGGGTCTTTGCCCTGGTGCAGGAGTATGACTCCAAGCCGCTAGAGGAAGGCAAGTACGAGACGCACCGCAAGTATATTGACATCCAATACATTGTCAGCGGAAGGGAATTTATAGGTTACACCAATGTGGTAAACCTCAAGTCCCTGGACAGCTATGATGGGGAGAAAGATATTCAGTTTTTCGCAGGCGAGGGCGATTTAGTCCGGCTTGAAGCCGGCATGTTTGCAGTCTTCTTCCCTGAAGATGCCCATATGCCGTGCATCTCGGTTGATGGCCCTGAGGCAGTTAAGAAGGTTGTTATTAAAGTGGCGGTTTAACTGCCGACTTACTGTTTCTGACCAGATCTAGCACCCCCGTATCTTCGATACTGAAGATGCAGGGGGTTTTTTTGCTCAAGATGCTGGCAAAGAGATGACGAGAAAAAACAGGCGCTGTCTAGGGAGGTCAAAGAAAAGAAAGAAAAGCTCATGTCTTTGGCTGAAAAATAAGACAAGTAGGGACATTAAGTACTGATACAAGAGAAAACTAGCTTTAAACAGGCAGAGGAGATAATCTTCTGTCTGTTTATTTTTTGCAACGGTACAAAACAGAAACATAACGTTAGAAAGCTGGTGAATATAACGGTAGTTTGATATACTATTGTATGCGAGGGAGGGATTCTGGTGAGCAAGAAGGTGACAATAGCCCAGATTGCTGAAGCTTTGGGGGTTTCATCCATCTCAGTTAGCCGCGCTTTGTCTGGGAGTCCGGGTGTCAGTGACGAGCTCCGGGGACGGATAAAGGAAAAAGCGGCAGAATTGGGTTACAAACGCGGTAGAAAAAAGACCAAGAACGTGCTCCTCTTAATCAAACGCAAATTCGAGGCAGATTCGAGCAACTTCAGCCTCTTGGTACAGAGTCTAGAACATTACATCCGTGCATATGGCATGGACTTTAGCATGGAGTTTGTGGCAAGGGAAAAACAAGAAGAAAATGAACTGCCTAAAAACCTGCGTAAAGGCCATAGCATTGACGGGATCATTCTCTTGGGCCAGTTTGTTGATGAGTACATTGCTTTGCTTCAGAAGCATGTTCCCAAGATGGTTATCCTAAATGGCACCTCAGACCAGGTAGAAGCAGATTTTGTCTATTTCAACTTTAACCGTTCAGGTTATCAGGCGACGCGTTATCTTCTAGATAGGGGCCATACCCAGATTGGACTGATCGGCGTAGAAGGAAGGTTCAATACCTGCCAGCGCCTAAATGGCTATCGCAAAGCTTTAGCCCAAGCTGAAATTGCTCTTAATCCAAATCATGTAATTGATGCCCTCGAGGGCTTAGAAGAGGGAGTGGGCGAAATGATTGCGGCGAATAATCTGCCCTCTGCCTTCGTCTGTAATAGTGATCGAACAGCAATGAGACTAATAAAGTACCTGCATGACAGGGGCATTTCCGTTCCGGAACAAGTTTCAGTGGTAGGCAGCGGCAATATGGAAGTGGCATCATGGGTCATTCCGCCGCTCACCACTTTTGATCTTAACTTAGATCACGCCTGCCAAGTGGCGGCAAAGCGCTTATTGGCCCGGATTGAGCAGCCTGAGCTGCCTGAAGTTGTGATCTTTGTCAATCCTGATCTTGTAGAAAGGAAATCTGTGCAGCATGTTCTATCTTAAGCGTCTGATGAACTATTCCCGCCGCTATCATAAAGTCAATCTGCTGGGTCTGGGTTTGGCTCTTGTCGCGATTGTGCTGGGTCTAGTCAAACCTTATCTGACGAAAATGATCGTTGACGATGTCTTAGTAGCGGGAAACTACGAGCTTTTCACCAAATTAGCTCTCATATTTTTGGGTATGACCCTCCTGCGTGTAATCGCCCAATACTTTAAAAGCTACATTTTTCAATACACATCCCAGGGTGTCCTCTACGATCTGCGCAGCGATCTGTTCCGGCGTCTGCTGCGCCAGTCATTTTCCTTTTTCGATCAGGAGCGTACCGGACTGTTGATGAACCGGCTCGTAGGCGATTTGCGGGCAGTGCGCATGTTTTTGAATATGGGTTATGTTCAGGCTTTTGAAGCTGCCGTCACTTTGCTGTTTACAGTAATTGTTATGCTGCGGCTGAATATGCCTTTGACCCTCTCCTTGCTGGTAATGCTGCCGTTTCTGTACTTGACAACAAGAAGCATGTCACGGCAGCTGCGGCCGGTTTTTCGCTCCATCCGCACAGCATTTGAAAATTTGAATTCATATGTACAGGAGAACATTACCGGGATTCAAGTGGTTAAGGCATCGGGGCGTGAAGAAGATGAGAAAGCACGCTTTAAAGAAGTGGCAGGGGACCTTACAGAAAACCACCTGGCCGCCTCAGAAATCCGGGCAAAGTATGTACCCTTCAACCAGTTTATTTCCGGGGCCGGCGCTTTGGTGATCTTGCTGGTAGGGGGCTATTTTGTGATGGAAGGTGAGATAACCATCGGTGTGCTCGTAGCCTTTAACGGTTACATGCTCTCCTTGCGCCATCCCATCAACAGCATTGCCGGCCTGGTTAATCAGTGGGTGAATGCCCAAGCATCCTTAGAAAAGGTGTTTGACCTGATGGATGAGGAAATTAAAGTCGCCAACCGGGAAAATCCGCTAGTTCTCTCCGCCGGTCCGGGGCGAGTTGAAGTTAAGGATGTATCTTTTTCTTATGTAGGTGAACCTGTGTTGCAGGATATCAGCTTTACGATGGAACCGGGCACAACTACCGCGATCGTTGGTGATACTGGGTCTGGCAAAACAACAATAATCAACCTGTTAGCTAGGTTTTATGACGTTACCGACGGGCAGATAACCTACGACGGCCATGATCTTAGGGATGTTGATTTGGATAGCCTCCGCCGCAAAATTGGTGTGGTGATGCAAGATACCTTCTTGTTTTCTGACACAATTGCCAATAATATTGCCTTTGCCCGTCCTGATGCGACGAGGGAAGAAATTGAGCAGGCGGCACGTATCGCTGATGCACACGAGTTTATTAGCCAATTGCCTGAGGGTTATGACACAGTTGTGGGCGAGCGGGGAACGGGATTGTCAGGGGGACAGAAGCAGCGCGTTGCTATTGCCAGGGCCCTTGTCAGTGATCCGCAGATTCTAGTGCTGGATGACTCCACATCCAGTGTAGATATGGAGACAGAACAAAGCATTCAGCAAGCCCTCTCCCAGGCCCGCTCGGGAAGGACAACGCTGATTATTGCTTACCGGATTTCCTCGGTGAAAGATGCAGATCAGATTTTGGTTTTAGATCAAGGGCGCATCATCGAACGGGGCACCCATCTTGAGCTTGTGAAAAAACGTGGCAAATACTATCGGACGCTGCTGGAGCAATACAATGAGTATCATAAATTTGCTGGGGAAGGGAGAGGTGCATAATGGGGCCTGCAGGCTACGGACACAATGAACCCCGTACCGCAGAGATTAATGTGAGCCAAATAAGGCGGCTGGCAGAGTATATGCTGCCTTATAAAAAGCAGATCTTCAGTACAGTTGTGGTGATGTTTTTAGCCACCTTAAGTCAGCTTTTGGGGCCATATCTGCTGCAACAGTCCATTGATGTGCATATCCCCAAGCGAGATATTTCAGGCCTTGTGTTGGTTTCTGTACTCTATTTAGTCGCAATTGGCTCAGGGTATTTCTTCGATCGGATGCGAATATTTCTCGCCAATCGCGTCGGGCAGCTGGCATTGCTTGATCTGCGCCGTAAGCTGTTCAATCATGTGCAGGATCTCTCCTTTGACTACTTCAACACCCATTCTACAGGGCGGGTGATCGTGCGGATTGTCAATGATGTTGAGCAGCTCAACAACCTGTTCACAAACGGCATAGTCAATGTGCTTACCGAGTTTACCATGTTGGGAGTGGCAGCCGCAATCATGCTGTTTATCCACCCCCAGCTGGCCCTAGTTACTTTTGTAGTCGTCCCGCCGTTTATGGTGATTATGTTTTTCAGCCGCAACTATATCCGGGATAAGTGGCGAACAGTAAGGCAGAAAAACTCAAATTTAAATGGTTACCTGCATGAGAACATCGTGGGCATGAAAGTTATTCAGGCCTACGTACGCCAAAAGCACAATGACCGTACCTTTCACCAGATAATCAAGGATGTCTACGACTCCTGGATGGATGCGATCCGTTTGAATAATGCTTTTGGGCCGGCAGTTGAGCTCATGTCTTTAGTTGCAACTTTGATTATTTACTGGTATGGTGCTCGCCTGCTGCAAATGGACGGTATAACAGTAGGTGTGATCATTGCCTTTACCGTGTACTTACAGCGGTTCTGGCATCCTGTCATCGTCCTTAGCCAGTTTTACAACCAATTGCTGGTGGCAATGGCGTCCTCAGAACGGATTTTTGACCTGATGGATCAAGAGGTAACAATCAGCGATCACCCCCAGGCTGTTCCCCTCAGGAATGTGGCCGGTCAGGTGAAGTTCGAGGATGTTACCTTCTCCTATGATGGCCAGCGGGATGTGCTGCGAGATCTTAACTTTACAGTTGAACCAGGGGAGACCTTGGCCATTGTTGGTGCAACCGGATCTGGCAAAACAACCATTATTGCCCTTTTGGCCCGTTTTTTCGATCCCCAGCAGGGACGCATTCTCATTGACGGTCAGGATGTGAAGGAGAGCACCTTGGATTCCCTGCGGGACAACATTGGGGTCATGTTACAGGACCCATTCATTTTCAGTGGAACAGTGTTGGATAACATTCGCTTTGCCCGTCCTGATGCCACCAGGGCAGAGGTGGTGGAGGTTGCCAAAGCAGTGCGGGCCCACAGTTTCATTGAAAATATGGAAGATGGCTACGATACTTGGGTCAATGAACGGGGATCCCGTCTTTCCGTCGGCCAGCGGCAGCTGATTGCCTTTGCCCGTGTACTCTTAAGCGATCCGCGCATTCTTATTCTGGATGAAGCTACCGCCAGTGTGGACACTCATACAGAAATCTTACTGCAAAAGGCCGTGGACAAACTTTTAGAAGGTCGGACTTCCTTTGTGATCGCCCACCGGCTCTCTACGATTCGCAATGCAGATCGAATTATGGTAATTGACGGCGGCCGTATTGTGGAACTGGGCACCCATAGCGAACTGATGGATAAACAGGGCATTTATTATGAACTGTACAATGTCCAGTATGAGTCGCTACAGGCAGTTTGATCCGGGAGCAGAATGGAAGTTTAAGTTTCCAAACTGACCCCTCCATGGTATAATAACAAATAGAAATACTTAATATTTTGCCAGGAGGTGGCAGCATGCATTGGAGTATCGTCAAAAAGGCCGCAGGATTAGTGCTTTTAGTGTAATTTCTAACACTCTTTAGCCACTTCTCTCTCAGATTGCGTGACCGTTTTTTGAAGGGAAGATGTGGCCTAGCCCGGAAAG
>JAAYOM010000060.1 GCA_012520315.1 Bacillota bacterium | reverse complement strand
GGGCGAAGCCTGGGCCGCAAGCCAGGGGTGCGCCCAAATGGGCTCTGATGTAGAACAAGGCAATGACGATAGCTGCCACTTCCATAGCAGGGTTGGCTTTAAAGAGGTTAACCGGCTCATATGTTTTATCAAGGACATTGGCTAGGGGAAGTGAACGTCCCAAAACTAGGAGTTCCAGCCCTGCTGTCGAATATGTTCAGGACTGAGTGTGCAAGGGGGTATCGACATGAAAAAGATCCAGGACCAAGTGGTGGAGCAGATGCCCTTGGCTTTCTCCCTAAGTGAAGCAGTCCCTGATGACCGGGGCTTGCCTGCAGACTTTGTGCTGCTCGAGTTCAATCCGTACTGTGAGAGGACATTTGCCCTAAGCGAAATGGGCAGCAAGGGTGCAAAAATGTCAGAGTGGCTTTTTCAGGCAAAGGAAATTCCTCCCGATTGGCTCCGGGCCTTCCAGGATCTGCTTGTGCAGGGGGCCAGACGAGAGTTTGAAGAACTGCTGGAGGTTAATGGGCACTGGTATGATGTTACCGGATTTGCAACGGAATCAGGCCGGCTAGCTGTCCTTTTGCACAACGCGGATCGGTTTCGCAAAGCCAAGACAGAGTTCGAGAGGGCCCAGCATATAGTGGAGGAGGCCCTGAGAAGCAGTCAAGATTTCAGTCGGCGCGTTTTTGTTAATAACCCCAGTGCAATTATCATTTATGAGGTTCAGGGCGACGGAACCTCAGGTAGCGATTACATAGTCAGGGATGTAAACCCTGCTGCCCTGGCAATAGAAAACTGGCGCAAGGAGGAAGTCTTGAATAAACCTTTGGGCTTGCTTCGGCCGGGCGTTGAGGGTTTTGGTATTCTAGAAACTTTTAAGAAGGTTTGGGAAACTGGAGAAACCGCCTATTACCCCGCTCATGTTTATCAAGAGGATGATGAGTGTCGCTGGTTTGAAAATATCGTGTTTAAGCTTACTACCGGAGAGATTGTCGCGGTTTACAGTGATGTAACAGAAAGTAAGACCGCTGAGCTTGCCCTCTTCGCAGAAAAAGAGAAGCTCAAAGTGACACTTTACTCCATCGGCGATGCTGTGATCACTACAGATATCAAGGGCAGAGTTGATATGTTAAACCCAATTGCCGAGAGCCTGACCGGGTGGACCCAGTCAGAGGCGGTTGGTCAGCCCTTGGCAAAGATCTTTGACATCTATAATGAAGATACTGGGCAGCCCTGTGAAAACCCAGTGGACAAAGTATTGAAAACAGGCAAGATTGTGGGACTTGCCAACCACACTGTTTTGAGGTCGCGCAATGGCCGGCAGCTGGCTATTGACGACAGTGCAGCTCCCATACGCAATGCAGATGGGGAGCTCTTAGGAGTTGTCCTGGTCTTTCGGGATGTCACCGAAACCAGGGAACGGGAAGCAAGAATTCAGTACCTTAGTTTCCGAGACTCTTTAACCGGCCTTTACAATCGGGCTTTCTTTGAGGAGGAGTTTCGGAGGCTGGATAGGGACGAGTACTACCCCCTGACATTGATTATGGGCGATTTAGATGGCCTCAAACTGATCAACGACGCCTTTGGTTATCATATGGGAGATGAGGCCCTCAACAAAATCGCCGATATAATCCGCAGCTGCTGCAGGCCGACGGACATTGTCTCGAGGTGGGGCGGGGATGAGTTTATTGTCTTGCTGCCTAATACTACAGAGGAGCAAGGGGAAAGAATTTGCGAGAAGATTAAGCTTCTGGCTGCCGCGACCAAGGTGGCAGATACTGAACTTAGAATCTCGCTGGGCTTCGCTGCCAAAGCAGACCATAGCGAAGAACGTACAGAAGCCCTGTGCCGGGCTGAAAACAATATGTACAAAGCGAAGCTTCTGGGGGCCAAAAGCTACCGCAGCGTCGTGCTTGCCTCGATCACCAAAACCCTGTTTGAAAAGAGCTGCGAAACTGAGGAGCATGGCCTTCGCATGGGTGAACTCTGTAAGCGGATCGGCGGATCTCTGGGACTGTCAGCTATTCAATTAGCGGAACTTGAAGTGTTCTGCAAACTGCATGACATAGGCAAGATCGGCATTGATGAGCGTCTCTTGCGGAAACCTGGCCCGTTGACTTCTGCTGAATGGCAGATTATGAAAACCCATCCTGAAATCGGCTATCGCATCGCAAGCACTGTTCCTGAACTGGAGAGCATTGCGGACTACATTTTGGCCCATCACGAAAGGTGGGATGGGACGGGCTATCCCAAGGGACTTACAGGTGAGGAGATTCCGCTCCTCGCGAGGATTTTGGCGGTCGTAGACGCCTATGATGCTATGACGCAAGACCGGCCGTACCGCAAGGCACTGTCGGCCTCTCAAGCGAAAGAAGAGCTGAGGGCCAATGCCTGCACGCAATTTGATCCGCACATAGTCGATTTGTTTCTGGCACTGTTGGAAGGGGAAGAGAATTGAGTGTCTGCCGGTGAGGCACATTGGCACTTGTAATGCATAATCAATAGAGAAAAGATACCACAAGGTTTACGGCAAGGGGGCAGTGAAGTGAAGGCATATGAAAGGCTTTTGAAATACACGAAATTTGCTGCGGCATCGGACAGCACAAAGGAGACATGTCCGAGTACGCCGGAGCAGTTAGATTTTGGCAGGGCTTTGGTTGAGGAAATGCTGGAACTGGGCATTAAAGATGCACACATGGATGAAAACGGCTATGTGTTCGGTACCATAGAAGCGAATATCGCAGACTGGAACGGTCCTGTCATTGGGTTTATTGCCCACATGGACACAGTTAGGGATGTGCCTTTTGAGAACATTAAGGCGCGGGTGATCGAGAATTATGATGGCAGCGCTATTGTACTTAACGAAGAGGAAGAGATCATTCTCAGCCCAGATGAATACGATTCACTGAATAACTATGTAGGTCAGGACTTGATTGTTACTGATGGAACCACCTTGCTCGGAGCAGACAACAGGGCCGGCATTGCGGAAATCATGACCATGGCCGAGATCTTGCTGGCCAGTCCCGAGATCAAACACGGTACAATCAAGATAGGCTTTACCCCTGATGAGGAAATAGGCCGGGGGGCCGACCTTTTTGATGTAGACAGTTTTGGTGCCGATTTTGCCTACACTGTGGACGGCGGAGCCTTTGGCGAGGTGGAGTATGAAACTTTCAATGCCGCTACCGCCAAAATCACAATTAAAGGTGTCAACATTCATCCGGGAACTGCCAAGCACAAGATGAAAAACGCCTCACTGATTGCCATGGAGTTTCATAGCCTTCTGCCTACAGCGGAAAGGCCGGAGCATACAGAAGGCTACGAGGGATTCTACCATCTAATCGACATGCAGGGCAGTGTGGAAAAGGCGACTCTGACCTATATTATCAGGGATCATGATGCTGCCAAGTTCCAAGATAAAAAGGACCGGATCAAACGGGCTGCCAAGTGGTGCAATGACATCTATGGTGAGGGGACGGCTGCTTACGAAATCATTGACAGTTACTCTAACATGGCACCGCAGATCGAGCCCCATTGGCACCTAATTGAAACCGCCTATGAGGCAGTAACCGAAGTGGGCGGCGAACCTTACAGCATTCCTGTACGGGGAGGAACAGACGGAGCACGGCTGTCCTTTATGGGGCTTCCCTGTCCAAATCTAGGAACGGGAAGTCACAATCACCATTCCAAACTGGAATATGCCTGTGTGCAAGCCATGGACAGCTGTGTGGCTGCCCTGGTGAAAATTGCCGAGAAATATGGGGCCGGCATTAAGTCATGAGCCAGGCAAAGGCAAGACTAAAGGGAAAGACAGTCCTCATTACCGGTGCTTCCGGCGGGTTAGGCGAGCAAATAGCCTATGAAGCAGCCAGGCAGGGGGCTGTTGTGCTTGCTGCTGCAAGGCGTAAAGACCGCCTCCAGGCCGTACAGGCGAAGTGCAGAGAGCTTTCAGGCGGCGACGCCTTTTCCTATGTCTGCGATGTTGGAGATCGCATGCAGGCTGCCGGAGCTTTGAAGCGCATTATCGGGGACATGGATGGAAAGATCGATGTTCTGGTGAACAATGCTGGATTTGGGCTTTTTGAAGCAGCCCTCGACACATCGCCGCATGTAACGGAGGAAATGTTTCGAGTCAATGTACTCGGCTTGATCCATATCACGCAAAGGGTCGCCCTGGAGATGAAAGGCCGGGGGACAGGCCACATCATCAATGTCGCATCTCAGGCTGGCAAGATGGCAACACCGAAGTCTGCTGTCTATGCCAGCACTAAATTTGCGGTTCGGGGCTTTTCCAATGCGTTACGTTTAGAGCTGCAGCCCTTTGGAATTTACGTTACCACCGTGAACCCAGGACCGATCGAGACAGACTTTTTTCAGCGGGCAGATCAAGACGGTTCGTACCTGGCCAGGCTTCGGCACTGGGTGCTGGACCCGCAAAGGGTTGCCGAGGCGATTGTAGATCGCATGTTAACCAGGCAAAGGGAAATCAATCTGCCGCCCATGATGGAAGCAGGTGCCCGGCTGTATGTGCTCTTTCCCCACTTAGGAGATTTTTTGGCCAGAACAATATTTGACCGTAAGTAGACAGATCGCCCCAGATGCAGCTAAGAAAGGAGTAACGCCATGGTTGCGAAAAAATATGACCGAGAACTAGGCATTAGAACAACAGGTTTAAGGGAGTGGGCGAATCAAAGCCACTATAACCGCTATGAGGCGACTCCCTACGAAGC
>JAAYOM010000010.1 GCA_012520315.1 Bacillota bacterium | reverse complement strand
CAGCAAGCTCACCAATTAAAGTATGGACTGCAGCTTTGGCCTGCACGTCGACGCCCCTGGTCGGTTCATCCAAAATAAGGAGCCTCGGTTCTGTTGCCATCCACTTGGCCAAGACAACCTTTTGTTGATTGCCGCCTGACAGGTTGCGAGCCAGCTGAGTGCAGCCGGATGTACGGATGCTTAAAAGTTCAATGTACTTCTCTGTTATCTCCCGTTCTTGCTTTTTGTCCAGCAAGTTATACTTGAACCTGTCAAGAATTGATATGGTGGTATTCTGGGAAAGATCCATCGCTAAGACCAGGCCATGATCCTGACGATCCTCCGGCAAGTAGGCAATTCCGGCTCTTAAAGCATCACGAGGATTCTTAATCTTAAGGCGCTGATCAGCAAGGCGGATTTCCCCCCCGTCAGGTGAGGTGATACCGAAAATAGCACGGGCCATCTCGGTTCTGCCTGCTCCAACCAAACCGGCGATGCCAAGGATTTCACCTTCACGTACTGAAAAGGAAATATCGCTGAACTCTCCCTGCCGAGTCAAATTCTTAACTTCCAGGAGCGGGTTTCCGATCTTAACCTCTTTTTTCGGATACAACTCATCCATGGAACGGCCTACCATCATGCGAATTACTTCCTGCGTAGTCAGCTCCTCTGTCCCTTTGGTGCCAATGTATTTTCCATCACGCAGTACTGTGACCCGATCAGTCAGCTCAAAGACTTCTTCCAGACGATGGGAAATAAAGATAATTGCTACACCATCTTCACGCAGACGTCTGATCACTTTGAACAAGCGCTCTGCTTCCTGAATGGTTAAAGAGGACGTGGGTTCGTCCATCAGCAGGATCTTGGAATCCAAAGATAAGGCCTTAGCTATTTCAACCAGCTGCCTTTCGGCCACATTCAAAAGGCCCATGGTGGTTCTGGGATCAAGGTGAATATTGAGTTCCTGGAGCAATTGTTCGGTTCTTTGATGCATGGCCTTCCAATCCATACGGTTTAGCCTGCCGCTGACCAGGGGATGGCCCATAAAGACATTTTCACTAATACTGAGTTCTGGAAAACAGGTGGGCTCCTGATAAATCGCGGCAATTCCTGCCCGTTTGGCGTCGAGCGGATTGTTAAAAACGATGCGTTCCCCTTCTAGAACAATTTCTCCCTCATCTGGTTGATGTACTCCTGTGATGATCTTAAGCAATGTGGACTTTCCTGCACCGTTTTCTCCCAGCAGACCGTGGATTTCCCCAGCCTCCAGGTCAAACTGAATGCCGTCCAAGGCTACAACACCGGGGAAACGTTTTGTGATATTACTTAGTTCCAGCAATTTTCCAGACATAATACTGCTCCTTTGCGGATCTTCTGAAGACCAATAGCCGTTGGGGTTTGAATAGTGAGGTGGCGGCCCCCGTATGTTTCAATCTATCAGGAGCCGCCAGCACCAAACTTACTACAAAAGACTTGTCTTTAAGTCAAAGCAAATTCTAGTAAACGTCAGCCCACTCATCAATGTTGTCAATATCAAAGACAAATGGTGCGCCTAAAAGTACTTCCAGACCGCCGTCTGCTTCAACGATCTCCCTTTCACCCATACGTCCTACGTTGACGATCTCACCTGCTTCGCCTTTGATAGCGCCGGTCAATACGGCATGGGCCATATAGCTGGAAACATAGCCTAAGTCAATTGGGTTCCACAGAGCGATAGCTTCGCTTGTACCGTTGCGAATGTACTCGGCCATTTCGCTTGGCAATCCAAGTCCTGTCAAAGCAACTTTGCCTGATAAGCCTTGGTCTTCGATGGCACGTGCGGTTGCTGCCAGACCTACTGTGGTTGGCGAAATAATGCCTCTCAAGTCAGGACGGGAGCGGAACAGACCGAGGGCCTCGTTGTAGCTCTTTTCTCTCAAGTCATCACCATAGACGATACCGACCAGATCCATCTTCTCGTACTCTGGTTTGGTGAGTTCTTGCAGCATCCAGCTAATCCAGACGTTTTGGTTTGCCATGGTGGATGTGGCACTGAGGATTGCGATTTCACCTTCATAGTCAATCATTTCAGCAAGCATTTGCACCTGCATGCGGCCAATCAGTTCCATGTCGGCCTGGTTCAAAAACATATGGCGGCCTGCTGGGGCTACTCCCGAGTCGAAGGCAACAACAGTAATTCCACGGTCCATTGCTCGTCTAAGTATGGGAACCAATGCGTCTGGGTCATTGGCGCTGACCAAAATCGCATCAACCCGCTGAGCGATCAAAGCGTCAATCAGCTCAATCTGACCTTCAGAAGTTGGTGTTGCAGGGGCTTGGAAAATGAAGTTGAAGCCAAGTTCGGCAGCTGCTTCTTCTCCACCGCGGCGGCAAGCCTCGAAAAATGGATTGCCTGCACCTTTAACAACCATTGCAATTGTAAAGTCTTGGGCGTATGCCGGTAAAGCCAAAGCAAAAGCCAGCAACAGAATACCTACAACCAACAGTCTCTTTTTCATCTTTCTTGTTAGCCCTCCCTTAATAGACAGACTGATTTTTTTACATTTCGTAACAATCCGATGCCTTTCGGTGGCAAACCACCTCCTCACTTAACTCCTGTTAAAGTATTCGAGGCAAATTTCGGTTTTCCTTCATTTCTATCATTTTTTGCGTAACATTTTATAAGGAAATGTTTGTTTGTTACACGAAATGTTCTATTTTCGACCATAGAGTGCAAACAAGAGAGTATTTTTTAATATATTTTTACATTAGCCTGCCGGATTGCCGCTTCCACCTCCGGGGGCAGCGGCCTTTCGCAGGCAATTGCATCGATCTCCGAGAGAGTTGCGTAGGTAAAGGGCAGATTCTTGTCAATCTTACTGCTATCAATTAAAACTATTACTTCCCGCGCCTCCCTTACCACCGCCTTTTTCAGCTCGCTCTCGTAAACATTGGCTACGGTAAATCCCCGATCAACGGAAAAACCGGAGGCAGCCATAAATGCTAAGTCGATATTGACTGACTCGAGCAGTTTTATAGCCGCCGGTCCGGACGCGGACAGCGTATTTCGGTTAATCAGCCCGCCTACGGTCATTACCGTAGGCAGACTTCTTTTTTGAACTTCAAGGGCGATATTCAGTCCGCTGGTCAGCACAGAAAACCGCTCGTTGGGCAAGATTTCGGCCAAACTCATGATTGTGCTGCCTGAGTCAAAGTATAGGGAGCGTCCCTCTTCTACCAGGTGCATCACTTTTTCGGCGATAGCCTGCTTGGCTTCCTTGTTTTCCTGGGCGCGAATCTCATAGGGATTCTCTTCGCCCTTGCCTGCCAGCCTTTTTACACTCACCGCACCGCCATGAGTACGGATAACAAGGCCTTCTTTCTCCAAGGCGTCTAAATCCCGCCTCAAAGTCATGGTGGAGAGTTCAGGGAAGAGCTTGTTTAAGTCCCTGAGCCTGATCTCACCCTTCTCTTCAATCAATCCTTGGATCCGTTCCTTCCGATCAGTCGACATGTCAGGATGCCCCCCTATAAACCTGCTCTTTTGCGCTGCACTTCTGATTTCCGGCTAAGATCCTGTCTGGAGCTGTGCCCCTTGAGAGGCATGATTTTCTCATGGATCGCATCAATCATCCACTCCGGCTGCGGGAAGAAGAATTCTTCCAGCTCGTGGGCGGGCGTAATCCAGTTGCGTGCTCCTACCACAACGGGCGGAGCATCCAAGTCATCAAAGGCAAGTTCACTAATGGTCTGCGCCATTTCTTTTAGGTAAGAGCCCCTCTCGCAGGCATCACTTGTGAGCAAAATCCGTCCGGTCTTAGCCACTGACTTGAGCACGAGATCATAGTTAAAGGGTACCAGTGTGCGGGCGTCAATGACCTCTGCGGAGACACCATATTTCTCTGCCAAAGTATCTGCAGCTTCTAACGCCCGATAGAGTGTGGCGCCAACTGTCAGAATGGTTACGTCCTTCCCTTCCCGCTTGACATCAGGCTCGCCAATCGGCACCTCGTAATAGCTTGCTGGAACCTCCGGCCGGAACCGCTCTCCCATGTCATAGATTCTTTGGCTTTCGAAGAAAATGACCGGGTCGGTACCCATTAAAGCGCTGTTCATCAGACCCTTGGCATCATAGGGTGTGGCCGGGAAGACTACTTTAAGCCCTGGAATATGGGCTGGGAGCGTTGTCCAGTCTTGGGAGTGCTGGGCTCCATACTTACTGCCCACCGATACCCTCAGCACCAAGGGCATCTTCAGCTGGCCGGCGCTCATGGCCTGCCATTTGGCAAGCTGGTTGAAGACCTCGTCTCCGGCCCGGCCCAGAAAGTCACAATACATGAGCTCCGCGATTACTCGTCCGCCGGCCATGGCATAGCCTACCCCTGAACTGACAATGGCAGCTTCTGAAATTGGAGCGTTAAAGAGGCGATGATAGGGCAAAGCTTCCGTCAGGCCGCGGTACACTGCAAAGGCACCGCCCCAGTCCCTCACGTCTTCTCCGTAGGTGATGAGGGTGGGATCGACATAGAACTTATCAAATATGGCCTCAAAGATTCCGTCCCTCAACTGGAACGTTCTCATGGCTGACTGGCCCTCTTGCACCTTGGTCCTGATTTTCCGCTTGATCTGCTCGACCCTGGGATTCTCTTCCTTGGGAAGCAGAGTTTCGCAGGGACGGTCATCCATCTTTTCAATCCGCTGATTAGAGAACATGTACTTGGCAATAGCGTCTGGATCGCTGTTTAGATCCATGCGGGGTGAAATGTTATCGTCAACTGCAATTTTCACAATCTTAGTAAGCTGCTCTTCTACACTGTTCCAGATCTGCTGCAGCTCTTCTTCACTGGCAATTTCAGCCTTGATCAAATCCTGCTTATACGCTGCGATGGAGTCATGCTTCTGCCAAGCTTCGATCTCTTCTTTAGAGCGGTAGGTGGAGGAATCAGAAGGGGAATGGCCGGCAAAGCGGTAGGTTACCACATCGAGCAAGACTGGGCCTCGCTTTTCTGCAAGAATTTCAAGCTTATTGCGCATGGCGTCAATGACTGCCAGCGGATTGAAACCGTCCACTCTCTCGGCATGCATCTGTTCGGCGTTTATGCCGGCGCCCACACGGGCCAGTGCTTCAAAGCCCATGGTTTCGCCTGAAGTCTGGCCGCCCATGCCATAGTGATTGTTGAAGAAATTGAAGATAATGGGCACACCGCCTTGATACTCCCCTTCCCACAATTCGTTGAACTGTCCCATGCTGGCCATATTCAACGCTTCCCACACGACCCCGCAGCCTAAAGAACCGTCGCCGATGTTAGCGATGACGGCGCCCGGCTTGCGATTGATCTTTTTATACAGGGCTGCTCCAAGGGCAATTGCTGCGGAGCCGCCTACGATGGCATTATTTGGATAAACCCCAAAGGGAGTAAAGAAAGCATGCATCGAGCCGCCCAGCCCTTTTTGAAAGCCGGTCTCACGGGCAAAAATCTCGGCCAGAGTGCCGTAGAGCAGAAACAGATTTGCCAGTTCTTTGGCATCAGTGTCACTGTCTGCGATGTTTTGAACCGCCGCCAGGATTGTTCCGCCCAGATAATCTTGCATGATCTCTTCCAGTTCTGCAGCTGGCATTTTCTCAATTACGGAAAGTCCCTTGGCCAAAATCTCACCGTGGCTGCGATGGGAACCGAAAATTAGGTCATTTTCATCTAAGAGATATGCCTGCCCAACAGCTGAAGCTTCCTGCCCGATAGACAGGTGGGCAGGACCGGGGTAATTATAGCGAATGCCGTTATATTCCCCCGTTGTCTTAATTGACAGGAGCATTTCTTCAAACTGCCTGATAATCACCATATCCCGGTAAATTCTTACTAAATCTTCCCGTGAGAAATTTTCCAATTCTTCTTCAATGGTTTTGTTATATCTATTGACCGGAATTTTGGAAAACTCAATTTCAGAGCTCTTCCGCACCTCGTTTGGATCCACAAATAATTGCTTAGCCATCTTCTCGCTCTCCTTTTCTTCGTTTTATACGCACAGCAACAGGGAAAAGGCCTCCAGTTGCGCGGTCAGCTCCTGCAGGAACCTTGCGCCGTAAGCACCATCGACCGCCCTGTGGTCAAAGGTCAAAGAGAGACCCATGGCTGGATAATGGATGAATTCCCCGTCTTTCTGTTTAATCTTCCACTCAATCGTGTTTACCCCGAGAATGCCGGTCTGGGGCAGGTTGATAATGGGACTGAAAGACTCGATGCCCAGTGAACCGAGGTTAGTCACAGTAAAGGTGCCCCCTTGCAGGTAGTCAGGATTAATATTGCCGTCATAACACTGCTGAATCATGGATTTAACCTCCCGGGAGCTCTCCAGCAGGGACTTTCGATTGGCGTCAAAAAGGGTTGGCACCATTAAACCCCGCTCGGTGTCAACCGCTACGCCAACATGGGCATTCTTGAAAATCCGCATTTTTCCGTCGATCAGGTTGGCATTTAGCTCTGGATAGCCAGGTAAAGTGCGGGACACTGCGTAGATCACCATATCGTTCAGGGTAATTCCGGCCAGGCCCGTCTCAGACTGGTCTGCCTTCAGCTTCTTGCGTAGCGCCATAATCTCGGTGGCATCAAATGAAGTATTGAGAGTGACCCGGGGAACCTCTGAAGCGGAGGCTGCCATTCTCTCCCCAATCAGCTTCCTCTGTCTGGATGGTTCCACTTCTCTATATTCAGGCTGTTCGAGCCGTGGTGCAGCTGCCTCAGCTGGTCTTGCCGCAGCTAACGCCAAAATATCCTGGGAAACAACTCTCCCTTCTGCACCTGTGGGAGCAGCATGTTTATAGTCTACCCCCAGCTCAGCCGCTACCCGCCTGGCACGGGGAGAAACCTTGATCTGACCGCGAGCTTGCCCCTGCAGCTGCACAGCCGCAGGTGCAGGCGCAACCTGTACCGGCTCAGCTGCAGGCGCAGGTGCCTGCTCTTTAGCAGCTTCCGGCTGGCCGGCATGGGGGTTAAATTCCGAAGTATCCTCACCTGCCTCGCCAATGACTGCGATTGTGGTTAAAACCGGCACTTCATCCCCTTCCTCGAAGAACCGCTCCAAAAGGATACCTGAAACGGCGGCCTCCTCATCGAAAGCGGTCTTGTCCGTTTCGTAGGCAAACAATAGGTCGCCTGCCTCTACATACTCTCCTGCTTCTTTGAACCAAGCGGTGAGTATGCAGCTCTCCACACTCTGGCCTTGCTTGGGCATGATAATTGGGGTTGCCATTGCTCCTCCACCTCTTCCTGATAGCTTTTGTTCTATTAGAACATAATCGTGATATTAAGTAACATATTATAGCTTAATCTTAGCAAGAACCCTGCCTAATGTCAATGAAAAACGCCCGGCGCGGAAGATTCTTCCCGCCAGGCGCGGCCAGTGTTATATTCTACAATATGCTATTTGTACAGAGGGCCTAAGGTTGTGCAGGCTCTGTAATCTGCTGCTTCCAGTTCGCTGGTTCCAAACAGGTTCCAGGCATCAGGGCGGAAAATGCGCTCCCTTTCTACATTATGCATATTCACAGGAATTCTCAGGATCGACGCCAACGTGATCATCAAATCGCCGATATGGCCAAAGGCTACTACACCATGATTGGCGCCCCAGTCGTTCATCACAGAGTAGACATCCTTGAAGGAGCCGTGGCCTGAGAGCTTAGGAGCAAACCAGGTGGTGGGCCAGGTTGGATCAGTACGCTTGTTGATAATCTCATGGACATCATCTGGAATATCCACAGTATAGCCTTCAGCAATCTGCAGCACAGGTCCGAGGCCCTTAACAATGTTCATTCTGCTCATAGTCACCGGCATTCCGCCTCTGGTCCTGAAGTTAGAGGAAAAGCCGCCGCCACGGAAATAACCTGTATTAGCCGGTCTCCAGCTAGTGGCCGCCAGGCATTTGTCCACTTCTTCCTGGGTAATCTCCCAGAAAGGTTTCATAACCGGTTTACCGTCCTGGGTCTGCTGTCCTGTTCCGTCCAAAGTTGCCGAACCGGAGTTAATCAAGTGGATGATGCCCTCGCTGGCCAGGCCGCTTAGTTTATGGCCGGTCACACGCTGGACTGCCTCTGGACTCCAATAAGTTCTGACATCGGCAAAAATTTGGGCGGAATTGGTCAGTAAGTGACCAAACAGCATGCAGACACCATTTAAGCTGTCATTTTCTGTGGCTAAGCAGAAGGGCTCACGAATTCCGTTCCAATCAAAGGACGAGTTGAGAATGGCTTCCATAAAGTCGCCGTTGGGGAAATGGTCTGTCCACTGCCTCTGCCCCTGGAAACCTGCGGCAATGGCATTGCGGCCCCTGGCTTCTTCCCCGAAGCCCATTTCCTTCAGCTTAGGATTGCCAATCATCAGATCCCTGGCAATTAGGGTCATCTTCACCACAAATTCCCAGTCTTTATCCTTTTCCTCCCGGCTCTTCTGCAGTTCCGGCAGGTTGTTATCTGTCCCTTCTTTGCATTTCTCTTTCACCCATTGGAGGGCATGTTCGAACTCCTCGTGATCAAAGATCCCTTCGTTCACTCTCCGGATGAACTCACTCATGTCGATATATTCATTTCTCATTCCTAGGTAATTCTGGAAAAGCTCTTCATTGACAATGGAGCCGCCTATGCCCATGGAAACTCCACCCATGGACAAGTATGATTTGCCCCTCATTGTGGCAACAGCTAAACCTGCTTTGGCAAATTTCAGAAGCTTCTCCTGCACTTCTTCAGGTATTGTCTCGTCGTGGATGTCCTGGACATCCCTGCCGTAGATCCCAAATGCAGGCAGGCCCTTTTGATTATGGGCAGCCAGTGCTGCTGCTAAGTAAACTGCTCCGGGCCGTTCTGTCTTGTTAGATCCCCAGATAGCTTTGGGCCGGAATGGGTCCATATCAATGGTCTCTGTTCCATAGCACCAGCAGGGGGTGACAGTTAGGGAAACGCCGACGCCCTCCCTTTGAAACTTCTCTTCTGCTCTGGCTGCATCGGCCACTCCGCCGATGGTGGTGTCAGCAATCACACACTCGACTGGAAGACCGTTAGCATGACGCAGGTTTTCACTTAGGAACTTGGCTGCACTTCTGGCCATGTTCATGGTCTGTTCTTCTAGGGACTCCCGTACACCCCTCTCCCGGCCGTCAATTACGGGCCGTATTCCAATCTTGGGCATAGAACCAATCAGTCTGTTACTACCCTTAACCAACGCACATCCTCCTTCCAAACTAAAGCGTTACAACTCCCTTTTTCAGAATAATATTCGCATAGATGGCCATCTCGCCTGTAGCAACGATCGCATAGGCCTGCTTGGCCCTTTCATAGAACTCGAAGCGTTCCAGATACTGAATCTGGGGTGCAGGGCCGCTGTTTTCGGCAATAATCTCTTCATACTGACCCCAAATCTCCGGTCTGGCTTCACCTGCGGCAGTATCCATCAGCATCACAGGATGCTCAACATAAGTATCAAGGGGAAACAGTTTTAAAATAGCGTCCAGTAATTCCGGCACATTATGGCCGTCACACCTTACCAGACGCTTAGCAAGACTTGCAGCAGGAAAGTTTCCGTCGCCTAAGACAATTTCGTCTCCATGACCCATTTCCATGAGAGTTTTTATAAGTTCCGGTGAAATAATTGGTGGTATTCTCAATAACATTTTAGTCACCTCTTGGGAGGCATAGATTTTTCAGTGGATTACAGGCCCCCGTCCGCCTCTGCAGCTTCATCCCAGGACCTATAATCCACTTGCTTAGTCAGTCATCTGTGCCTTGCTTAGCTGTTATTGATCAGTCGTAAAGCAATGGTGCAATTACGCTGGAGTCCATGTTGTTTGCATCATACCAGTAGAAGCCTGTGTCAATTACTTCTGGCAGTTCTTCGCCTCTGAGGGCCAGTACTGCTGCTTCTACAGCTTTGTAGCCAATACCGTATGGGTTCTGGGTGATAGCTCCTTCCATAACGCCTGAACGAACTGCATTCAATTGCAGACCGCCGGAGTCAAAGCCTACGACTACGATGTCATCAGCTTTGTTCAGCTCAACCACTGCGTTAATAACACCTACGGCAGACCCTTCATTACCGCCGAAGAAGCCAGCGAGGTCAGGGTTAGCTTGAATGATGGCTTTGGCCAAGTCGGTTGATCTGAGATGGTCGCCGCCTCCATACTGTACGTCTACGATTTGGATATGAGGATAGGCTTCATTGATCCGATCCACAAAACCGTCACGTCTCTGGGTTCCGCTGTGGCTGACCTGGTCATGAACGATAACGGCTACTTTGCCTTCGTAACCGATCAGCTCGGCCATACGATCAGCGGCCTTGGCTGCTGCGGCATAGTTGTCGGTGGCAGCGGTGGACAGAACTAGATCGCTGTCAACGCCGGAGTCAAAAGCAATAATGGGAATGCCTCTGCCTGCTGCAACTTCCAGCAGGGGAATGGCCGCCTTGCTGTCGAGGGCTGCTATTACGATCGCATTTGGCTGCTTGTCCAAAGCAGTTTGCAGCATATCAATCTGTTTTGCTACTTCACTTTCGCTCTCTGGGCCTTCAAATGTGATGGATACGCCATAGTCTGCTGCTGCATCGTCTGCACCGGACTTAACAGCCTGCCAAAACTGATGCATAAACCCCTTGGAAATGACTGGAATGTAGATTTCCTGAGCCATTACGATACTGCTGCCTGCAACGAGCAAAGCCAACACAACAACCAAAGTCAATACTCTCTTCACTTTTCTTCCTCCTTTAATGACTTTTTTCTTTTGTTTTATCTCAAACCCCTGTGGGGTTTAAAATACCTATCAGTCTTTGCGACGGCGGATTATGTCTGTGTAGACTGCCAGAATAACAATGGATCCTATCACAACGGTCTGCCATTCCTGGGGGATTGAGAGAATTCTCAGTCCGTTGGTAAGCACGCTCATGATAAAGGCGCCGATGATAGTTCCTAAGATAGTTCCGCTGCCGCCGCTAAGGGATGCCCCGCCGATAACGACCGCCGCAATGGCCTCGAGCTCATAGCCTACGCCAAGGGCTGGCTGGGCGGAGTTGAGGCGGGATGCCATAACCACACCTGCCACTCCGTAGAAGAAACCGCCGAGTACGTAAACTCCAATCTTCCAGCGGTCTACATTGATTCCAGAGAGCCGGGTAGCCTCTTCATTGCTTCCGATGGAGTAGGTGTAGCGGCCAAATACGGTACGTCCCAACACAATGCTGGCAACTATAGCCAAGCCAAAGAAGAGGAACACAGAATACGGAATGCCAAAGAGTGTACCCATGGCAATTAGGCGAAATCTTGGCTCATGCAGGAAATAGATGGGCCTGGAGCCCGAGATAACCAGGTTTAAACCGGCGGCAATCATCTGCATGCCTAAGGTGGCAATAAAGGCTGGCAGCCTCAGCTTGGAGATGAGCAAGCCATTGATCAGTCCGGCCATCATTCCGGATAAAACTGCCCCGATGACGCCAACCCACACCGGCAGCCCCCAAAATGTAATCATTACACCGGCAATTACCGAACAGAATGTCATCACTGTTCCGATGGAGAGGTCAATTCCTCCGGTGATGATAATAAAGGTGACGCCCGTTGCTAAGATGCCGACTACCGCGGTGGAGAGCAGAATTCCAACGAAGTTGGAAAAAGTAGCGAAGTTTGGTGATGCAAGCGAAAAAATAATGATCATTACAAGCAAGCTGGAAAAGGCCAGGAGTTTCTGTCTCGATTCCGCCTTCATCAATGATTCCCGCCTTTTCGTCAATTCTGTACTCATCACGATTCCTCCAGTCCTTTACGCAAGTCTGCACAGCCAATCAGTGCGCGGTTGCATAGCTCATAATTGTCTCTTGTGACGCCTCTTTTCTACTCAGTTCACCCGTAATTCGCCCTTCACACATGACAATTACGCGATGACTCATTCTTAAGACTTCAGGCAGGTCTGAAGAAATCATGATGATAGACTTGCCCTCAGCAGCCAGATCATTGAGGAGTTTGTAGATCTCATGCTTGGCCCCGACGTCAATTCCCCGGGTGGGTTCATCAAAAATGAGAATGTCGCAGTCTCGCAAGAGCCACTTAGCGATAACGGTCTTTTGCTGATTTCCGCCGGACAGGTTTGCCACCCTCTGGTCAATACTGGGGGTCTTAATATTTAAGACATCTACCAAACTGCTTACAGAGCCTTTCAGTTCTTTGCTCTTTACCCAGCCGAGCCTGCTCTTAAAGTCGTCGTAGTTGGTGATGCCCACATTGGAGGTTACATCAAGCCCCAGTGCCAAACCTAAGTGCCGGCGATCTTCCGAAAGATACCCTATGCCAAATCTGGCGGCATCAGCAGGACTGGAAATGTTAACCCTTTCACCCCGCAGATAGATTTCGCCTGAAGCCAGAACATCCGCACCAAAGAGTGCCCTGGCCACTTCGGTGCGTCCTGCACCAAGCAAGCCTGCAAAGCCTAGAATCTCACCTTTATGCAAAGTGAAACTCACATCTTTAGTCCTGCCGTCCTTGCGTGTCATGTTTCTCACTTCTAAGACCACTTCCCCGCTGACTTGCACCGGCTCATCGGAGAAATCTTCATAGAGTTCCCGGCCCACCATCATGCTGATGATCTTGCTTACATCAGTTTCCTTAGTCTCAACCGTATCGATATATGCTCCGTCCCGCAGAACTGAGATGCGATCTGAGATCTGCTTTAGCTCTTCCAAGCGGTGGGAGATATAGATAATGCCTACGCCCTTGGACTTTAGTCTCCTAATAATGGCAAAGAGCTGCTCAATCTCATTGTCCGCCAAAGCTGCCGTAGGCTCATCCATAACCAGAACTTCCGAGTTATAAGAAACCGCTTTAGCAATTTCCACCATTTGCTGGGCCGCAACTGCCAGGTCCATGACCTTGGCCTTTGGATCTAAATCAATGTTCAAAGTATCCAGCAATTCCTGGGTCTGTAAGTTGATCTTCCTTTCGTCAAGCATAAACCTGTGCTTTCTAGGTTCCCGGCCTATAAAGATATTCTGGGCCACTGTTAAGTGGGGAACCAGGTTAAACTCCTGGTGAATAATGCTGATGCCCAGGTCAAGGGCACTGCGCGGTGAAGTAAGCTGCACTTCATTTCCCTTGTAGTAGATTTTGCCGGCGTCGGGAATATAAATCCCGGTCAGAATCTTCATTAAAGTAGATTTGCCGGCACCATTTTCCCCGACCAAGGCATGCACTTCCCCCGCCCGCAGCTCTAACTGGCCGTTGTCTAGGGCCTTGACACCTGGAAAAGACTTGTGGATGTTTTCCATTCTCACTAAAGGTTGCTGCACCAATATCACCCCAATATTCCTTTTCCCTTGAGTTAGTTACGTAGAATGACGAACAGACAACTGAGGATCCAAATAGATTTTTTCAGTACCATTCAGTTCTTTGTTGATCTGCTTGAGCAGCAAATCCATGGCCTTAACTCCCATCTCATAAACTTGCTGGTTCATAGAAGTAAAGAAGGGATCTAAGACCGTTCTAATATCCAGTTCATCAAAGCAGACTATGGCCATATCCTCCGGCACCGAATACCCTAACTCCCGTAAACCATAGACAGCCCCAATGGCCAGGAAGTTATTAGTAGCAAAGAGGGCTGTAGGGGGCGGATCACTTTCCAAAAGGCTTTGAACTAAAGCCTGCCCAACTTCGGGAATCGGTTTCACACCGACCTTTATATACTCATCTCTCACTTCTAAGCCGGCTCTCTTCAGAGCATCTACATAGCCTTTGTTTCTCATATCGAAGACCGAGGTTTCGCTGGCGGCTGTAATCAGCCCTATTCTTTCATGTCCCAGTTCTATAAGATATTCAGTGAGCTCGGCAGCACCTTTTCTGTTATTGGAACTTACTAAACTGATCTCCATCCCGGAAATCTCTCTGTCCACCAATACCAAGGGCACCTTATTCTTCAAAATTGGACCTAGAGTTTCTCCCTTAGGCGACACCGGATCAAGAATTATTCCATCCACCCTACGTTCCAGAAAAATATGCACATATTCTTCTTCTCGGACGATCTCTTCATTTGTGTTGCCAAAGATAACTACAAAACCGTTTTGATTTGCCCGCTCTTCTATGCCGTGAAACATGGTGGCAAAAAAACTATTGGTTATATCTGGCAGCATCACGGCGATTGTTTTCGTCTTTTTCCGCACCAGGCTGCTGGCATTGTAATTAGGCACATAGTCCATCTCATCCAGCAGTTTTTGCACCCGTTTGCGAGTGGAATCTTTCACATAAGGGTAATTGTTGATCACTCTGGATACGGTAGAGATTGAGACACCTGCCTTCTTGGCCACATCGAAAATCGTCGTCATGTCTGAAAACCCTTTCAGAACTAGCGAAATAAAAGCAGCGAATGCCTTGGTTGAAAACCCTTTCAGAAACGATTAAAATAGTGAACGCTGCGGCCCGACGTTGCAGGAAGTTCACAAATCACCAACTCAGCATTCAGCTGTAGCCTTAACCTTTTCCTAATTTATCAATTAACATACTACTTATTATACTACAATGTGTTAAGAAACTATGCAAGAGTTATTTTTAAAAATATGAGATTGTGAATAAAATATGTTAACAACTCCCTGTTTCGTTAAACGCGAGGGTATTGGGGAACCGACTGGAATACCTAGGCAGGATGAAAGTTAGGAGAGATGAAAAGTGATTGATCAGAAGAATGTTGCAGAGGTAGTGCTCGATGTGATCAAAGGGGCAGGTGAATTTCTCTGCGAGCTGTCTCAGTCTAACTTTACAGTTGACTTCAAAAGCAAAACAGATATGGTCACCAGTGCAGACAAAGCGGTTGAGGATTATATTGTCAGCAGACTGCAAGCGGAGTTTCCAAGTTTTTCTGTGTTTTCAGAGGAAGTTGGTTTACTTAAGGCAGATAACACGGATTTTCTCTGGCTAATCGACCCTATAGACGGGACAACAAACTTTGTCCACGGCTTCCTCCACTATTGCGTTTCCATCGCCTTGACCCACCAAGGCACAGTGATTCTCGGCGCGGTAAACGATCCTACAAGGGGAGAAATTTTCCACGCCCTCCAAGGTGAAGGCGCCTATCTGAACGGCAACAGAATAAGTGTGTCCGACACGGTAAGTCTTTCAGAAAGCCTCGTTGTGACAGGCTTTACCAACGCGGATCATCCGGACAACGCTGCCAACATGCGCCACTTCACCAGGGCGGTCCAGGCCTGCCAGGCTGTGAGGCGAACAGGGTCCGCAGCCCTCGATCTCTCCAATGTGGCCTGCGGCAGGCTGGATGGTTATCTACAAAAGGGCATAGATTCTTATGACATTGCTGCCGGCTGCCTGATAGTAAAAGAGGCTGGAGGCAAAGTCTCCAACCTCGATGGGCATACCTTCTCCCTGACCTCGGGAGAAATCCTAGCTACCAATGGCCTTATTCACGCTGAAATGCAACGCCTGACCCTCGATCAACAATAACAGATTCGATATTCGGCAAATTGATCGGGGGACTGTCCCTAAAAGATCGTCATGTAGCAGCCCTGTAATTGGGAGGGGATGTCACCCAAGTAGAAGCAAGTGTTCTCAAAGGTGCCGATATAGTCTTTACCAAGCATCGCATTGAGATGGGAGCGCATGGTGAACTCGGGCAGTTTGCCAAGCAGACGTTCGCCGTCAAACAGGAAACTGACCTGGACAGGACTGGCGTATGCTCCGTCCGCTGTAAAATCTCCTCCGGAGGCCATAAAAACTAAGATCGCCGGCTGGCCCTGGAGCGCTTGCTTAATATCTTTAGAATCTGTCCGGAAAGCCAGCGATCTAACGTGGGATCCGTCAATGGTTGGGGGATCGTCATAACCCCCTGCCGCGGCTCCAGTGTGGGTCAGATTATAAAGTTGGGCAGTCTTTTTGTCCGTCAGCACCCTGTTCAGTTGTCCTTGCTCAATCAGGGGTAAGCGATCGTCAGGGAGTACGACCCCTTCCGCATCAAAGAACCGGCGGCCCGTGATCAGTGGATTGCGATTCAGCTCAATGGTTATTTTTTCAGAGAAAAGCTGTTCACCAAGTCTGCCGCTAAAAAGCGAACTTCCCTTGGCAAAACGCTCGCCGTTTAGGGAGCGGCCAATAAATCCCAGAGCTGCATCGGCACCGAGCGTAAAGACAGGCAGCACATCCCCTTTAGGCAGGTCCACTTTATTGCGGTAGGCTTCTAGAAAGCCGCGGTTAAAGTCTAAAAACCTGTCCCTGTCGAACTTGCGTGTCTGACAGATCAACGCTCCGTCAAAGAGATTTGCGGTAGACTTCTCTTTCAGAATCAAGGTGAGGGCAAAGAAAGCATCACTGTACTTGAGGTCGAGTCCCTCGCTATTACGCATTTGAACGATTAGCTCACTAGCTGAGATGGCCTCGCTGAAGCTGAAGTCGGGAAACTCCTGTCGCAAAGCAGCCAGAATATGTTCTGCATGTTCCAGGAGTTCCTGTGAGCCCATGGGTTGATCATTATAAGTACGATGATCCCTCAGGTTCCGAGATAGGGGATAGGGGTATTCGATGCCGGCATTTAGATTTTGCACAGCATTGTCCATGAGTTCCTGATCGGGCACATCGCCAACGGCGCCAGAGATGCCGATTTTCCCATCCTTGTAAACCCTAACGCCTTTTTTCGTCAGATCTTTAACGCGTACCGCCTGTACCTGACTCATCTGGACCCTGGCCGTTGTTTCTTTTTCCTGAATCGTAATAAACTCTTGTTTCATCTCTCTCCCCCCTATTGAACCTTTAGTTTTCTGACCCTGGTGTAGGGCCCGCCAAATCCTACCGGCAGCGGATACTGCTCCATCTTGCCGCAGCCCCCGCCCACAAAACTGGTCAGCTCGAATTCTTCACTGACAGCATCCACTTCCTGCAAAGTGCTGAATACATTTCCGGTAATCACAGAGATCTTAACAGGTGCGGTAATGCGGCCGCCTTCGATCTTGTAAGCCCTAGCAGGCGCTAAGGTGAAGGTGGACATGCCGGAACCATGTTTCAAAGTTTCCACATAAATTCCGTGGTCCATTTCTGCGATGATATCCTGCAAAGGTTTTGTGCCCTTGGCAATATAAGTTGTTGTCATGCGCACGATTGGCTCAAACTCAAAGTTTAGCGCCCTGGCATTGCCTGTTACATCCTCTTCCAGCGCCACACTTGTTCCCACACTATGTAAGCGTCCGGTGAGGATCCCATTGGAAATGATTTTGGTTTGGCGTCCCTTGGTTCCCTCGTCGTCAAAGGGGGTGTAACCGTTGCCTGTGATGGTTCCGTCATCGATGATGGTCAGCAGATCCTGGCCAACCCGCTTGCCTAAAGTCCATTCGGCACGCATAGCTTCATCTCCGACCATGAAGTCAGACTCGCTCTTATGCCCAAAACTCTCATGGGTAAAAACCCCAGTTGCCTCAGGGCTCAAAAGAACCGGATAGTCCCCTGGTACCACAGGCTCAGCAGCCGCTACAAAGGCAACGTCTTTAGCGATTTGATCCTGGAAGAAGGGGAGTGTTTTCTTCAAATCGGCAAAATTTGCAGTTCCTCTGGAAACAGCAGTCTGATCCTTATTCTCTCCGCAGACAATATCCAAGGAGATGCGAACACCGCACATCTGCTGATCATAGGTAATAGCGGCACCCTTTGAGGAGTAGAAGGACTTGATCGTCTTTTCGTCCACATAGGCGGAATTGTAGTTCACGATAGCCGGATCCTTGATTAGACCCAGTACACTCTCGAGAAAGTCCTGCTTCTCCTGGACCGGAACGTCTGTAACAGAATCTTGGTCGTAGCGAAGCACGCTCTCTTTATGAACTTCCAATGCTGCTATAACCGGGTGTTCTAAAATGTCCGGATTCGCCTTGGCCATCTGAGCAAGTGTATTAATCTGTGCCTGAACACTCTCCAGATCAGTTGTGGAGCTGTAAAACCAGCGCTCGCCGTCGAATACCCGCACAAAAGCTCCCTTTTTGCTACGCACCTTTTGTCCCTGCAATTCTAGCTGCTTAAACCTAATTACTGTAGTGAATGTTTCCTCCACGCGTACATCCACATACAAACCCTCGGGAAATTTATACATCTTCTGCCTCCTTGACCCCAGCAAAAATTGCCCAGGGCTTAATGTTTTTGCCATGGCCGCCAGCACCTTGCTGGTTTAAATCTGGAATCCACGGCCGCATGCTGACCATTTGCTTATAAAATGAACTCAGTTCTTCCGCCGTTTCACGTTCTAACCCCTGAGCGCAGAGACCCCGCCTGAAAACAGCTACTGCCCGCCTTCGTCTCCATAGTAAGAGCGGGCCCAGCCATGTGAGCTGTCCCACCACCTTGAGCCCGCCTTTGATAATCGTCAGCATTTAACCATTCCCAAACTGCTTGGTCAGTGCGTTGAGGGTACTCATATACTCCCGGGTTAAAGACATGGCATCCGCTTTATCCATACCCGCTTCGACCAGGTTGTTGTAGAAAGTGGCAACCGCCTTGCTCATGTTTGCGGCACCCTCTGGGGAATAGAGGATATCAGAGAGCTCCCTGATCATGCCTGGAAGCTTTTCCGACATCATATCCATCAGTTCACCTATTTCTTGGACTGGAATCTCACCCATTGGCAAATACGCTCCTTTCAATTAGTTTAAAGGCAGGCTGCGCCGCCTGCGGCAAGGTTTTCTTCAACACTGTGCGGAACACATCCATGTAAAGTCCGGCACGGGCAGATCCTGTTACACCGGTATAGACGCGACTTTTCATAGAACCTGAAATCGGCTGTTTTACCGATGTAAAATTCTTCGCCAAAGCTACTTCCAGTTGAAGCACTCTGAGAAACTCAGGATCATGCAGTATCAGATCCTGAACCACCTGTTTTTCTGCGCTGGACAGCTTGCCCTGAACCAATCGCAAAGCCAAGTCGCCTAACTCCTGCTGTCTACTATTCATTTGGATCCCTCCTGCAGCCAATGATAGAGGTGCTTGCGGGCGTAGTGGGCTTTACTCTTCACTGTTCCCTCCGGAAGAGCAAGGATCTGAGCCAGCTCCCTGCAGGTCAGCCCCTCCACGTAGAGACCATAAACTATGGTCCGTTCGGTATCGGCCAGTTGACCCAGGGCTTCCTGCAAGAACACATTAGAGTGGTTTTCATTCAGATCCGCCGCGACTTCAAAGTCCAGACCGCTCTCTACGATTCGCCTTTTTCTTAAGCAATCGACCATCTTGTTGTGGGCGATGGAGAGCAGCCATGCTTTTGGAGATGAAATCTCGTCATTTTTTTGCATACCTTGGTGAACAGCTAGAAATGTCTCCTGCAGGATGTCTTCTGCGAGCTGTTCGTCATTGAGTTTGAACATAAGATATCCGTATACTGCGTCCACATTAGCCTCATACAGCTGTTCAAAGTCCAACGCCCTCAGCCCTTTCCTTTCACCCTTATAGTCGCACCAAATCTCCGCTCAGTTCAAATTAATATGTAATCTTATTGTAAAGTCATATTCCGGCTGTCCAGGATGTATTTCCAGCAACTACCGGTTTTAACCTCTTTTCCAAACGACATTTGGGCAGGATTCTAGGGAGGGAACGAGAAACAAAGTTTATGAGCACAAGGAACATAGTAAAAGGAGAGTATTGAATGAAACAGCTCAAAGTAGCAATCATCGGTTGTGGAAATGTCTCTAAAGTGCATTTCGCAGCAACCATCTCAAACCCATCGGCTAAGCTCATTGCCGTCTGTGATATCAAGGAAGATCGCGCTAAGCAGGCTTCCGAGGAGTATGGGGTACCGTATTATACGGACTATCATGATGTTCTTGACCTGCAGCCGGATGTCATCCATATCTGCACTCCCCACCATGTGCATGCCGAGATGACTATTGCCGCTGCCAACAAAGGGATTCACATCTTGACGGAAAAACCTATGGCCACAAATCTGCATGATGCGGATCGGATGATCCAGGCGGCCCGGGATAACAATGTAACCCTTGGGGTCATTTTCCAAAACCGTTACAACGCCTCCTCCCTGGCGGTCAAAGCAGCAGTGGACTCAGGGGATTTGGGCAAGATCCTCGGGGCAAGATTATTTGTCACCTGGATGCGGGATGACGAGTATTACTCCAAGAGTGACTGGAAAGGCACGTGGGATATGGAAGGCGGCGGTGTGCTAATCGATCAAGCTATCCATACCATGGATCTAATGCAGTGGATTATGGGTCCCATCGATAAGCTGGAAGGTTCTATCGACAACCGCACCCATGATCTGATTGATGTGGAAGATGTGGCAGAAGCAACAGTATTTTTCAAAAATGGGGCTTTGGGCAGTCTCTACGCCTGCAACTTCTACACCTATGATGCCGATGTGATGCTGGAAATCCACGGTGAGAACGGCATCGCCCGCCTGGAAAAGGATAATGCGATCATTAGAATCAATGGCCAGCCGGAGAAAGTGGTTTATCCCGAAGGCGATCAGGAAGTGATCGGCAAGTCCTACTGGGGCGTAACCCACAAAACACAGATAGATGAGTTCTATGCAGATGTCCTGGCCCAGCGGCCGGTGAAAATCGACGGCGAGGCAGGGCGCAAAGCACTGGAGTTTGTCCGGGCAATTTACTTCAGCGGCACACATGGCGGCAAAGTGGTACAGTTCCCCTTTGCTGAACCAAAAGGGTTTATACCACCCTCACTCACCCATCCCTAAACCATCAGAAAAACAGCGCTAGTCAAGAACTAGCGCTGTTTTTTTCGCTAAAGTGGGCACTAAGAGGCCCCTGGATTTCGCTCTACTATAACATATCTCAGCCCAAACCGAGGAACAGCAGGAACCGAGGAGAAAAGGGATGGGGACTCGCGAAGGAGTCCGTATCCTGGGACAATTTATGGTTGTAACTAGGCAGAACGCCAACATCTAGACAAAGATCTTCGCAAACCTTTCCGGATCAGCCTTGGGCTTACGGTCAAAGGTAAGCAGCCCATTAACTTCTTGCTGAACATCTGTGAGCTGCGTGTAGCAGTATCCCGCCACCTCCGGCTGTTCGAGAATGGCAGAAACCAGAGCTTCAACCCTGGCAAGCATATCCTCCACATCCTTGGCATCATGGCCATAGCCCCAACTGCCGACATTGCCGTCTTGAATCTTGACCCCTCCGAACTCGGTGACCATAATTGGCTGATCCTCAATAGCAAATCCGGGCAACATAATGGGCCGGTCATGGGAAAATGCTTTGCTGTACGGATCTGCCTTGAACTGAGCGTAGCGCCTCTTGAAATCCTCTGCATCCTGCGTATACTCATGAATAGCAATAATATCTGTTTTTGCCATTTGCCAGCCGTCATTGCCTATAACAAGCCGAGTCGGGTCTAGGGACTTGGTCAAATGGTACATAGTCTGCAGATGACTCACCAGCCGTGGATCGGGCTGGCGGTTTGACAGCTGTTCCACACCCCAGGACTCGTTAATCGGCACCCAGGCCATGACGGAAGGGTGATTGTAATGCCTGATCACAAGTCTTTGCCATTCATCCGTGATATTCTTAGACACTTCCTCATCATAATGGTAGCAGGCCGCCATCTCGCACCAAGTCAATAATCCTAGTTTGTCACAATAGTAATAGTAGTAGGGATCTTCAAATTTTTGATGTTTCCTGGCCGCATTAAAGCCGAACTTCTTAGTCATTTCCACATCAAACTCGAGTTCAGCTATGCTTTTTGCCGTATAGATCCCCTCTGGCCAATAGCCTTGATCAAGAACCATCCGTAAAAAGTAGGGCTCATTGTTTAAATAGACCTTGCCGTTTTCCACAGCAATTTTTCTCATCCCCACATAAGTGCGTACCTTATCTATGGTTTGGCCATCCTTCTTCAGCTGAAAGACGAGATCATAGAGGACGGGATTTTCAGGCGACCACAGCTGGGCATCGGGAACTGTCACGGTAAACTTTCCGTCCCGGCGCGCTATGATATCGGACTGCCAATTGTATCTCTCCTCCAAAGGGAGCACATGGGAAGAAACAAGCTGGTCTTCAAGGTAAACTGCACACTCCAGCGAGAGATTTCTTTGATGTTGATTCAGCCAATAGTCAACAACAACGAGATCTTGCTCTATGTTGGGCTGCAGCCTAACATGGTCTAAGTACGTCTCTCCCGCTGCCTCGAGCCAGACAGACTGCCATATTCCACTAATGGGCGTATACCAGCAGCCAAAGTTATTGTACTTGGCCAGCTGCTTCCCCCGCGGCTGGCTCGTGACAGGATTATCCTCTACACGTAAAGTAAGCGTATTCACACCTTCCACCAGGTACTTGGTAATGTCAAAGGAAAAGGCAATGTAGCCACCCTTGTTTTGGCCCACCAGAGCGCCATTTACCCACACAGTGCTGAAGTAGTCGACTGCGCCAAAGTTCAGGAGTACACTCTGATTGGCCCAGCTCTCATCCAGGCTAAACTCCCGCTGGTACCAGAGTACTGGGTGAACCTCCTTGTCATGCACTCCGCTAAGAGCGCTCTGATAGGCAAAGGGTACAATGATTTCCTCTGCACCCCGATCGCGCAGCCTGCCCTCATGCCACCTCTCCACGAGGCCCCGGTCATCATCATCAAAAGCAAAATCCCATGAACCATTCAGTGTTTGCCACTTCTCACGCACATAATCTGGTCTGGGGTACTCATTACGCAAAATATTCATGCATCGCTTCCTCCATGTATTTTTGTTATTTGACAATCTCCATAACGGAGACATTGTCAATTTTTCCCTCTGTTTCGGCAAATACTCCTACAAACCACTGGCCATTCCGAAACACTGAAAACTTCTTGTGCAGTTGAAACTGTAAAACCTGCCGCCCATTAAAATAGACAATGAGCTGTTGCCCAATCTTCTTAACCCTCAGATGCTGCCACTTATAGACCTCTTCTAATTCCACAGGGATTTCCCAAACCAGCGGTGCCGCATGACCCAAGACTGCGACCTCCAACTTGTTTTCTTTAGCGTCCAGTTCAATGCGGATATGTTCTTCAGCGCTAAGGTAGAGAGGGTATACTCCAGTGTTGCCATGGCCCCCTAGGTCAACTTGGAGTTCGAAACTGCCATACTCCAGGATCCTGAACAGCGTGCTCTCCCCACTAGCCTGTAAACCCTGCTCTGCTGCTGTAAAGCTGCCTGTTGCACTGCCCCATGCTGAACAGTCATGTTTGACTGTAAGGAGGGCTAAACCACTGTTCATCCCTGAGAGATCTTCACTTGAGAAGCTGTCTCTGAAGAATCCAGTTAAGATTACGCCATAAAGGGTAACTTTCCGGCCTCCCTCGGCTGTAACACCAACAGTTGCTGGGCCTAGAGCAACAGTTCCTCTCCAAATCAAAACATCCTCCACGAAGAGCTCCACTATTTCGCTGCTGCGTATGACTCTAACTAGGTGAGGGGTGGAAAACTTCAGGCCAAGGGCGCAAACAGCATCCGAAAGATCCCAGGCCCCTTGCCCACCGTTTTGACCAGAAAAGTGGATATTAAAAGTCCCATGCTGAGGATCCGCGGTAAGAACAAGCTTTCCAT
>JAAYOM010000059.1 GCA_012520315.1 Bacillota bacterium | reverse complement strand
TGTTCAATGTTCAGGCCTAGTGTTTGAGCAAATTCATTGAATCTATCGATGCCAAGCTCATTTAAGGTCCATACCGCAGCATTGTTTAGGTCCATTACTAGGGCATGTTTCATGGTTACGGGGCCCCGATAGCGGTCATCAGCGTTATCCACTGTAAAGTCGTCGAACTCACGCTGGATATCTTCTACCAGATGATTCATAGCCCATTCTTCCTGTAGTGCTGCAGCATAGATGAGTGGTCTGAGGCTGCTGCCGACTTCTTGAAACTTTTTTGTGGCCCGATTTGTAGAGTCTTCCAGGTAGTTTCTTCCTCCGACCATAGCTAAAATGCTCCCGTCTGCAGGATTAAGGGCCACCAGCCCTCCTTCAAGCTCCGCTTCTTGAAAGAGATTTTCCGCCAGTTTCTGGAGTTCCCGATCAAGGGTGGTAATCACTCTAAGTCCCCCTTGAAACACCCGCTCTTCTCCTAGCTCATCAATGAGGATATTGCCAAGGTAATCTGAGAAATGGTGGGCGTATCCCGGCTCGCGCCGCTGTGAATCGAGGGAAGCTCCCTGCGCCTCCTCTTGTTCAGCGCTGGTTATATGTCCGTCATGGGCCATTTGAACCAGGATCGCGTTGCGTTTCTCCTGGGCAGCGGCTGGATTGTTAAAGGGCGATGCCTCTGGTTCTTGTGCTAACGCTGCAAGGAGTGCGCTTTGGGCCAAATCAATGTCTTGCACAGGCTTGGCGAAATAGGTTTGACTGGCAGCTTCTACGCCATATGCACCTTCTCCAAAGTAAGCACTGTTCAAATACATTTCTAAGCGCTCTCGCTGGGAGAACCGCCTCTCGATGATAGAAGGAAGCAGTGCCGCTTGCAGTCTTGTCCACAAACCTTGCGGTTCCAAGATTCTACTTGCCAGGCGCTGGTTAATGGTCATGCTGCTAGTACTTGACTTTACCGCTTCTTGCAGCTCCTTGGGGGTCTGATCCAGCGGAACATAGACATTGCCGGTGCCCAGACGTTTAACCAGCCTGCCTTCCTGATCGTATAGGGCTGCACCTGGCAGAGGCCTCTCCTGTTCAAAATTTGAGATTTGCTGTCCTGCCTGTACATAGAGGCTGGCAAGAACACCCGCTCCTACCAAGACCGCGACCACAGCTAGAATTATAAAAACATTTCTTCTCTTCATATGTGCCTCGCCTCCTTCGCTTTAGTATTCGCCTGAGGCCATTCTTCCATGCAAGGAGTTGGCAGCGGAACTGGAAAACGTTCAGTTCCTTTTGACATTGCTTTCCACGATGGTTTATAATGAACTAGATCATACGCAACAAAGGGGCGATAGTGTTGAGCAAATTCATTGATGTAACAGATCAGGACTTTCAGACAGAGGTATTGGACGCTGAGGGGCCTGTTTTAGTAGAGTTTTGGGCGGTCTGGTGCGGACCATGTCGGCAAATGGCACCAGTTGTAGAAGATTTGGCAGAAGCATATGCCGATAAGATTAAATTTGTGAAGGTGAACGTGGACGAAGTGACAGAATCGGTCGGAACATACGGGATAATGAGCGTTCCCACCTTCATGTTCTTTAAAGACGGAAATCCCATGGAAACTTTAGTGGGCGTACAACCGAAAGCACGCTTGCAGGAGGTTTTTGATAACTATTTATAAACGAAGGGTAACAAAAAGCGGTACCAGCCAGGAAGGCGGTACCGCTTTTGCGCGCTTGGGCATCTATTGTGCCAACTCGGTTTCAGCCCGAGTTTTCTTTCTTTCAAAACGGGCCAAAGCCTCGTATACTGTGGGGATAACAAACAGTGTCAGGAAGGTTGAGGTAACTAGCCCACCCATGATGGTGGCTGCCAGAGGACGCTGGAACTCCGCACCCACGCCGTAGGCCAGAACCACAGGCAGCAGTCCAAAGACAGTTGTAATTGTGGTCATCAAGATTGGGCGCAGGCGTACCTGACAAGCCTCGAGAACTGCTTGCCGTACAGGAATGTCTGGATTCTGCCTCCTCCGCAGATTGATGTAATCCACAAGAACAATAGCATTATTCACTACAATTCCTACCAAGACAATAATTCCGATGATGGACATGATGCCTAAGTTTCCTCCCACCAGCCACAGACCTGCTAGAGCGCCGATCAGGGCTAAGGGGATTGTAAACATTACTATAAAGGGCTGCAGGAAGGACTCGAACTGGGCAGCCATCACTAGAAACACCAGAGCTACCGCTAACCCAAGGGCCAGGACGAGATCATCGATGGATTCTGCAATCATGGTCTGCAGACCGCCGATGCTGATATGGTAGCCTGGGGGAATATCCATCTGGTCAATAATTCGTTCGGCGTGCCTTACTGCTTGGGTAAGGGAAAAGTCTTCGCCGAGTACACCGAAAACTCTCATTACGTTTAGGCGATCGACCCTTTGCCTGAGGGACATAATTTCTTGAATCTCTGGAGTAACCACTTCACTGAGCAAAATAGGATCTCCGCCCAAACCGTCGATCTGAACCGGTGAGGTAATTCTGGTGCTCATTAAATCTTCCACAGAATCAATTGATGAGCTTGGCCTAAGCATGACCGGAAGCACACGGTCGCCGATCTGCAGATCTGTAGCTTTTAGGCCCGCGGTAGCATAGCGCATGCCAAGACCTACTTGTCCCGCCGTGAATCCTCCTAAAATGCTGCGGGAGGTGTCTACATTCAGGAAAAGATTCTGTGTAGGTCTGTCTGTAGAGTCCTGAACCTTTCTAAAACCTGGTATCTTGCGCAGTTCAGACACTAGCTCCCTGGACAGGGCCTGTAAAACCTCCATGTCTTCACCGCGGATATCGATGTGTAAGTTAGGAGTCATCAGTGTACTGGCAGCAGAACCAAAAAGTGATGTGTCTGAGACACTCGATCTGACGGCACCGTGACGGGCCATAATGTTTTGGATATCCTCGGTCAGATCCCGCCCGCTGCGCTGCCGCTCTTCATGGGGTACTAAAGTGATAGAAAACATGGCGTTTTCCAGCCCGGTACCGGTTAATAGTCCTACAATATCCAGCTCGCCCTGGTCACCCGATTGCACAGCAACCGTAGCTATTTCAGGAATAGCCAGTAAATCCTTTTCTATAGCCATCAGCAGCTCCCGTGTCTCTTCTAAGGGCACCCCTGTAGGCAGCATGGTATGCACACCAAGGAATCCCTCGTCAAAACTGGGCAGGAACTCTTGATCCAAACGGGGATAGATTGCCAAAGCAGCCACAAGGAGTACAACAACCAGGACAAAAATGATGGGTTTCCTATCCAGTGCTTTTTCTAAAAGACCAGCATATCTCGTCCGAAACTTTGACATTTTCGAGTCAGCTGCTTTAGAGGCATCCGCAATGTTTTTCCTTAGAAACTTTGAAGCCAGCATGGGCAACAGGCTCAAAGACACGACCAGTGAGGCAATCAAAGCGTAGGAAATGCTCAGCCCGAACTCTTTCAGCAATTGTCCAGCGAAGCTGTCCAAAAAGATGATGGGTAAAAAGACTACAACCGATGTGGCGGTAGAGGCGAGCAGAGCACTGGCAATTTCGCCTGCCCCATTTTGAGAAGCCAATCTCGCGCTCGGCTCTTCGGCAAGGTGTCGGAAAATGTTTTCTAACACTACGATTGATGAGTCTACAAGCATTCCCACGCCCAGTGCCATGCCCCCTAAGGTCATAAGGTTGAGGGACAGATTGGAAAAATACAACAAGACGAAACTGGCAATAATGGACACAGGAATGGATAAACCTACGATCAAGATACTTGAGATGTTGCGCAGGAACAGCCAAAGTACCGCAATGGCTAACAAACCGCCGATAATGCCGCTTGAACCAAGAGAACCTATGCTCTGATTAATGAACACAGACTGATCTGTGATAGTTGTAAATTTAAGGTGCGGATGATCTGCCTCGAGCTTCCGCAGGGTTTCTTTTAAGTCTTCCGCGACCCGGACAGTGTTGGCACCGCTTTGCTTCATAACCTGTATCAGGACTGTATCTTGCCCGTTGTGGCGGGTGATGCCGTTTCTAGGCTCGATGCGGGTAGTGACTTCTGCAATATCGCCTAAGTAGGTCAATGACGGCAAAAGTCCTCCTAATCCCAAAAGGCCGCTGCCCTGTTTCATGCCAACGATTATGTTCTCCAGTTCTTCTATGCTGTTGATTTGGCTGCCGGCCCTGGTAGTGTACCTGACTCCGTCAGCTGTAACCGCGCCGCCGGGCACCACAATGTTTTGATACTGGATCAGCTGCTGCAAGATCACCGGTGTCAAGCCAAGTTCATGTAAATGATCCGGATCAAAGAGCACCTGGACTTCTTCATTGGTAGTGCCAAACAAGCTCACCTGAGCTACGCCAGGGAGCTGCTCTAACTGAGGTTTGATTTTCCTTAGCTCTTCAGACAGTTCGACTGCAGAAAGGTCTGTGGCACTTACGCCAAGCAGCATCAAAGGAAAAGCATTAGGATCTACTTGGAACACAATGGGGGCCTGGGCACCGTCAGGCAGCGTAAGAGCCACCTGTGAGAGGCTGTTTCTGATCTGGTCTAATGTATTGGTTAAGTCTGTACCCCAGTCAAACTGAAGTACAACGGCGGAAATATCCTCCATGCTGTAAGATTCTTGGTTGCGCAAGCCACTAATTCCAGAGAGGCTGCTTTCGACTGGGATGGTTACTCCTTTTTCGACTGCTTCTGCTGCTGCGCCGGGGTAGGCTGTCACTACTACCGTATAAGGAAAACTTATGTTGGGCAAAAGGTCAATGCCGATTCTTTGTAAGGAAATAACTCCAAATATAATGGTTATAATAACAAAGACAGTAATGGCAATCGGTCGACGCACAGCGAATTTCGAAAGATGCATGCAAATCCTCCTTAAGGGTACAGCAAATACTGCTACGTAATATAGGTTCTGGATCGGGCGGTGTTATCCTGCCTTTTAGGTGCAGAGAAGGGGTGAAAAGAACGTGCACAAATTTGCCAAACGACTCTGGCCTTTAGGTGTAATGATCGTAGTCTTGCTTGCTGGACTGCTTTGGTTGCGCGGAAAACCAGCGCCTCCCCCGACTCAAAAAGGGGAGCAGGAGAGATTGGAAATGTGGAGACAGGAGTTCTCCGAAACAGATTTGGACCTGTTGGCGAGGGTGGTTAGGGCAGAGGCCCAAGGGGAACCCTATGATGGCCAGGTGGCAGTAGCAGCTGTAATTCTAAACAGAGTAGGACACCCGGAGTTTCCCAATACCATACCTGGAGTTGTCTATGAGCCGCTCGCCTTTTCAGTTGTCGCGAACGGAGAGGTGAACAAGCCCCCCAATGAGAGTGCGATTCAAGCCGCCCACTGTGCTTTAAATGGTCTGGATCCCTCAGGGGGTGCCCTTTACTTCTATAATCCAGCAAAAACAAGTAACGCGTGGATTCGCAGCCGCTCCGTGATTAAAAGAATTGGAGATCACATTTTTGCCAGTTAGGGGTCGGAGCATATGCCTAAGGGATGGAAACGTAAACTCACAGCCATACTCTTCGCAATTGGTCTACTTGGTGTGGGGTTTGTTGTAGGGCAATATTATCTGCATCGGCTGTACCAAAGGCAGGTGGAGGTCAGCTATCGCCGCGCCCTGGGCGAATTTGGCACGCACTTGGGGGAGATAGCTGCTGAGCTTGGTCGAGCACGTCTAGCTGTCAGTTCTAAGCAGAAAGGCCTAATTGCTGCCAATTTGCGCCGCCTGATCTATGCCGCCCAAATTAACATGGGCGAGCTTCCGTTAGGAGAAATCCAGCTGGAACGGATGTCTCACCTATTGGATCACGTTTATGAGCAGACCCATGTTTATTTCCAGGGTGATATGGACACCAATGCTTTGCATAGTCTCTATCAACAGATTGACTACGTAAGCCATGAGCTGGGAAATCTTTTGATCCATAAGGAGCAGGAGTTTCCCTGGGTGTCTTGGCATGAATACTTTTCTACAACCGCGCTTGTCCCCGGGTTTATGCAGGCCCTTACCGCGATTAATGATGGGCTGGAAGAGTATAGATCGACGATCCGCCAAGGGGAAATACAGGGTGAAATGATCGGGCGGCAGCAGGCTATGGAGATAGCCCGCAGCTTTAGCGGCAGAGCAGACTTGAGTTTTCAAGTCACTAATGAAACAAAAGGAGGCATTCCTGCTTATACAGTAGAGGCCATAGACGACAGGGCCCGCCATGTCTTAGAGATATCCCAAAGGGGCGGCAGAGTTTTGTGGATGACGGTGACCCCTCTAAGAGCAGCACAGGAAGACGATGCAAAACCTATACTCAGTCTGGAGGAAATCGTAGAACGGGGAGCAGAGTTTTTGGAGCAAAGGGGACTTGGGGCTTTGCATATTACTGATGTACAAGTTTTGCAGAACAGGGCTACGTTGACTTTTGTGCCTACAAGAGACGGCATATTACGTTACGGCGAACCCCTTAGGGTTCAGGTTAATACAACGGACGGCAGTATTATCGGTTTTTGGGCAACCTCCTTTTTTGCAGCCCAAAGCAGGGTGCACTCTGAAATGGCAGCAGCTGGAGAGGTTGCCTGGAAGATGGAGGACAGGGTGCAGGAAGGTGTGGAGATTCTCGACCAAAAGTTGGCCTTGATTCAAAATGAACGGCAGGAAGAGGTTCTAACTACAAGGCTTGGTGTGAAGTACGGAGAGGATTACTACTTAATTTACCTGAATCTAGAGACCGGAGATGAAGAACAGATTGTACAGGTTAGCTCGCCCCAGTTCTTTTAGGACAGGGATTGAATGCGGGAGGCAATAATACTCACCCTTTCATTTTGATCACGCTTGGAGACCTCGCCGGTTACGAGCAGCAAAGGCTTGGTAAAGATGGTCTTGGCGTACTTTTTGTAAACATCTTCAAAAATGGTGACATCCACCAGCCCATATTCGTCTTCCAGTGTCAAAAAGACTACCGTCTTGCCGCTCCGGGTAGGAGGCCTGTGGGGACGGATGACCAGTCCTGCAACATGCAGAGTGCCTTTTTTGTGCATTGCAGCCTCCTTGCTGGTGAGTACTCCTTTGGGAAGTTTCGGCCTGAAAAAATCCATGATATGTCCTTGGGCAGTAAGGCTGAGGACAGCATACTCTTTGAGCCAGCGTTCAAAGGGAGAGAAATCTGCCATGCTATTTGTTGTGGGAGTCTCTAAGAAAAGGCTCCCTTGTTTGCTTTGATACAGCTTAGGCAAATCCCAGAGCAAACTGCGGCGATTGGCCGAGAAGCAGTCAAAGGCTCCCCCTAAAATCAGATTTTCGGCCACATCCTTGTTAACGCTTGTGCGGTAGATAAAGTCTTGTAGGGAGGAGAAGGCGCGCTCGCTGCGTGCAGCGTTAATTGAGTCCAAAAAGGCCTGCTCCATCCCTTTAACTGCCTTCAGTCCGATGCGGATGGAACTATCAGTTGAGCTAAACTCTACGCAGCTTTGATTAATATCAAGGGGGAGGATGGCTATCCCGCGATTTCTAGCCTCGACACAGAGGGTGTTAGGCGGATAAAAGCCCATGGGCTGTTGGTTCAAAAGGGCAGCATAGAACTGGGCCGGAAAGTGTTCTAAAAGGTAAGCGGTGCGGTAGGCAGTATCGGCGAAGGCGGCAGCGTGGGCTTCGCAAAACCCATAGCCTGCGTAACCTTGAATATAAGAGAAGATAACTTCAGCAATTTCTTCATCTACTCCCCGGGCGACAGCTTTGGCGATAAAATCTGCCCCAATTTGCTCCATTTCTTTGTGGGAGCGGAACTTGGTCATCACTTTACGCAGGCGATCCGATTCGCCTGGGGTAAAGCCTGCAATCTCAGTTGCGATCTCAATCACCTGCTCCTGATATAAGACAACGCCATAGGTGGGGGCCAGAATATTTTCCAGCTTAGGATGGATGTAAGTAATTTCTTCCTGTCCATGCCTGCGGGCAATAAAAGGATCCACCATATTTCCCTTGATGGGTCCGGGGCGAATTAATGCTACGCTTGCCACAATATCTTCAAAACGATCCGCCTGCAGGCGGGATTGCAGACTGCGCTGGGCAGGGCTTTCAAGCTGAAATACTCCTACTGTATCGCCCTTTTGCAATCTGGCAAAGGTGACCCCGTCATCTGTTGGAATATCATTATAATTCAGTTTTGGCCCAATTTCCTGCACTGAATCTGAAACTGCAGATAAAGTACGCAGCGAAAGCAGATCGATTTTAATCAGGCCCAAATCCTCGATGGTGTTTTTATCAAATTGGGTGATCAAAACCCCTTTGGCAGAAGGCTGCAGGGGGGTGACAGCAGTGAGGGGCTCGCCGCTCACCACCAATCCCCCTAAATGGGTGCCGATTTGTCTGGGAAAACCATTGATGGCAGCACAGTACTCGAGAAGCTTAGCGTACTTTGGCCGGTGGAGGGGATGATTTCGCAGCTCAGGGAGCCTGTGCAGCAAAGCCCGAATTCCGTCTGAAGGGATACCTGTAATATTCTTGGTCAGCTGCTGCAGTTCCGCAGGGGGAAAGCCCAAGGCCTTGCCTAAGTCACGCAGGGCGGAACGGGCATGATAGGTTTGAAAAGTACAGACAGAAGCTACATGTTCGGAGCCGAAACGCTTGTAAACGTAATCCGCTACCTGATCCCTATAACGGGCATCAAAATCAACGTCAATATCAGGTTTTTGGGCCCTCTCCAGGCTTAAGAAGCGCTCAAAAAGCAGCCCTCTGGCAAAGGCATCCACATTAGTGATTTCCAGGCAGTAAACTACTACCGAATCAGCTGCCGAACCCCTCCCTGCATAGCGTATATTCTGCCTTTGGGCGTACTGGACAAGATCCCATACAGCTAGAAAATAATCTGCCACATCCAGCTGTTCAATGATGCTCAGCTCATGTTCAATACGCTCTTGGAGGGAAGAGGAAATGGTTCCATAGCGCCTCCTTGCCCCGGACCAGGTCAACTCACGCAATACCTGCATAGATTTTTCCGGTCCTTCATCAGGGAAAAAACGGGGGAAAAGGTTGCGGCCTAATTCAAGGGCAATTTCACAGCGTTCCGCAATTTCCAAAGTGTTTTTGATGGCCTCCGGAAAAGGCGCAAAGCGTTTTTTCATCTCTTGCGGCGAGGCGAAAAAATTTTCGCTGTTTAAGGGACGCTCCACATGAAGCTCGCTGAGCCTTGTTTGAGTCCGGATGCAAACAAGGAGATCATGGATGTGAAAATCTTCCTTCTGTAAGTAATGGACGTTGTTGGTTGCCACAAGGGGTATATGCAGATCTGTGTGGAGTTTAGAGAGTCCTTTGAAAAGATGCTTGGTGAAAGGCAGGTAGCTGTGGATCATCTCTAAATAAACTTGATCCCGGCCAAAGATCTCCACCAGTCGCAAAGCCTCTGCTTTGGCCCGCTTGTAGTTTTTGCTGAGGAGTGCCTGAGAAACACCTGAACGGTGGCATCCGCTAAGGACAATGAGTCCGCGGTTGTTTTCTGCCAAAGCCTCCCAGGGCACTTGGGCCTGATGTCTGGAGCCATGGGCGTAGCCCGCTGTTAAGAGGCGGCATAAAGCTTGGTAGCCCGCTTTGTTTTCTGCTAATAAAGTTAGATGTGTCCCGTCTTCTGTGGTAATTTCTGCGCCTTGGATAGGCTTAATCCCTAAGTCCAAGGCTTTTTTTTGAAACTCAACGGCGCCGCTTACGTTGCTGTGATCTGTTAAGGCGACAGCAGGCATGTTCCATTGGGCCGCCTGGTTGAGTAAAGCCTCCAGGGAGGAGGCTCCGTCTAAGAACGAATAGGGAGAATGGACATGTAAATGGACAAACACAAAAGTAACCTCCCCTTAATCTGCTAAACGGTATAAAACCCACTTCCCTAAGTCCGGAAAAAAATGCAGCTCGCAAAGGCAGCGATCAGTGCTTACTTCGTAAACATAGAGTTCAGGCTCGTTAAGCCACCATTGTCCGGCTTCACGCCAATGTTTTAAGATGTATTTTATGGAAAAATTCTGTCCACAGTAAAAAGAGAGGGGGAAGTCCCCGGCAAACTCCAGCTCGATCGGTTGATTGATCAGTTTGCTCATGAAAAACACTCCTCCCAGAGCATCAAGAGTCGTTCGCGCCGCGGAAGCTCTATGCCCACCTGGGCATAGTTGGCAAGTTCTGCATCCAGCAACTTTGGGGCCTCAGGCTCCCAAAACATTGCTAACTGCGCATACGGCGAAGCTTCTATTTTGTCCACCGCAACACTCACCTGGAGGAAAAGCTCTTCGGGCAAGATTTTTTCAAGTGTGCGGACTAGGATTTTCGGATCTGCGGCAGCCTCTTTAAATAGGTGTTTCTTCTCAAAACGTGTTCCCTGCTTTAAATTGGCCTCTAGTTTAATTTGACCAGCTGCTTTATGCTGGTCTCTCAAGGTAGAGGCAAGTTCTTCTACACCCTTTTTAAGATAGGGCTTCAGTTCGTAGGCTGTAAGGGGTCTGAAAAATCCATCCAGTGTAGTGCAATCTAAGGTCCAGGTATATTCTTGGGGTTGTCGGGATTGGAAGGGAATCAGATCTTCACCTTGCCCAAGCTTGTGTAATACAGAGGCTGTCTTAGCTCCGAACTGGACGCTTAGTTCCGTTAAGGATATTTCCCCTAGCTCACCAATGGTTTTTATACCTAGTTTTTGCAAAGTTTCCAGTTCAGGCAGGGGCAAGCGGTGAAGCGGGATTTGGCTGAGAAAGTTTTTAGTTTGTCCTGGAGGAACAATTCGGCCGTTTTCCTTACGATTGTGGGCAGCCAGCTTGGCAACCAGCTTACTTTGACCAGCGCCCCAGATGCCTTCTCTCCCTTCCTGTTCGAGCCTCTGATTATAATCGAGGATATACTGCCTGAAGATGGCAGGATTTTTAATGCGTAAGTACCAGGCGTGGGGATATTCAATCTCGAGTTCTTCCGTGTATTGCAGGGAAAACCCATACCAATCTTCAGCGCAAGGCGCGAAGTCACTTAAGGTAATGGGAACGGTGAGCACTGGTTTAGCGAGGTGTAAGACAGCTTGAGACTTTGCCTGACTGGTGAAACCGTGATCTTTTAGTTCGGGGGAAAAATCCCAGATTTTCCTATTGTGTGTTAAAATGTAGAAAGTATCGGGCCCTGATTTCGCAGCAGGTGATGCTGTAAAATGATGAATATAAAGGTGGCGCAAGCCACAGTAGACGATCATCAGAAATTGCACCCCTTCAGAACATTTGTTCGCCACAATTATAATACAGAACAAAGGTTCTGGTCAAGACGGAAAGGATGGTATTATGGAAATTACGTTTTTGGGAACAGGTACATCCCACGGAATCCCAGTAATAACCTGTGATTGTCATGTATGCCAAAGTGAAAACCCAAAAAACAAACGCACCCGCAGCTCACTCTGGGTGCAGCAGGGAAAGACAAGCCTTTTGATCGATACCGCAACGGAGTTTCGCCTGCAAGCTATCGAGGCCTGCATTAGGCGAGTTGACGGTGTACTCTACACCCATTGCCATGCGGATCATGTTTTTGGATTTGATGATCTAAGGGTCTTCAGTAAGCTCACCGCCAGAAGTGTGCCGGTATACGGCAATAAGCCGACAATCAATGAATTGAGGGATGTTTTTTCCTATGTATTCCGCAAAACCCAGGAGGGCGGGGGCAAACCTCAAGTGGAAACCATTGTGGTCGAAGATGCTTTCCAAGTGCAGGATCTGCTCATTCAGCCTATTCCTGTCTGCCATGGTGTTCTGCCGATTTTAGGCTACCGTATCGGCAAGCTAGCTTATATCACTGATTGCAGCCATGTGCCTCCTTCTTCTTTGGATCTTTTGCAGGATCTAGAGGTTCTAATTTTAGGCGTGATCAGATATGAGCCCCATCCCACTCATATGAACGTAGAACAGGCCCTGGAGCTAACTGAAAAGCTCAAGGCGAAGCGTACATATTTTACCCACATTTCCCATTTGCTCGAGCATGAAGAAGTGAGCAAAACATTGCCTGAGGGTGTTTTTCTCGCCTACGACGGATTGACTGTCCAGGTTTAGGAAAAGAAAAGGGGTAGAATTCTTGAACCGCATTTGCATATAGTGTAGTGATCTTCTTTGGCAAGGAGGAGCAAGATGGTCATACACAAAGAATATGCACTGCGTCGTTTCTGTGAGGTCCCCCTTAAACATGAACTTAGTAAATGTCTCCTGGAAAAAATTTGTCTACATTCACCCTTGCTTGAAAAGCTCGTCTTTGTTACAACTAGAGATTTCCTACCCAACACGATGGTGATTTCCCAAGTTGGAACAGATGAAGTTGGATTCGAACTGCAGCTGGGCAGTGAATCCGAGCATCTAACCTTGGTCAATGGCGGTTTGCACAGGGAGAAGCAAAAGACGCGGGAAATTCCTATTCAAGATCCCTTGCAGGCCTGGGATATTCTGCAAGATTTTCCTGGAATTCTCCATGTGCAGCTTGTCTTTAAGGATGACATCCCGGACTGGTATGAAGAGATTGCAGTGCCGAACGAAGCTATTCCTCCAGTAGCAGTAGGTGCAGGCTATGCCGCTTTCATCCGGGAACAAATTGATCTAATTCTCTGGGCCATCACTTTGAAGAGGCAAATTGACGATGCACTTCGCACCAGGGATGAAAAACTGTTCAAAGAATCGATTAAGCTGTACAAAGAGGTTTGCCACTCTTGCTTCTGGAGACTGTAAACGTCGGTTATTGTTTCCATCCTGCCTCAGGGGATAGAGGCAGGATTTATTGTAATGGGTGTGGAAATCTCTATGGGATCTTTTCTGTAGAATTATCAGTTGATCTTTTTGGGAGGCAGCCAGATTGAAACCAGAAGTCCGAAGACCTAAAAGCCAGATTCGAGAACTAATAGAGACGGTGGGTTCAGCAGTTCTCATCGCCGCATTTATCATGATTTTTATCGCCAGAGCCTATACCGTAAATGGAGACTCTATGCTGCCAACTTTACAGCATGGCGAGAGGCTTCTGGTTGATAAGATTTCCTATCGGTTTGTGGAACCGTCCCGCGGTGAGATAATTGTTTTCAAGAATCCTGCAGATACAAGTGAGCAATTTGTCAAGCGGGTAATCGGTCTTCCCGGTGATAAGGTAGCTATCATTCAGGGCGTTGTCTATATTAACGACCAGCCCATTGAGGAAGATTACACCTTCGCACCGGCAAGAATCGGCTTTTCGCCCCAAATTGTCCCAGAAGGTACTTACTTTGTTTTAGGTGATAATCGCAATAACAGTGAAGACAGCCGCTTTAACCGGGTTGGTTTTCTGCCTCGGAACCTGATCGTCGGCCGCGCCGTTTGGCGGTACTGGCCGCTGACACAAGTGAATTTGATCTTTAGACCAGAGGTTTTTAAAACGCTAGCCTTTTAGTTGGCTGTAGATTTTGGCTATCGCACAATAGTTTTTTTCAGTGACAATTAACAGAATACTATGAATTGAAGCTTACTTATCTTTGATCCACTTGCATGAACAAGCTTCTCAAATCTGTGTATTATATATAGATTTTGAGGAGGTATTCATGTGAAAAACAAGCTTGGTTTTGTTCTTTCTGGGGGCAGCGTGCGGGCTGCCGCCCATGTCGGTGTATTGCAGGCTCTGGAGGAATTTGCTCTGGAACCAGATGTGGTGGTGGGAACATCGGGAGGTTCTATTGTGGCGGCACTTTACGCCACCGGTCTAAATGCCAGGCAGCTTGGAGAGCTTTTCTTGGAGTATAGCGGGGCGAAAGGGCAAATTGTAGATTTTAACTGGCCAGGTGCAATCTTATCCCTGCTTACCCTGGATCTCAAACGTTTTACCGGGGTTGTGAGGGGTGCAGCCATAGAAAAAATCATTGCCCAAAGTTTGCCGGTGCAGCGTTTTTCCGAGTTAACAAAGTGCCAGCTCCTAATTCCGGCGGTGAATCTGAACAGCGGTCAGCAGACTGTTTTCTGTGATTACAAGGCACTGGGGCTTAGGCCGGATCGGGAGGGAAAATACGCGGACTATCCTGTGCGGGATGATCTCACCATAGCCCAGGCGGTCCGGGCCAGCATTAGCATTCCTGGAGTATTTGTTCCTGCAGAGTTTTCAGATGACAAAAGTCCTGACTGTTATGTAGACGGCGCCTTAAGGGATGGTTATCCCCTTAATATTGCAGTCAGGCTCGGCAAGGCCACCAGGATCATCGGTGTTAATCTTGGTTACGCCGGCATGCGCAGGGATAAGGTTTTAGAGGAAGGTCCCCTGGAGATTTTCAGCCAGTCCCTGGATATTATGATGTGGGCCCAATACAGGGATCGCTTGCAGGATCGGGCGTTAACATGCAGTAGAATTATGACAATTAATCCTTTAATCTATGATATCGGCACCTTTGAGGTGGAGTATATTCCTCAAATGATTGCCAGGGGCTATGAGGTGGCAACCGCGCTCTTTCGGGAGCGGGGCCTGTTGCCTAGGCGCTTAGATAACCGGGAGCGCTTTTTCCAAATGATCCGGGATCCTCAAAACTTCCCCGAAAAAAACAGCCCTTATTTTAACTATCTCTTGGAACATCAGATAAAAAAGCACTCGGTGCCGAAAAGCAAGACCAAGCCAAGCTGGCTAGGGAATCTGCAGGCCATGTTCAGAAAAGGGGCTCATAGCTAAGGACGCAGGGCGATATCACGTTGAAAGAACCAACCTTCCCATCGTTATTGGTGTGCCAGAGTACCGCGGCAAGGGAATTTTGAAGAAGCTTATGTGGGCATTTTTGCATAGGGACAGGGAGATGGGGTTTAAGAAAATCTATGAGCTTGATCTTGCGGAGTTCATAGTGGGGGATTGAAGGATGAAGCCCAATGGAGAGCCTTGGACGGGTGGTACTGTGAGAAAACTGAAAAGGCATTTCTTTAACCTGGCAGCAGGTGAATTTGCTGCGCTATGTGTCTTTGGACTGCTATTCCATTCTTTAGGATTTGGATCCAATAGCTCCAGCTTCCCAGCATTTCTCTACCTCATGTTTCTCCTGTTCCAAGGGAGCATCTATTGGGCTTATAGGTATGTCTTGCTCGTTAAACGAAAGCTCCCTGGACGCAAAGGCATTCGATTCTGGAAAGTATTACGGTTTTTGAGCACAGCTTTATTAATGCCCATAGCCATTCATTGCAATCCCGACCATGTCTACAGGCCGCTGGGATTTCTTATGGGCTGTTGCGGCTTTTTTGTTTGGCATAATCGAGTACATCAACTATTTTTGGTACCGGTTAAGCTATGGCAAATCGGGCTTTAACATCAGATTGCTTTTGAAAACAACTCCACAAAAGTCAAGTATAAATAGGTTGGTAAGTAAAGACAAGTTAGGGCATGGAAAGGAGTCCAAGCTGTGAAAAGATGGTATAAATTTTTGCAGGTCGCCGTGCTGACATGGGCATTGCACCGTTTGGCCAGGGCCGTTTTTGGTTTTCCCTTGTTCTCTTTTTCCGAATTTAAGCTGGGCGAGTTCGTGGTGGACTTAGGGGTATATTCGCTTGCATTTGCGTTTTCCTATTGGTTCTTTATCTATAGAACTGAGCGCAGTAAGGATCAGCGGCGCTAACAACTAAGGGGTGGGTACTTCTGAAACTTGTCTTTTTAATTGGAAACACTGCTGTAGGGAAAATGACAGTTGGACAAGAATTAATGAACATAACCGGCCTGCGCCTCTTTCACAATCACATGACCATTGAGCCAGTGCTGGAAATATTTGGTCATTATCATCAGGGGGCAGTGGCCAGGATGCGGGAAGTCATTTTCGAGGAGTTTGCTAAGTCAGACAACTATGGGCTGATATTTACATATATGTGGGCCTTTGACCACCAGTCTGACTGGGATTATGTTGAGCAAGTGTCGAGTTTGTTCAAGAGGCATGGGGCGGATATCTATTATGCAGAACTTGTTGCACCCCAAGAGATCCGGCTGCAGCGCAATGCAACAGAGAATCGGCTAAGGAACAAGGCGTCCAAGCGGGATATAGAGGCCTCTAACCAAAGGCTCATCGAAGATGACAAGCGGTACCGCTGTGAGAGTTATGCTGGGGAGATACCCTTCGAAAACTATATTAAGATCGACAACTCAAATCTTTCGCCCCTGAAAGCAGCGAAAATGATCAAGGGTCGCTTTGACTTATAATAATTGCAGGTGATCTCAATGATGGATAGAGACAGGGCGTTTGCTGCTATTCTTTGCCACGGGAAAATTGCTATGGTTAGAGTAGACGATAAAGGTCGATCGTTTTGGACTCTTCCCGGGGGAGGGGTTGAAAAGGGAGAAAGCCGTGAAGAAGCTGCGGTTCGTGAGGCAATGGAAGAAACCAATTTGGCTATCAAGATCGTTAGATTCTTGTTTGAGCGAAAATATGCAGCTGGAACTGAATATTGCTACCTTGCTGAACTGAAAAACGAAGGCCAAAGCATCAAACTGGGGCATGATCCGGAGTTTGATGTGAATGATCAGGTATTAAAGCAGGCAGAGTGGGTTCAGATAGGCGATCTCAAGGATGATCTGCATGTCTCCAGGGTGATAGCAAGATTGAGCCCGGAAGAAATAACGAAGTACAATATTGATTTGCAGCGGTAAAGGCCATCGCATAAAACCCTTTTTAACGCTATTCCGGGTTTTGTTCCCGTTTTCAAGGAATGCTCGTTTCGCACACAGAAACCTTTCAATATGGGATTGGGTGACGCATATGACTGTTTCAATCCGCAGGCTGGTTCCTGTTCTTGCCGAGGAGTATGTGCACTTTTTTGACACTACGCCCCATGATGACAATGTGGATAAACATAAGTGCTACTGCGTCTGCTGGTGCAGCGATGATTGTGAGGGCAAGGATTTTTCGACAGCGGAAAAACGGAGGGAATACGCCTGGCAATATGTTAAAGAAGGCTGCATCCAAGGTTATCTTGCCTACCATAGCGATCAAGTTATTGGCTGGTGTAATGCTAATACGAAATCAGATTGCTTAAAATGTGCCAGCTGGCGAAGGTTTATGGGGTATGTACCTCTAGAAGATCCTAACGAGGATATCAAGGTGAAGTCCATATTCTGTTTTGTGATTGCGCCGGAGTGGAAACGAAAAGGCATTGCCACGCAGCTTTTGGAACGCGTCTGTAATGACGCGGCCCAAGATGGCTTTGACATTGTGGAAGCCTACCCGCATAAAGGGGCTTATTATCAATCGTCGGATTTCGGCGGCCACTTGGAGATGTATAAGAAAAAAGGGTTCCAGGTGTCTTTTGAGAATGAACTTGGGTATGTGGTGCAGAAACAATTAAGGCCGCCTAGTTGCAAATGACTGCCGCTCTTGGTCTAGGAAGATAGGATTTATCTTATGACATGATATTATGAAAGAGATATTAGAAGAACGGAGTGAGCGTATGCAAATTGGAGTGAGTTCGTACAGCTTTAGCCAAAGTCCCCTTAATATTTTTGAAATCATTACTAAGGCCAAAGAAATGGGCTTTGATGTTATTGAGTTCGCTGGTTTCCCCAATCTTCCAGAGGGTGAAACAGCCCTTTCCTTTGCACCTAAAGTGAGAAAGGCCTGTGATGAAGCGGGAATTAAAGTGGCCAACTACACTATCTGGGCTGATTTCATCAATGGTTCAGATGGAAACCTAGCGGCCGAAATTGAACGGGTCAAAGACGAAGTGCGAGTGGCGCAGATTCTTGGTGCTCCAGGCATGCGCCATGACTCTACCTGGGGTTGGCCGGCTGACAAACAAGGAGCCCGGGGCTTTGATGAGGCCTTGCCTATTTTAATCGAAGGCTGCAGGGCTATTACTGAATTCGGTGCAGAACTTGGCATTAAAACCATGGTGGAAAATCACGGTTATTTCTGCCAGGACAGCGAACGTATGGAAAAGCTTATTAATGGTGTGGATCATCCTAACTTTGGTGTGCTCTTGGATATGGGCAACTTCCTGGTTGTGGACGAAGATCCCGCCCAGGCCGCAGGCCGTTTGATGCCCTATACCTTCCACGTTCACGCCAAAGACTTTCATGTTAAATCCGGAAATGAACCCAGTCCCGGCCAGGGCTGGTTCCCAACGCGGGCCGGCAACTACTTAAGGGGCGCTATTGTAGGTCATGGCGAAGTACCCATTGTCCAGATCCTTAAGATTATGAAAAATGCCAACTACTCAGGCGTGCTGTCTATAGAATTCGAAGGGCTGGAAGATCCCTTGAAGGCTATTCCCATTGGTTTGGAGAACTTAAAAAGCTATGTGGCCAGTGTCTATGGCGAATGATGCAGCAGGTTCTGAGTTACACTAACAAAAACAAGCGGGGAGATTGTTAGTGCCTAATAATCAACATTACATCGATACCTTAAACGAGCTGCTGAAAGGTGAACTCATGGCCATGAACATCTACAAAGAGACAGATGACATGCAAGGAGATGAGCAGGTCATGGCTATGCTGGACGAATTTGCTAAGGATCATGAAGAACATGCCAGGCTGTTGGCCAATCGCATTCGAGAATTAGGTGGAACCCCCATAGATACAGCGAGCATGGCTGGTGCGATGGTTGACATCTCATCCAAGATCAACGCCCTTAGAGGCCCTGCCTATTTGCTTAAGCAGGTCTATGACGGGGAGGATAAAGGTGTGCACGCCTACGAGGATCGCATTGATGAACTCGATTCGGCCAGCCAAGAGTTGGTCCGGGGGATTATGAGCACAGATCACGATCACCTGAAGCGCTTTAAGGCAAGGATGGAAGCGGAAAAGAGTGAGCAGTAGGGTAGAGTAGATTTTAGGGGCGCCTAGCGCCCCTTTTTCCCCCTTGACATTGACGTAACGTAAGGGCTTATCCTTAGTAGCGGAAGGTGATCTTATGGAATACACAGTCAAGCAGTTAGGCGATCTGGCCGGGGTGAGCGGCCGCACCCTGCGTTATTACGATCAAATCGGTTTGCTGAAACCACATATGGTTAATGAGTCCGGTTACCGTATCTATGGACCAAAAGAAGTGGATCGCCTGCAGCAGATCTTGTTCTACCGGGAGTTAGGCGTCGACTTGAGCACCATCAAGGAGCTCTTGGATTCGCCTGATTTCAATGAACAAGACGCTCTGCGTGAACACCATAGGCATCTTCTAGCAAAAAGAAGGCAGCTGGATCTGTTGCTGCAGAATGTAGAACAGACCCTATCTGCACTCGAAGGGGGAAAACCAATGAGCGATCAAGAGAAGTTTATCGGTTTCAAGGAGAAATTGATTAAAGAAAATGAAGAGAAGTACGGCCAAGAAGTCCGGGAAAAATACGGAGACGACGCAGTTGACGCTTCCAATGCCAAGCTGATGGGCTTAACGGAAGACAAGTACGCCGAAATGCAAAAGCTTGCCGAGGAGATCATCGCATCGCTTGTTAAAGCCGTGGGCAAAGAACGGCCTGAGGGTCCGGAAGGGCAAAGAATTGCAGAGCTGCACCGCAAATGGCTCAGTTTTACTTGGCCCAACTATTCAAAGGCAGCCCATGCAGGCCTGGCCGAGATGTATGTGGCCGATGAGCGTTTTACCGCCTACTATGACCAGCACAAAAAGGGCGCTGCACAGTTTTTGCGGGATGCGATTACAGCCTATGCGAAGTAGTGTGCAATGCCAAGGGGCTGATGCGGTTTCTTACTGCATCGGCTCCTTTTCTTGTGCCCGATTGCAGAGATTTGGCAGGGAAATCGTCCCTTAGGCATAATGAAAGAACAATGACTGTTTGTGCCGCAGTGCCAAAGGAGGAAAAACGAGGCGTCTATTATCCCGTGTACTTGTCTTCCTGTCAGTTCTAGGTACGGCCCGGGGGTAAGGGGCAAGCTTGCCTAAACCAGCTACGCAGGGTTTATTATGAGGTAACAAGGGAATTATGTTGAGATAGCTAATATATAGTAATAGTGATCTTTAGGAAATGGAGGATCTTTTTTTGAATACGCTCGTACACATGGGAATTGATGTTGGCTCAACAACAGCAAAAATTGTGATTTTAAATGAGCAGCTGGAAGTGATTTTCTCTAAATATGAAAGGCACTACTCTGATATCAAAGAATCTGTTGTGAGCCTGATAACACAAGCCTATGAAAAGCTTGGCGATCATCCGATAACTTTAAACATCACAGGTTCCGGCGGCATTGCCGCAGCAGAACTGCTGCAAGTGGATTTTGTGCAGGAAGTGATCGCGGGGACCAAGGCGATTCAGACTTTCTTTCCCGAAACCGATGTTGTCATTGAACTAGGGGGAGAAGATGCCAAAATCACGTTTTTCCAGGACGGCATCGAGCAAAGGATGAATGGCATCTGTGCCGGCGGGACAGGCTCTTTTATAGATCAGATGGCGGTTCTTTTAAGGACAGATGCTGCTGGCCTAAATGAGCTTGCCAAGGGTTATACCACAATTTACCCCATAGCCGCCCGCTGCGGTGTCTTTGCCAAGTCAGATATTCAACCCCTATTAAATGACGGGGCAGCCAGAGAAGATGTGGCAGCTTCTATTTTCCAATCTGTAGTGGTGCAAACAGTCAGCGGTTTAGCCTGCGGCAGAACGATTAAAGGGAATGTGGCGTTTTTGGGCGGACCGCTTTACTTCCTGTCTGAGCTTAGGCAACGGTTTATTGAAACTTTGGAACTAAAGGATCATCAGGTGATCTTTCCAGAAAACCCGCAGCTATATATTGCCATCGGAGCAGCATTAAGTGCCAGGGACAGCGAATCAATTGCTTTTTCTGAGCTTATGGACAGAATTAATGGGCTGCAGGATGTATCTATTGAGCCGACAATCAGGCTCCGTCCTCTGTTTTACAATGAGCAGGAGTTAGATGATTTTCGCGCCAGGCATAATAAGCATTCTGTTGCCAGGAGGGATCTAGAAGGTTATGAAGGTAAGTGCTTCTTAGGTCTCGATGTGGGTTCAACCACAACAAAAGCAGCCCTTATAGATGAAGACGGGGCAATTTTGCACAGCTACTACGGCAGCAATGAAGGAAAACCCTTGGAGTCTGTGCGAGGAGCAGTGCTGGAAATGTATAAGGCCTTGCCTAAGGGTGCCAAGATCGCCAATTCAGTGGTTACAGGATATGGTGAAGGCTTGATAAAAGCCGCACTGAAAGTGGATATTGGCGAAATAGAAACAGTAGCCCACTACAAGGCGGCCGAGTTTTTCCGGCCCGGTGTAGACTTTATCTTGGATATAGGCGGTCAGGACATGAAGTGCCTGCATATCAAGGATGGGGCCATTGACAATATTCTTTTAAATGAGGCCTGTTCTTCAGGCTGCGGATCTTTTCTGGAAACCTTTGCCTTTTCCCTTAATTTAAGTATTCAGGAGTTTACTGAAGCAGCTTTGCTTGCCCCAAACCCAGTTGACTTAGGTTCTCGCTGCACTGTATTTATGAACTCCAGGGTTAAGCAGGCACAAAAGGAAGGTGCCACTGTCGGTGAGATTTCTGCCGGACTGGCTTACTCTGTAGTTAAGAACGCACTTTACAAAGTAATTAAATTGAGAAGCAAGGAAGAATTGGGCGAGAAGGTAGTTGTACAGGGAGGAACATTCCATAACGATGCTGTTTTAAGGGCCTTTGAACTTTTAGCAGATGTGAAAGTTGTCCGGCCGGATATTTCCGGTATCATGGGTGCATTCGGGGCGGCACTGATAGCCCGGGAACGCCATGTAGAAGGCTATGCGTCTACCTTGCTTGAACGGGATGCCTTGGAGAATCTGTCTGTCGAAACCAAGCTCACTAGATGCAAGGGCTGCTCCAATCACTGTTTGTTGACCATTAACCACTTTGGCCAAGGACAGAGGCATATATCAGGCAATCGCTGCAGCAAAGGCGCGGGGGTCAAGAAGACCAAGCAAGATTTACCCAACCTCTTTGACTATTCCTACAAAAGACTTTTCGCCTATAAACCCCTGGATCCAGAAGAGGCCAAAAGGGGACGGATCGGTATCCCTAGGGTTTTAAACATGTATGAAAATTATCCGTTCTGGTTCACTCTCTTTACCGAACTGGGCTTTTCTGTGGTACTCTCAGCCCGTTCAACTAAAGAGATTTATGAAAAAGGAATGGAGACCATACCGTCAGAATCCGTTTGTTATCCAGGAAAAATTGCCCACGGCCATGTAGTTGATTTAGTGGAAAAAGGTGTGGATCTGATTTTCTACCCCTGCCTGACCCATGATCAACGAGAACAAAAAGAGGCAGATAATCACTTCAACTGCCCCATTGTGATTTCGTACCCGGAAGTTATCAAAAACAATGTGATCCAGGTGCATGAGGCAGGCATCAAGTTTATGTACCCCTTCCTGCCCTTTGATCACAAAGCAAGGCTGACAGAACGTTTGACTGAAGAACTGGCGCAGCTGGGTGTCGGGGCTGAGGAAGTAACAAGTGCTGTGGATAAGGCCTGGGCTGAATTGAAGAAGTACAAGGCAGATATGGGAAATAAGGGAGAGGAAACCCTTGCTTATCTCGCTGAACAAAGCCTGAAAGGAATTGTCCTGGCGGGGAGGCCTTATCATCTTGACCCAGAGATCAACCACGGCATTCCTGAAATGATCAATGATTTGGGCATGGCGGTCTTAACTGAAGATTCCGTAGCCCACTTAGGCGAAGTGGCTAGGCCTTTGCGCGTTGTGGATCAGTGGGCATATCACTCCCGTCTCTATGCTGCTGCAAGTTTTGTCGCCGGAGAAAAGAACCTTGAATTGGTGCAGCTAAACTCCTTTGGCTGCGGACTTGATGCGGTGACCACCGATCAGGTGGAAGAAATTCTCTCCGCCCGTTCTAAGATGTATACTTGTTTGAAGATTGATGAAGTGAACAATTTAGGGTCGGCCAGAATTAGAATTCGTTCCTTGCAGGCGGCCATGGCCGAACGTGATAAGCAAGGACATCAGCCGAAGGACCCGCAGCCAGGCTACAGAAGAAAAATTTTCACCAAGGAAATGAAGAAGGAGCATACGATCATCGTACCGCAAATGGCCCCCATCCATTTCCGGTTCCTGGAGAAGGCGATGGCTTTGTCAGGGTATAATGTTGTGATTTGTCCCGCCATGGATAAAGATGCGGTGGAAGTAGGCCTCAAGTATGTGAATAACGATGCCTGCTACCCTGCAATCATTGTTGTCGGGCAGCTGCTGAAAGTATTGAACTCTGGCGAGTATGATCCAGACAACACCTCCGTGGTTATCAGCCAAACGGGCGGAGGCTGCCGGGCTACAAACTACATCGGCTTTTTGCGCAAAGCGCTGAAGGATGCAGGTTACCCCCAAGTGCCGGTTCTTTCTTTAAGCATTCAAGGTTTTGAAAAGAATCCTGGGTTCAAAATAACTATTCCCCTGCTGCACAGGGCCATGGTTGCCCTAGTCTATGGGGATCTGCTCATGAAATGCCTCTATCGGGTGAGGCCCTATGAAAGAATTTCCGGTTCTGCCAATGCACTTTATGAGAAATGGGCGAAAATTTGCGAGGAGTCTATGTCCTCTTATTCGCCTAGGAAGTTTAGGGACAACATCCTAGGCATAGTAGCAGAGTTTGATGCCTTGGAGACCGTAGAAGCGACCAAGCCTAAGGTAGGCTTAGTTGGTGAAATTCTGGTCAAGTATCACCCTACTGCCAACAACGACGTGGTGGGCTTGGTCGAAGCGGAAGGTGCCGAAGCGGTTGTGCCTGAACTTGTGGACTTCTTTCTGTACTCCCTCCTGGGCTTTGATTTCAAGTACAGGTATTTAGCGGGCAGCAGAATTGAAAAGGCGGCCTGTAATGCCCTGATCGAGATTATGGAATTTTACCGTGGAACCTATAGAAAAGCACTGGCAGCGAGCAAGAGGTTCAGCCCGCCGAAACTGATTCAAGAAGTGGCCAAAAATGCTTCTAAAGTAATTTCTTTGGGTCATCAGACCGGGGAAGGCTGGTTCCTCACTGGTGAAATGGTGGAGTTAATTGAAAGCGGCGTGAACAATATTGTCTGTATGCAACCCTTTGCCTGTTTGCCAAACCATGTGGTGGGCAAGGGAATGTTGCGGGGCTTGAAAAAAGTTTACCCACATAGTAATATTATCCCAATAGACTATGACCCTGGGGCAAGTGAAGTTAATCAGCTCAACAGGATCAAATTAATGTTGTCGGCGGCTTTTGCAGAAAGTTGAGAGAAAAGGAGATGAGAACGTGAAGTATCGTAGATTAGGTAACTCAGGCCTGAAAGTCAGCGAGATCTCATTAGGCAGCTGGCTGACCTATGGAAAGTCTGTGGAAGATGATATCGCCATCAAGACCATTCGTCGGGCCTATGAACTGGGAATCAACTCATTTGATTCTGCCAATGTTTATGAGCAGGGCCAGGGCGAAAAGGTAATGGCCAAAGCGCTGAGCGTATTTCCAAGGGAGTCCTATGTAATTACCACCAAGGCCTTCTGGCCCATGGGGGACGGACCAAATGATCGGGGCCTGTCTCGCAAACATGTCTTTGAGCAGCTCCATGCCAGCTTAAAGCGGATGGAACTGGATTATGTCGATATCTTCTACTGCCATCGCTATGATCCGGAAGCTCCAGTGGAAGAGACTCTGCGCACGATTGACGATCTGATTCGCCAAGGCAAGGTGCTCTATGCGGGAGTAAGCGAGTGGACTGCAGCCCAGATCGAAGAAGCAGTTGCTGTAGCCGATCGCTATCTGCTCGATCGTATTGTGGTGAACCAGCCGGTGTACAATATGCTGAACCGCTACATTGAGCCGGAGATCATTCCCGTTAGCGAAAAATACGGGATTGGCCAGATTGTTTTCTCACCACTAGCCCAAGGGCTCTTGACGGGCAAGTACCGGGGCGGTCAGATCCCTGCAGGAACAAGGGCCTCCAATCCCGAGATCAATGCATGGATTAAAGAGCTAATCGCATCCGGCGTAATGGCCAAAGTGGATGCTCTGGAAGATTTAGCAGGAGAACTGGGCATAACCTTTGTGGAAATGGCTTTGGCCTGGATTCTGCGCCAGCCTAATGTGGCAAGTGCCTTAGTTGGTGCGTCTCGTCCGGATCAGATTGAAGCAAACGTCAAGGCAGTCGATGTTGAGTTAAGTCCAGAGACATTTGAGAAAATCGAAGAGATTCTAGCCTAAAATTAACGAAATGGAGAGACAGGACCCTGTGTTCTGTCTCTTTTTCGCGTTGGATGCCCTTGAGGAACAATTGGGCTGGAGAAATTGGGGAAGTGGGCTTCGCCGATCCTATCTGGGTCCTGTTGGAACAAGGGTTTAGAGGCAATCTACACTTTAGGCGCTAGAGAATCCCGGATTATGCAGGAAAGAACCCCATGCCGTTGAATGGTAATAAAAGGCAATATCTTCCTATCCAACAATTCACAACAGGAAAGGTCCATCCTTTAGAGAAAACACTTGGGAAGGAAAGGCTTGCTAGATGACGTGAACCAGGGAGGTCAAGACATGAACGAACCTATCGTACCAGAACGGCTTCGCAAGCAGCAGAAAAAGCATAAGCAATCGAGTGCTAACAAACAGCTCAGTCTAATTATCTTCACCATTATTACCATTGGCCTCATTGCCTACGGCGCCTATTACTTTTTTATGCCTAAACAGGACAACTTCATCCTAAATTTTTATACTTATGCCTCAGTGGGGACACAGGATTTTCTAGAAACCCTCCAGGTACGGGGCACGATTATTCCTAAACAAATTGTAGTGCTCGAACCAAAAATTGCCGGTACAATTGAGGAGATTTTGATCCAGGAGGGCCAGGATGTAGTGGAAGGCCAGCCCCTAATGCGCCTCTACAGTGCTGAAGCAGTTGCAGAGCGCAATGCTGCCGAAACTGAACTGGCAGAGGCCAGGACAAAACTTGCCCAGTTAGGGATTGATCAAGAGTTGGAGATGGAAGCAGAACGTGTCAAAGTTCTCGATGCCAAGGAACAGCTGCGCCAAGCAGAAAGCGATCTAGAACTTCAAGAGATACTCTTTGGCTATGGTTCCATTCCCCGAGTTGACCTTGAGAAGGCAGAGCAGAATGTAGAAGCAGCCAAGCGCAGAATTGTCCAAAGTGAACGGGAACTTGAACTTTTGACCCGCAAGCACGAGGCGGATCAAGCGGCCCTGGGCAAGACAATTGCTATGGCAGAAGAAAAGCTGGCCAAGGCCCAGGAAAAGATTGATAACTTTGTGATAACAGCAGGCTATACAGGAAGAATTCTCTCCTTGAAAATCCCTGCTAATCGTATTGTCACCGCCCACCAAGAACTTGGAGAACTGGCTGATTTAAGCAGCCAGGTGGTAGAACTCCAGGTTTCTCCCGGTCAGACAGAACGCTTTGGCATTGGAACCGAGGTCGATATCACTCTCGGACAAACCACGTATAAAGGTGAGGTCTCCTATATTGCGCCCCAGGCGAAGCAGGGTACAGACGGCTCAACAGTGCTGGTCAGAGTAGATTTTTTGGGCGAGGTGTCGCACCTGAGGCCTAACAGTCAAGTGACGGCTAATATTCATCTGCAGCTGCATGAAGACAGCCTGTTTCTTCCCCGCGGGGCTTACCTGACCAGCGGCCAGCAGCTTTTCGTATATGTAATCGATGGTGATAGGGCCCGCAAGCGCGATGTGCAGTTTGGCCTTCTGCAGGGCAATGCAGTGCAGATTGTGCGTGGCCTGGAGCTGGGAGAACAGGTCATTATCAGTTCCTATGACGCTTTCCGCCATCTAGATGAGATCCAAATTCTGCCCGAGGGGGGACATGAGTTGTGATTAGGTTAGAGGGAATCAGCAAGGAATATTACATGGGAGATGTGGAAATTCGAGCCCTGGATCGGATCAACCTTACTATTCAGAGGGGCGAGTTTTTATCGATTATGGGTCCTTCTGGATCAGGCAAGTCCACCTTGTTGAATGTCTTGGGAGTACTCGATCAGCCCAGCTCCGGTACTTACTTTTTGGAAGATGTGGATATCACCCGCCTTAAAGACCGAGAACTTGCCCAGATTCGCAATCGCCACTTCGGTTTCATTTTTCAGAGCTACAACCTCTTTCCAGAACTAAGCGCGCTGGAAAATGTGATGGTTCCCCTGATGTACGCAGGCAAGCCGAAGCGGGAAAGATTAGTGAAGGCTGAGAGCCTTTTGGCCAGTGTAGGGATGGAGCATCGCCTTCGTCACCTTCCCACCCAACTCTCCGGCGGTGAACAGCAAAGGGTGGCTATTGCCAGAGCATTGGCCAACAATCCTACACTCATTTTAGCAGATGAACCCACCGGCAATCTGGCCACTGATCAAGGAGCAGAAATCATGGGCATTCTGCAAAGGCTGAATGAGCAGGGAACCACCATCGTGATTGTTACCCATGACTCACACATAAGCACCTACGGAAAACGCTTGGTTGCACTGCGGGATGGAACCATTGTAGAAGATCGAGCAACGAAGGGAATGGAAAAAGATGCTTAAGGTAAAAGCCAATGTGCCAAGAAGCGTGCAGCCTATGTTCCTGGCCGCCCTGGCCTGCTTGTTTATAACGTGCTTTTCCGCACTGGCCGGTGCACAGGTTCTGGAACTTACCGTTAAGGATGCAGTAGATCTGGCCTATGAAAGCAATCTCAACTTCCAAATTGCCACCTTAGATTGGCAGCAGGCCCAGGCTAAACTGGAAAGGGCCCAGATTGTCGGTGATGAAGAAATGCTGATCGAAGCAGAGCAGGAGTGGGACAAGGCCCAAGAAATCTACGCAGAAAAGCGCAGAGAACTCCAAGATCAAATCCGCACCCGCTACCAGCAATTTTTAGAAAAGGAAGCCATGGTAGAAAACGCCAGGGAAGCCAAAGAACGGGCCGAAAACCAGCTGGGCATAGATGAGAACAAATATAAGGCCGGTCTTTTATCTACCCTGGATATTGAACGGGCCCAAAACAGCCTGTATGACGCTGAACATCGCTATCAGAAAGCAATCATTGACTTGGAAACCGAGCGCATGCAGTTTAACAGTATTTTAGGGCTGCCCCATGATCAGGAGGTAGCTTTGACGGAACGGCTTCTGCTTGATTTTGTTCCCTTTACCTATAGCCTGGAAACCTGTTACGAACTGGCCCTGGAACTTGATTCAGAGGTCCTGGCAGCCAGGGAGAGCCTGCAAAAAGCCCGGGAAGCAGTGCTAATTGCCCAAAGCCCCTTTACACCCAGGGTGGAGCTGGAACAGGCTTTAGTTCAGGAGGAAAAAGCCAAGATTAACCTTCAGCAAGCGGAACAGTCCCTCTATTTCAGAATTCGGGGAGAATACTACGCCCTGCAGGATCAGGTGCATAATCTGGAAATGGACGAACGTAACATTAAGTTGGAGAGGCAGGCTCTGCTGGCTGAAGAAAGCAAGTATGCTGCCGGTGTGTTAAGCAATGCCCAAATTGTGGCCCAGCAAGAAAAGCTTGCCAGCCTGGAAGAACAATACCATGTAGCTTTATCTAACTATACCCAGGCTCGGATTAAGCTTTTGCAGACGATCGGCAAGTATGAAGAATCAGGTGAGAACCATGAAAAATAGAGTCCTTAAGGCACTCACCGTAGGGCTGCTTATCGTCATCTGCTCCGGGTGCCCAAAACTGAGCCGAGCAGCGGAGCTAAAACCGATTACTCTAGCAGAAGCCTTGGATCTGGTCTTTGAGCAAAATACCAGCCACGCCCTGTTTTTATGGGAACAGGAGCTTCTCGAAAAAAGAGAAGCTTTAGAAAAGCACCCTAAGATAACAGCAAGGACAGAACCGGCAGGCGTTAGAAACGGCAAGTTTGCAGGGCCGGAGGGAAGCATTAGCCTAAATGTGCCTTTAGGCCAGTACTTTGAACTTGACGGCACCATTCGAGTTGGATTTGATGAAAAAAGACTGGACGTTAAGCCAACTGGCAGCCTTACGTTGAACTATAATTTTTTCGCCCTGCCTGAAACCGAAACCAGTGAGCGCCTTGCCCAGCAGCAAAGACAGGCCCAGGTCAACACCTTAGTTCTCCAGACGGTGGGCCAGCTTGTGCAGCTGAAGAAAAAACTTGATCTTAGCAAACAAGAAGAGGCACACCTTAAGTATTTAGAGGCCTCCCTTGAGGCGGCAAGACTGACGCCCAATTACGATGATTTGGATCTGAGGAAAGATCTAAGAAAGCAAGCAGAAACATTAGCCGACATACAAAAAGAGTTGCAGCAACTGCAGCTTCAGCTCGGAGCTTTCCTGGGTGAGTCTGAAGGTGCGCTTTACGATCCGCAGATTAGTACCGATGTTCTGGAGTTGGACCTGGCCGAAGAGGAGCTTAAAGAAGAAGTCTTCGCCTCAAGCCCTCAGCTGCAGGAGGCAAAGGCCCGCCTGACCCGGGCCCAGCAGGAGTTAGATTTGGAGCGAAAAACCAGAGGCTGGGATCTTAAGGCCAGCGGCGATTTGAATCTTAACCAGTCTGGTCCTGATCCAGCCAGTTCCCAACCTGTGAACTGGAAAATGAGTCTGACAGCTACCAAAACTCTCTACCCGAGGAACATTGTGCTGGAAGAACTGGAATTGGCGGCAGCCCAGGCCGAACATGACCTGGAAATGCAGGAAAGTGCTTTGCTGGCCCAACTGCGCTCCGCGGTGCAAGGGGTCAGGTCGGCTCGTGCGATGGTTCAGCTAAAGTCTGAGCATCTTGCGGAGGCACAAGCTGACCTTAAGCTTCGCCACAGGCAGTATGAAGCAGGCCTGGTAACAGAACTTCAGGTCCAGGAAACCGCCTTGGCTCTGCAAAGGGCAGCGGACGATCATGCCCACAGCAAAATGGACTACGCCCAAAGACTCCTTGACCTCTGGAACTTGTGCGGTCGGGATTTGCGAAGCCTGGTTTTTGCTGTAATTAACTAGGAGGGGATAGCGTTGCCACTATGGGACCAGTTTAAGTGGTCGGTTCGACATTCGAAAAAACAGCTCCTGGAGTCCTTGCTTGTAGTGACAGCTATCACTCTGGGGGTAGGTGTAATCATCACTGTCCTGGCCATGCTCTTATCTGTGGGCCAGCAGCTGCGCGGCAATGAAGAGGCTCTGCACTTTAGAACTTTGGAAATTATAGGGAAGGCCGAATCCAGCAGGCGCGACGGCGCCCCGCTGGTGCTGCTTGGTTCCGAAACCGAGAGCGGAGACTGGAGTGCAAATCTGGAGGAAGTGGAAGAGCTGCACAGGCACTTGCCTGCAAATATGCACGCCTATGTAGAAAGCTTCTGGCTGGCAGAAACACCCCTCCTCCCGGAAGAAGACTCTGATGACATGTCCATGGCTGCAAGATTTTACGGTGCAAACCGCATTTTTGTGACGGGAACCACACCGGGTTACTTTGCCTTCAGCGGTGCAATGCTGCAAAGGGGCAACTTCTTTGTGGCTGACGATCTGAAAAACCAAAGCCGGGTACTTATCTTGCCGGACAGTTTAGCTGCAGAGCTCTTTGGTTCAGATGACCCCATAGGCCAGGTAGTTCCTTTGGCGGTCCACGGCGGTGAGGAAACCCTGGATTATACTGTAATTGGAGTTCTTGAATCTCCACCTGACACGGAAGGGGGACTAACCGTTTATCGAGATCCGCGCATGGCTTACGCCCCTGTTACAAGCTCGCCCTATGATTATTTCAGAGAAGGTGGGCAGACGCAGTTTTCCAATGTCTCTATTGGCCTTGATGTAGGTGTTGACATCGCCGCGGCAACAGAGACGGTGGAGGGTGAAGCCCGCTTAATCTGGGGGGATCTAATTGCGGTGCGCAGCTCCCTCTTGGAGTTCAGGGAGTCGCAAAAGCAAATGCAGCGCTATGCTTTGCTGATTGGAGTCCTAGCCTCTGTAGGGTTGGTTATTGCGGTGATCAATATTCTAAACTTGATGCTTGCTAGGGTTTTGAAACGAACAAAATCCATTGGCCTGTCTATGGCCCTGGGCAGTTCTCGGCACATGGTGTTCAGACAGTTTATGCTGGAGGCGATCACCCTCGGGCTTGTCGGGTCGATCTTCGGTATTTTCCTGTCCTTTGCGTTGGTTAATGTGTTGCAAAGGGCACTTGGCGCCTTTTTCGACACAGGTATGCTGGGAACACGCATATTTCTTGGCTTTGCCCTGGGACTAATAGTGAGCCTCCTCTTTGGAGTTTACCCAGCTTACCTTGGATCTAGAACCAATCCGGTAGACGCCTTGCGTACTGACTAAAGGGAGTGATGGAGTTGGAAACTTTTAAGTTTACGGCAAGGGTTATGGCTAAAAGACCGCTGCGCTCTTTTTTGACCATCCTCCAGATGGGTTTGGGAGTTTGGATTGTGGCAATCATTTTGTCCCTGAATCTGCAAGCTACCGGCACAATGGACACACTAACCGAAACTCTGGGCAGCACTTTGGCGAAAATTAGCGTTGCTCAGTACGAAGAGTTCGAGGATGGAGGAATGATGGTCAGTTCCACCAGTAATTTGCGTTTCAGCGATTTAGCCAGGCTTGAAGCAAGTGAGTATATTGATTCTGCCTTTATCTTTCAAAGCCAATGGGAACGGAGTATTGTGGTAGACGGTGTGGGCTATAGTGTGTTCAGCACGGCGGAAGCAACCTCAGGTTATGCACAGACCATGGGTTTGGAGCTTGTAGAGGGGCAGTTTTTTACTGAAGCTGATCAGGAGCAGAAGAACAAGGTTGTCCTGGTTTCAGAGGTCATTGCTGAGCAGCTTTTTCCAAAGCAGTCTGCCCTGGGAAAGTCTATTTACCTGGGGAACTACGGAGAAGCTAGTACGGAGTTTAGGGTAATTGGGGTCTACAAACTCCAATCGCCGCTTCTGGAGTTTTTTATCTCCCAGGCTCATCTGATTTTCCCCCTAGGGGCCGCCCAGCCCGCCTGGATGGCAGAGATGGATCATGAACCTTTGTACCACGAGATCATTATTAGAGCTAAACCAAATATGGTGTATGAAGCTGTGGAAGAAGCCCAGGTGCTGCTGGCTGATCGTTCTTTAGGTGAGATGGAAGTTCGGGGTGAATACTTCGCAGAGTCCACCCGCTTCTTCCGGGACCAGATTCGTACTATCACCCTCTTTTTGGGTGCTTTTGCCTTTATTTCCATCTTGATTAGCGCAATTGGCATTTTGAGCATCATGCTGGTCAGTGTGGTGGAACGGACAAGGGAAATCGGCTTAAGAAAGGCTTTAGGGGCATCAAAGGGAGTCATTGTCAGGCAGATTCTCAACGAGTCCCTGGTCTTTTCGGTACTGGGTGCGGCCTGCGGTCTAGCTGCAGCCTACTTTACCGCTGATCGCCTCATTAATATGCTGGTCCAGGAGATTACCTATCCAAGACTGAACAATATAGGGGGGCTGCATCCTGCAGCAGCCTTGATATCTTTTGCCATGGCAGTTGCGATGGGGCAAGTCTTTGGCTTTTACCCCGCCCTGCAGGCCTCAAAGCTTCCCCCTGTAGAGGCTTTGAGGGAAAGCTAGACTGGAGAAAGCGGTCAGGCGAAGGCCTGACCTTTTTCGCGTCGAGGACACATCTGCACAAATCTACATCAGCCTATGTCGAATTAGATTTGATAATATAAGTATATGCATGTTGAAATAAAGAGCAATCTAGTATAGAATAATCAATGCGGCTGGATAAAGCCGTTAGCAAAATTACTTTGTGAAATGGGCGTTGATCAAGTGTGTGCATGAATCCAACAGAAATTTTCAAGTGCCTTTCAGATAACTCCAGATTGCGCATAGTAAACAGCCTGATGATCGAGGCAATGTACGTTGAACTGCTAGCTGAAAGGCTGGATTTGTCCAAATCCACTGTCTGTTTCCATTTGAAAAAGCTGATGGAAGCGAAGATAGTGTCTTCCCGAAAAGAACAGTATTACACCATCTACAGCCTCAACGAAGATGTATTCCAGCTCACCCTCGGCGAACTAGTTCAGGCAGGTTGTCTCGGGGATCACCTTCCAGCCCAAAGGGAGGATGAATATCGTGAACAGGTGATAGCCTCCTGTTTCAAAGCTGGTAAACTTCAGTGTCTACCTGTCCAGAAGATGAAGAGGCGCATTGTGTTGGAAAAAATCGCTGAAAGCTTTGACAAGGGGCGAACTTACACCGAAAAGGAAGTCAATCTCATCATTGCCGATTTTCATGATGACTTTTGCACGATCCGCAAAGATCTAGTTGAGTTTAGCCTTCTGGCAAGAAAAAGCGGAGTTTATGAGAGGGTGTCGCCGCTGGCAGCTCAATGAACACTTTGACAGACAATATTTGTTAAACTATACTAATTTTACAACCACAATAGTTGCGCAAGCTGGAAAGGGGCTCTTTGTGAAACAGCCACTGCTTTCTCTAGTCAACATTAATAAGTTTTTCGGTGATTTTCATGTGTTGAAAGACATCTCGTTTGACATAAGACAGGGGGAATTTCTGACGCTGCTGGGACCTTCCGGATGCGGCAAGACAACCCTCTTGAGATGCATTGCCGGCTTGGAGAGCGTCCATTCGGGAGACATCCTCTTAAACGGCAGCTCCATAAGGGGCATGGCACCAAACAAGCGCAACGTGAACACTGTATTTCAAAACTATGCCTTGTTTCCTCACCTCAATGTCTATGATAATATTGCCTACGGCCCTAGGGTCAAAAAGTCCATGGGCGAAGGGGAGCTCAAGGGCAAGGTTGCAGATGTTTTAGAACTTGTGCAGATGCTTGGCTATGAAAAACGCATGCCCCATCAATTGTCCGGCGGGCAAAGGCAAAGGATTGCCATTGCCAGGGCGCTAATCAATGAGCCTGCTATTTTGCTTTTAGACGAACCTTTAGGGGCTTTGGATCTAAAACTGAGGAAGCACATGCAGACCGAATTATCTCAGCTGCAGAAAAAAACAGGCACTACATTTGTCTATGTCACCCATGACCAGGAGGAAGCCCTGAATATGTCTGACCGTATAGTAGTTATGGATCAGGGCGTGGTGCAGCAGCTAGGCAGTCCACGGGATATTTATAATAATCCCGTCAACTATTTTGTCACTACCTTTATCGGTGATCGCAATATTTTGCAGGTCAAAGTTGTGGAAACCTCTGAGACCCATGCACAGGTTCAGTTTGGCGAGCATGTGGTGACAATCAGAAATTCCGGGCAGCACCGCATAGAAGAAGGCCAGACTGCCATCTTGGCAGTTCATATGGATAAGATGCGTGTCTCCTGTGAACAGACAGCCAATGCATTTGTTGGCGAAGTCTTATCAGTTCACTATGCAGGGTCACAGATCCGCATTCGGATCAAAGTTGGCAATAAGTCAATTACTGTTGTGGAATACCAAAAAATTGACTGTGACTGTGAGGCAGGCGATCAGGTTTATGTAACCTGGGAAGACCATGGGGCCACTTTACTTCCTCCCGAAGATGGCTGGGCAGAGGGGGAGGTCTAGGATGCAGACGCTGAAACGGAACCTTTTAGCCGTGCCGATTCTGGTCTGGCTTGGCCTTTTAGTGGGCATACCTTTGGTTTTTGTGTTTGTCCTCAGCTTTTTGTCCCGGGACTCTTTGGGAACAATCGTTTTTCAGTTTACTCTTGAGAACTGGCAAAGAGTGCTCGATCCCATTTATTTGAGAGTCTTCCGCAACTCACTGCTTTTGGCTTTTTTGACAGGCCTAGTTACGATCGTGGTGGGTTACCCAGTAGCGTATATTACCGCGAATTTAGAGCCCAAGAAGCGTGCACTGTCCATCGGTTTGATTATGCTTCCGTTTTGGATTTCCAGCCTGCTGAGGACTTACGGCTGGATGATCCTCCTTGGCAATGCTGGGATAGTAAACAATATCTTGCTTGGCCTAGGCATTATAGATAAGCCGCTGCCCATGATGTACAAATTTGGCACCACCCTTGTGGGTACCGCCTATATGCTGATTCCCTTTGCTATCGTGGCCATTTTCAACTCTGTGGACAAATTGGACAGATCATTGCTGGAAGCGTCCTATGATCTGGGGGCGAACAGGCGCCAGACCTTTTTCAATATTACGCTTCCCCTGACACTGCCCGGCATCGCAGGGGGGTTTACCCTGGTTTTTATTCCCGCCCTCGGTTTGTTCTACGTCTCTGATCTGCTTGGCGGCGGCAATACCATCTTTTTGGGGAACCTAATCAACACACAGGTGACCAGGGGCAGAAACAGACCGCTAGCCGCAGCCTTTTCTATTGCCATGATTATTGTCGTCTTGCTGGTTATTTCCATTTATGGAAAAGTAGCGAAAGACGATGCGGAAGGATTATTCCTATGAGGATGAAAACAAGCAGATTTGGCACTTTTTATCTGTCGCTGTTCTTTGTAATTTTGTATTTGCCAGTTTTAAGTGTGATCCTGTATTCGTTCAATGCCAGCCCCTCAACGGCACAGTGGACAGGATTTACTTTAGACTGGTACCGGACACTGTTTGAGGATCGGGTTATCGCAGCATCCTTTCGCATAAGCATGGAAGTGGCAGTAATCACATCTATTGTCTCGGCAATACTGGGTACTGCCAGTGCAGTTGTGGCTATGCGGTCGACAGCTGGGATGAAGAGGGCAATCCAGGGAGTAATGATCCTTCCTTTGCTGATTCCGGAGGTTGCTCTAGGAATTGCACTCCTCATTTTCTTCAACCTCTTGAACCTGCCTTTTGGACATTTCACGCTGGTTGCATCCCACTCCTTGTTCTGTGTGCCCTATGTGTATATCATGGTGCAGCTAAGGCTGAAAGAAATCGACCGCTCCATTTTAGAATCGGCTAGAGATTTGGGAGCTACGAGGTGGCAGGCCACCCGGACGATTATCTTGCCCTTGGTGACACCTTCAATCATCACCGCATCGCTCCTGGCACTGGCTATGTCCCTGGACGATGTGATAATCTCCACATATATGTCTGGTCCTAGAACGACTACACTGCCCGTTCACATTTTCTCAATGATGCGCGTTGGAGTTACACCCAAGGTCAATGCGCTCTGCACACTGATTTTGGTTGGAATGTTTTTTGTAGTTGGCTTGAGTCAATTGTTCACTAAGAAACGACATAAGGAGGATTTGTAAATGAAAAACCAAAGATTCAGTCAGGTCGTTGGCATGTTAATGGTCGCTTTGCTGGCGGTGACATTGGTACTTTCCGTGGAACAAGCAGTTGCAGCCGCAGGTGAAATCAACCTCATGACTTGGGGCGGAGATTTTATCCCCAGAGAGATCATTAACGAGTTCGAAGCAGAAACAGGTATTAAAGTCCATTACAAAGAGGTTACGTCAAACGAAGATATGCAGTCGTTGCTCGAAGCAAATCCTGATCAATACGATTTGGCAGTGGTTACCGACTACATGGTGGATATCCTCAGGCAGACCAATATGCTGGGAGTTCTGGACAAAGATCAGCTGCCGAATTATGCCAATATCAACCCAGTCTACCATGGGCCTTATTATGATCCGACAGACGAGTATTCCATACCCTATGCAGTCTCCACTTCCCTGTTGTTGGTTAACCCCGCAGCTGTGGAGTCTTTAGGGGCACAACCCATTACCGGTTACAATGATTTATGGCAGAAAGAACTGGTTAACAATGTAGTTGTTGTTGACTGGTCAGTAGAGATTATGGGAGTGGCGCTGAAAGCTCTAGGCTATGAGTATAACGAGACTGATCCGGAGAAAGTTGCAAAAGCAAGGGAGAAGCTCTTTGCCCTCAAACCCAATATTGTCCGTTTTGAGACCAACACGCCAGAAGATTCTCTGGTTAACGGCGAGGCAGTCGCTGGGTTTATGTATTCCAACCAGGCAGTTAAGGGCGTTCAGGCTCGTCCGGATCTTGCCCCGGTATTTCCAGTTGAAGGTATGCCCATTTTCATTGATTCCTGGGTAATGTCTAAGGAGGCACCAAACAAGGAGGGCGCCTACCAGTTCCTAAACTTCATCATGAGGCCGGAGATCGCAGCCCGAATTGCTGACTTGACCAAGTTCACCAGCCCCAACAAGGCTGCTGAAGAGTTCTTGCCAGAAGATTTCAAGAACAATCCTATGCTCAATCTAGCGGACGAAGTTTTGGAAAACACCAGCTTCTACATTGCTGTAGACAAGGTATTAGATGAGTACGAACACATCTACTTGGAGTTCAAACTTAGATAGGATTGAATAGAAGCGCGGCCTCCCACCGTCAGGTGGGAGGCTTTATTATGCTCCAGGCTGGGCTTGAACCCTTAGTGTCCATTCTAGGGTTGCAGTCCTCCTGCATAATGCAATATAATGTTATCAGGACATATTTATTGAGTAAACTTCTGAGGCTGCCCAGCAATAATGGTGCTGGCGATGGGAGCTGCGGAAGTAGGAGGCGATGTAATGTTTAAGGTGCTTGAAAAGGACCTGTTAGCTGAAAATATTTACCGGATGGTAATTGAAGCCCCCCTCGTGGCTGCCAAGGCCAGGGCAGGCAATTTTGTGATTGTTCGAGTGTCAGAGGTCGGCGAAAGAATCCCTTTGACCATTAGCAACAGCGACGCTGAGCGCGGCACTCTTACCCTGATCATTCAAGCGGTTGGGAAAAGTACAAGGGATCTAGTTCAACTCGAATCAGGGGATAATCTGAGAGATGTCCTCGGGCCCTTGGGTACTGCGACAGAAATCAACCCGGATGTAAAGAGAGTTGTGGCAGTAATGGGCGGCATAGGTGTCGCACCGATGCTGCCGCTTTTGCGTGCCTACCGCAAGGCGGGTGCAGAGATCGTTTCCATCTTGGGAGCCCGTTCAAAGGAACTTCTGATTTTGCGTGATGAAGTCGAGGACTTAAGCGACGAAGTGATTATTATGACAGACGATGGAAGTGATGGAGAGAAGGGTCTTGTTACAGACCCCCTGCGTCGCATGCTGGAACAGGGCGAAAAGTTCGATTTAGCCATTGCGATAGGACCTGCCCGGATGATGCAGGCCTCCTGTCAGGTTACGAAGGAGTTCGATCTGCCCACATTAGTCAGCCTAAATTCCATTATGATCGATGGAACTGGAATGTGTGGCGGCTGCCGGGTTTCCATTAATGGTGAGACCAAGTTTGCCTGTGTAGACGGGCCTGACTTCGATGGGCATGCGGTGGACTTTAACGAGTTGGTGCTGAGACAAGGATATTACAGGGATCAAGAAGAACATGCAGAGACGTGTCAGACTTTTGGGAGGGAATAAGCAGCGATGACAAGAGCAAGTAAGACCCGAGTTGAAATGCCCAGGCGTGATCCAAAAGAGCGCGGTACTGATTTTAAAGAAGTTGCCCTGGGACTTGAGCCGGAACTGGCTATTGCCGAGGCGGAACGTTGCTTGAACTGCAGGCACAAGCCATGCGTCAGCGGGTGCCCTGTAGAAGTTCCTATCCCGGAGTTCATTCAGTTGATACTCAAAGGAGACTTTGAAGCTGCAGACGCCAAGATCAAAGAGAAGAACAGCCTGCCGGCGGTTTGCGGTCGGGTGTGTCCCCAGGAGACCCAGTGTGAGCAGGTCTGCGTATTGGCCAGAAGGGGACAGCCCATAGCGATCGGAATGTTGGAGCGCTTTGTTGCTGACCAGGCCAGTGCAGCAAAAAAGGCACGGGGCGAAGCAGCAGATGGGCAGCAGGCTAAACCAAAATATAAAGAGCGCATTGCCATAATCGGCTCAGGCCCTGCTGGATTAACCTGTGCTGCCGATCTGGCAGGCTATGGCTATGGAGTAGATATCTTTGAAGCACTCCATGATACAGGGGGAGTTTTGCGCTATGGAATCCCCGAATTCCGTCTGCCCAAGTCGATTGTAGATGAAGAGGTAGAGTATGTAAAATCGTTGGGAGTCAATATATTTACTAATGTGGCAGTGGGGCTCACATTAGATTTCAATGAAATGCTGTCTTCAGGCAAGTACGCTGCTGCCTTCATTGGTACAGGTGCGGGTCTGCCCTATTTCTTAAACATTCCCGGCGAAAACCTCAACGGCGTATACAGCGCCAATGAGTTTTTGACCAGGGCCAACCTCATGAAAGCGTATCTCTTCCCTGAATATGATACGCCGATTAAAGTAGGTCGCCGTGTTGCGGTCATAGGGGCTGGCAACGTTGCCATGGATGCAGCTCGAGTTGCCCTAAGGCTAGGGGCGGAAGAGGTGAGCATTGTCTACCGGCGGAGCCGTGAAGAGATGCCTGCCCGTATCGAGGAGATCGAAAACGCTGAGGAAGAAGGAATCAAGCTCCAGCTCCTCACCAACCCTGCCCGCATTCTCGGGGACGATAGGTTCTGTGTTCGGGCCATGGAATGCGTAAGGATGCAGCTTGGTGAACCTGACAGCAGCGGCCGCAGAAGACCGGTTGAGATTCCTGGTTCCTTATTTACGATGGACGTTGATACCGTTATCGTGGCTGTCGGGCAAGGAGCAAACCCCATGCTGACCACCAGAGTGGACGGATTGGAGTTAAACAAGTGGGGCAATATTGCTACCTTTGACGAATGCGGTGCCACCAGCATTCCAGGTGTTTGGGCCGGCGGTGATATTACCACCGGTGCTTCAACCGTAATCAGTGCCATGGGTGCCGGTAAGCGTGCGGCCCTTGGCATTCACCAATGGCTGACAGAGAAACGGGAACAAGCGTAACAGGTAGTCATTTGACATGCTAGAAAAAGGGGCTGCTGCAGGCAGAACATACTTCGTTCTGATGCAGCAGCCCTTTTGCTTAATGTGACTGCTCTGTCTTCATGCTTAGGCTGATTCTTTCCAGTGTTGGCTCTACGTTTAAAATGCGTACTGTGACAATGTCACCTACCTGGACAACATCGGTAGGGTGGCGAACATAACGGTCACTGAGCTGTGAAATATGCACGAGGCCTGCCTTCTTTACCCCTATATCCACAAAAGCTCCAAAATCCACTACATTTTGTACTGTTCCCTTTAAGATCATTCCGGGTCTTAAATCTTCCATGCTAAGCACGTCTGCTCTAAAGAGCGGCGGGGGAAGTTCATCCCTGGGATCTCTGCCCGGCTGGCTGAGGGAATCGATAATGTCCCGCACCGTCGGTTCCCCAGCCTCCAGGTTTTCGGCTACCTGTTTGGCGTTGAGGGTTTTCAGCCGCTCCCGAATTTGGACTAGTGTGTCTCGGTCTGCTAGATCCTGTTCGCTGTAACCGATTTGGGCCAGAATCATCTGCGCTAGAGGATAGGATTCGGGATGGACTGCTGTGTTGTCCAGCGGACGGGAACCATTGGCGATCCGCAGAAAGCCTGCAGCCTGTTCAAATGACTTAGGCCCTAATCCCTTGACGTTTTTCAGTTCAGAACGGGTCTTGAAGATTCCGTTCGTACTCCGGTAGTCGACAATGTTATTTGCCACCCTGGCGGACAGGCCGGAGACATGACTAAGCAGTGCGCCAGAGGCAGTGTTAAGTTCTACCCCAACGTGGTTTACGCAGCTTTCTACCACCTGGTCCAGAGTATTGGCCAGCTCCTTTTGGTTCACATCATGCTGATACTGCCCTACGCCAATTGATTTTGGATCTATTTTCACCAGCTCTGCCAGTGGATCCTGCACTCTGCGGGCGATGGAAACTGCCCCCCGTATGGATACGTCCAAATTAGGAAACTCCTCTCTGGCCAGATCCGAGGCAGAATAAACCGAGGCGCCTGCTTCATTGATAACCAGGTACTGCAGCTTGGGTTTGTGTTCCCTGATCAGTTCCGCTGCCAGCTGTTCTGTTTCGCGGCTAGCTGTTCCGTTGCCGATGGTGATCAGCGACAGGCTGTACTTATCCACCAGAGACTTCAGTGTTTTGAGGGCTTCGTCCCAGCGTTTCTGGGGTTCATGGGGATAGATTGTGGTATGCTCTAAGAGATCGCCAAACTCACTGACCGCCACAACCTTGCAGCCTGTGCGAAACGCTGGATCGATGCCTAGAACCCGGTGGCCACGAACTGGACTTTGCATCAGCAGGTCCCGCAGATTCTTAGCGAAGATCTGGATGGCATGCTCTTCTGCTTTCTCAGTCAGGGTGCGGCGAATGTCCCGTTCTAAGCTGGGGGCCAATAATCTGCTGTAGCCATCAGTGATAGCCTCCCGAAGGTAGGGCAGTGCAGGAGAAGTACTATCCTTGATGATTTCCTCACTTAAAAGGGCATAGACCTTGTCCGCATCTACCTGAATTTTCACTTTCAATGCATTCAAACGCTCACCGCGATTGATCGCTAGGATGCGGTGGGGCGGAATCTTTGCTACATCTTCAAAATAATCGAAGTACATTTGAAACTCCTTGGCTTCCGGCACTTCTTCATCTGCTTTTTCGCTCACCAACAGTCCTGTATCATATGTAAACTTGCGGATTCTCGCCCGATTGGCCGGATCATCTGTGAACTGTTCCGCCAGAATATCCTGGGCTCCCTGGAGAGCACCTTCGGCAGTCGGCACATCTTCACCCAAAAATGCTTTGGCCAGTGTTTCTGGGTCTTCAGCACCTTGTTCCAAGAGTTTGAGGGCTAGAGGCTCTAAGCCTTTGTCTTTCGCAATTGATGCCCTCGTTCTTCTCTTAGGCCGGTAAGGACGATAGAGATCATCCAGTTCCTGCAGTGTGGCAGCGCTGAGAATGGCTGTCGTAAGTTCTGGCGTCAGTTTGTCCTGGGCATCGATCAGCCTGGTGACCTCGGCTTTGCGTTCCTCTAGGTTGCGCAGGTAGGTAAGGCGTTCTGCCAAGTCTCTAATTACCGTCTCGTCGAGCTCTCCGGTGGCCTCCTTACGGTAGCGGGCAATAAAAGGTATGGTATTGCCTTCATCGAGCAGCGCTACCGTTTGTTCAACCTGATGAGGCCTGATGCCTAATTCCGCAGCAATTTGTTTGAATATGTCCATGCAGATCCTCCTCTTCTAGATTAGAATAGCAGAAAGGGAAGGAAGATGCAAAAGGATGTGGAACACTATCTCGAGGTGGTAGAATGCTTGTTGAGTACAAGACAGTTGCGAAAGAAGCGGAGATTACGCTGATTGAGAAAAAGTCTAAGTTCATAGCACGCATTAAACCTGTACAGACCCAGGAAGAAGCGGAGGCTTTTATTGAAGAGATCCGCAAGAAACATTGGAATGCCACCCACAACGTTCCCGCCTATATCATTGGTATTAATCAAGAGGTTCAGAAATATAGTGATGATAACGAACCAAGCGGTACTGCAGGCCTTCCCATGCTGGAAGCCCTAAAAAACCATGAGGTGGTTGACTGTGTGGCAGTGGTCACCCGGTATTTTGGAGGCACCCTTTTGGGACGAGGCGGCTTGATTCGCGCTTACGGTGGAGCAGTGCGCGAGGCGTTGCGGGCAGCAGGTATTGTGTGCATGGTTCCGGCCAGGAAAATTGGGATTACGGTTGATTATAATCATTCAGGCAAGATTCAAAATGAACTGCTTACGCAAGGCATAAAGATTGTTGATATAGAATATCTGGAGCAGGTAACCTTCAATATCTTGGCCTTTCCGGACGAGGTTGACGTACTGCGCCAAAATGTTCAAGAGTATACGGCCAATGAATTCATCTGGGCCGATGGAGAAGAAGTTTATCATGCGATTGCAGATAGGGAGTGACTGTGACCATGAAAATAACCAGACCGCCTGGCACATGGCTTTATCCTGTACCCCCGGTCTTGGTGAGCTGTCAAAGTACGGGTTCCGCCAACATCATCACCCTGGCGTGGGCTGGCATTGCCTGTTCAGATCCGGCAATTATTAGCCTGGGAATTCGTCCAGCGCGTTATTCCTATGATATAATTAAAGAATCGGGCGGATTTGTAGTAAACGTACCCACGGCTAGCCAAATGGAGCTCGTTGATACCTGTGGTACAATTAGCGGTCGAGAATATGATAAGTTTAACGAGTGCGGATTTACGGCTTTGCCTGGCAATCTGATCCGGGCCCCCCTGATTGCTGAATGCCCTGTTAATATCGAATGCCGCGTCCTGCAAGTTATTCCTTTAGGGAGCCATGACTTGTTTTTGGGAGAGGTTGTCTGGGTGCATTACAGCGAAGAATTTACAGTGGACGGCCGTTTTGACCTAGCGGCAGCTGATCCCATAGTCTATGGCTTTGGCAGCTACTACGGCCTTGGGGAGTTTCTCGGGCGCCACGGTGAATCGCTCCGTCGAATGAGGTGAACTAATTGTCTATGCAACACAGTCGAAGATATCTTGGAATGAGTGTTATTTTTGCTCTGTTATTGCTCTTAACCGGTCAAGCAGCTGCAGCTTTCCCAGCCCATCAGGGTTTTGTCAATGATTTTGCCAATGTCTTGGATCAGCGCAGTAAAGCTGAGATGCAGCTCCTCGGGGAAAAGTTATGGAAAGAGCAGGGCATTGGTTTAGCTGTGGTCACGGTACCAACAACTGAACCCATGGAGCCTAAGGAATATACAACAGCCCTCTTTAATGAATGGGGGGTGGGCGGGCCGGAGGACAGCGGGCTTTTGATGCTCCTGGCAGTAGCGGAAGGCGCCATCGAAGTTGAACCAGGCTATGGCCTGGAGGGAGTCTTACCGGATGGACTGGTTGGTGCGGTAATTGACCAGGAGGGGCTGCCCCATTTTCGCAACAAGGAGTATGGAGCTGGATTGTCGGCTATGGCTGTGGCCTATGCAAATATCTTGGCTGGCGAGAAGTATGAAATAGTAGAAGAGAAGGAGCCAGGTTCCGGTTGGTTCCTTTCCTTTGCTATCTTTGTCTTGATTATTGTCTTAATGCGCAGAGGCAGGCGGTACCCGCCAGGTGGGTCCGGTGGTGTAGGCGGCGGAGGTTCACGGCGCGGTCCGGTTATAGTCACTCGCATGCCACGAGGCGGCGGCTTTGGTGGTGGAATAGGCGGCGGTTCGAGACCTTCCGGCGGTTTTGGCGGAGGACGCAGCGGCGGCGGAGGGGCAGGCCGACGGTTTTAAACTGAAAAGGAGCGTGAAGGAATGAAAAGAGGCACCGTAGTTCTAATTGTTGTTGCAGTAATCATCTTACTTTTGGGCAGCAGTGTGGTCAAACGTTACAACCAGCTCATAGCACTGGAGCAAACCGTAGAAGGCAATTGGGCGCAAGTTGAAAACCAGCTGCAAAGAAGGGCAGACTTAATTCCAAACTTGGTCAACACGGTGAGAGGCTACGCCAGCCATGAAGAACAAGTGTTTGCCGATGTAGCTGAGGCACGTTCCCGTCTGCTTGGGGCCAGAACCCCTGAGGCACAGATGGAGGCCAACCAGGGACTGGACTCAGCCCTAGGCAGGCTCCTGGCCATCAGCGAAGCCTATCCTGAGCTTAAAGCAGACACAAGCTTTATCCGACTCCAGGATGAGCTGGCAGGGACAGAAAACCGGATCGCGACTGAGCGGATGCGTTTTAACCAGTCTGTGCAAAGCTGGAATACCACAATTAGACAGTTCCCTACCAGATTATTCGCGGGCCTGATGGGTTTCGAGACCAAGTCGTTCTTTGAGGTAGCCCCTGGAGCTAGGGAAGTACCGCAGGTTGAATTTTAGCTCCCCCAATGGAAGTAGACTGACAAAAAAGAAGCCTTAGACCAAGGCTTCTTTTGGATCTTACTCTATCCCGAAGGGCCAGGGCTGGCTTTCCAGTTCCCTGAGCAGATTCAGATCCAGAGGGGGAATGTGATCCACGAAATAGTGTAATACTTCTAATGCCTGCTGCGGATGGTCAGTGTCACTCCACACTACCAATTTGGTCAGCTGGGCCGGATGCTGCATTCCGTAAATTGGTTCGCCGGATTCATCTTCGCCCAAGGGCAGCAGTACATCGTTTTCAAGAAAGTAGGCGAAGCGATCGTCATCGATAGCCATGACATCCGGTGCTTCATTGGCAGCGATCAGTACGATCAGTTTTGTATCCATAGCCCCTGGCGGAAGCAGCTGCAAGTCAATATAGGTTGTTTCACTCGTGGCATTATACTCTTTTGCAAGTTCGGTCAAAGCTTCGCTCAGCTCAAAGTAGGCCTCCCCCATAAAAACGACCTTGGCTCGGCCCATGGCGGGGTCAGGGGGCTTTGGCCAGAAGATAAAGGCCAGAATAATAGCAGCTATGGCCACAACGCCCAGGGCAATTACCTTCCTGGAGATAGGCGGAGGGGGACCATCCCCTTGGGGACGCTCGCCCCGAACAGCCTGGGCCACTTGGGGACATCCCGTCTTGCCGCATCCGCCCTTGTCTTTCCAGCAATGAACGTGATGTGGGCTGCGGCAGCGGGGACAAGCTATGACCTCATCTTCGGCCTGAATATCCTGTTGACAGAAAACACAGCTTTGTCCAAGATGTTCTGTACCTCTAGTTATTTTTTCAAGATTACCCTTCATTATTCTCTCTCCAAATACAGAAAAATGTATAGTATGATATGATTAATATTGTATCATTTTATCCCGAATGTGCCAAATAAAGGGGCTGCAGCGGGTTAGCAGGAAGGCAGTGACGGACATGAAACCGGAAGTGACCATTTACACAGATGGAGCATGCAGCGGCAATCCTGGGCCAGGGGGCTGGGGAGCCATATTAATGTATGGCAAGCATGAAAAGGAACTGTCCGGGTTCAGTGAGGAAACCACCAACCAACGCATGGAGCTCTTGGCAGCCATTGAGGCTCTTGCGAGCTTAAAGAAGCCCTGCAAAGTGAAATTACACTCAGACAGCGCCTACTTAGTCAACGCTTTCACCCAGGGCTGGATTGAAAATTGGGAAAGAAACGGCTGGCTCAATGCGAGAAAACAGCCGGTGAGCAATGCTGATCTTTGGCGCAGGTTAATCGATTTGAGCCAAGTTCATGATATTAAGTGGATTAAAGTTAAGGGCCACAGTGATAATAAGCTTAATAATCGTTGCGATGCGCTGGCCCGGGGTGCTATTGAAACCAAAGGATAGAGGTGGGATGCTGTATTGCTGAGGGACTATGAAGAACTTACGGAAGAAATCACAGAGATTACCACAGTAGACGGGTTTGTCGCGGCCTGCCTTGAGATCAAGGAGAGCATGTTCTTCTATGAAAGGGATTTAATGCTGGCTGCCTACAGTGCATCCCTAGAGTTACTGGCGGTTGTGGCCATGCTTAGTGCAGCCCTCAAAGGAGAACGGGAACTGGAGGAAGCAGATGCAGAAGTACAGCGTTTGGTGGACGGACTCTTTACTGATTTAAATAAGTACCAATTTCCCCTGGATATTCAGTATGTGGTGGATCACTTCCTACAGGGAGCAGGAATGCAGACGCGTTTACGCATGCAGGCCTATGGGCAGATGATGCGGTGCTACAGCGCTGCCAATGATTCTGTTGATGAGGATCTAGACACGATCTTGCAAAAAGCCCATCAGGTTCTGAGGCAAAGGGACATCGATGTTGAAGGAAAACTCAACCTGATGCTGGGGCGCGCAGGAGCAAAAATGCTGCGGGGGGCACGCCTAAGGCCTATGTGGCTGAAGGTCAGCCATCCCCGCATTCAGGTGGTCATGCAGGGTTTGCAGACATTAATGAACAACTTCAGGGTCACCCCCTACTACAATTTCCCGCTGGAGGATCTTGCTACCGAACGGCAAAAACGGACAATAGTGAAGGGGAACATAGTATCAGACCTTGGCGTCTTTCGGAACTTCCGTCAGGGGGGCTCTGGTTACACAGATTTCAACACTGTACTTGATAAGGACAAGTATGACTATTTCTTCGAAAGCCTTTTTACCAGTTTCGAACACATAGATGTCGAGCCAGATGATCAGGCAGTCGATCTAATTCTGATGATCCTAGGGGCCCGGGCCGTGAATCCGGATATTGACCCAAGCTTTCTCATGCGGTTGCTCGTGTATTGCCATCGCTGGGTTCTTGTGGAAGTGAGCGATCTGATCCTGGAGATTCTAGCTGACCTTGATCCAGATGATCCCTTGTACTTCGAGTGCTGGAGCTTGCTGAAGTCCTTTGGCGGCAAGGAGCTGCCGGCCATACGGCGTTTCGTTCGGGCAAATCGCGATTCTCCCCTGTTGCCGTATCTAGCCCTCTTCTTATCCCATGGACCTCCTGCGAAGCGAAGATGGAATCTGCTGAGGGAAATGTTTGATCATTATCCCGAGGAGAACGAGGAAAAGGCTCAAATGGCAATCTCCATTGGCCGTTATGGCGGGGAAGAGGCGGTAACATTCCTGGAACAGGCACTGGAGTCTACGACCCAGCGGAACGGTCCCTATGGTGAGCACCTCAAACGGGCCCTGGAAAGGGCGAGCCAGAGCATCAATTAGTTTTTGCTAAGTTTATCTACGGCCCAGGCTGCAGCATCCTGGACAATCGGGCTAGGATGCTCACGGGCTGTTTTTTCAAGCAACGGCAAAACTTCAGTCCGGCCTTGATTGCCAAGGATGATGCAGGCATTGCGGGCCAGTACATTTTTGCCCCGCCAAGCCATGCTGGTTTGACCGAACTGCTCGGCAAATTCTTTTTTCGTAAGATCCAAGAGCGGTACCAAGCCGACGTGGGGGCCGATGACAGGCTCAAACTCCCTGTGTGGGCTGGGACTTGCTTTTTGATTAATAGGACACACCTGCTGGCAGATATCACAACCCCATAATTTGCTGCCGATTTTTTCCCGCAAGTCGAGAGGGATCGGTCCAGACATCTGGGTGAGATAGGAAATGCAGCGTTTAGGCTGAATTTTCCCTGGCGCAAAAAGTGCCTTTGTGGGACAGGCCCGGATGCATCGGTCGCAGCCGGCTGGGCACGCCCAATTATTCTGGTCGTCTCCTTTGGTGGGGGGCAGATCCACATCTGCCAGAATCTCCCCTAGGAACACCCAGGACCCAAAGGGCGGCACATAGACGGCACAGTTCTTGCCAGGATAACCAAGCCCAGCCTCGACTGCCAGGGCCCGATCAATGAGAAAACTGGTATCAACTGCCTTCGTACAGGTTACAGCACCAAGATTCTGCCTGAGGTAATCAATTACCATGTCCATGCCCTGGCCCAGAACTTGATGGTAATCAACTCCCCAAGCTGAGCGCGAAACGGTTCCCTGGAGGGGAGGACAGTTGCCAGGGTCCCCTGTGTAATACGATACGGCCAGTGAGATGATGCTTTTAGCGCTCTTTTGCAGGTTTTTCGGATCGATGCGCCTGTCGATCTTAGGATCCACGAAATCAGGATAGCGATCTTCCGCTTGAGCTTCCCTGAGGATGGGAAGCATGTATCTAACTGGCTTGGCAGGCATTATGGCAAAGGCATCGAAACCTGCCCTATAAATAGCTTGTTCTAGTTCCCGCAAGTCCAAAGGGATGCTCCTTTCACGCTTTATAGAAAAAGAGGAGCACTTGGGCTCCTCTTACGCTTAATGGGCTGCTTCTACCGAAACAACTTCTGGAATTTCATGCTTGAGGATTCTTTCAATCCCGCCTTTGAGAGTTAATTCAGACATGGGACATCCTACACAGGCACCGGTTAGTCTGACGGTCACTACGTTATCTTCGCTGACCCCAACCAACTCTACATCTCCGCCGTCGGCCTGAAGGGATGGACGAATTTTATCTAAAACCGCTTGTACTCGATCTTTCATTTCGACACCTCCTTGGCGCTTTTAATCTTACTCCACAAATCTAAGTATACACCTTATGTTTAACGCTGTCTATGACGAATTATGTACTTGAGTTAAGTCCCGCAAAATGTGCGGTAAGGAGCTGCATTTGGATCTGGAGGCGCTGCAAATTCGGCCTGTTCAGGACTATGGGCGAAGGGAGCTGCCAGGATCTGCAACAGTTTGCCTAGTGGGTCATAATCGCCCCCTTGTACCGCAAGTCTCAGTACTTCTTCCACCCGGTGATTGCGGGGAATCACAGCAGGGTTGCTTTGTTTCATGCGATCTTGGGTTTCCTCCCAGGGTTCTTGGTTTGCGTTAAGCCGTTCTTGCCAGCGCCTTTGCCATCTTAAAAAGGCCTCTGAACGGCAGAGCTCGCTTTGGTCAAATCTCTGAAAGGTTAAATCCAAAAAAGTATTGGTGTAGTCGGCTTTATGTTCATACATAAGCTGCAATAGATCGCCTGCGAGCACCTTGTCGTCTTTTCTTGGTTCAGCCAGCCCCAGTTTGCGGCCCATGCCGTCCAGGAAATATTTGTTGTATTCAGTGGAGAAGTTCTTCAGTTCATCCTCTGCCAGGGTGCGTGCTTTTTCCTGATCAACATCGATGAGGGGAAGCAGCGTCTCCCCGAAACGAGCCAGATTCCAGGCAGCAATTTTCGGCTGATTGGCATAGGCATAGCGCCCGTGGTGATCGATGGAACTGAAAACTGTGGCAGGATCAAAGGTATCCATAAAGGCGCAGGGGCCATAGTCGATTGTCTCGCCACTGATTGTCATGTTATCAGTGTTCATTACTCCGTGAATAAAGCCAACCAGCATCCACTGGGCGATCAGGGAAGCCTGAGCCCGGATTGTCTCCCTAAAGAGGCCTAAATATCTATTGGATTCCCGGGCGAGGTCTGGGTAATGGCGTTCGATGGCGTAATCGGCAAGGAGCTTCAGCACTTTTTCATCCCTAAGTCCTGCGGCGTATTGAAAGGTACCCACACGCAGGTGACTGGCGGCCGTCCTAGTTAACACAGCGCCTGGCAAAAGGCTCTCGCGCTGCACTCTTTCTCCGGTAGTTACCACCGCCAGGCTTCTTGTTGTGGGAATTCTTAGGCCGTGCATAGCTTCGCTGATAATATACTCTCTGAGCATTGGGCCTAGTTGGGCTTTGCCATCGCCTCCTCGGGAGTAGGGGGTGCGGCCTGAGCCTTTCAACTGGAGATCGAAGCGCTCGCCGGCAGGAGTTATTTGCTCCCCGATCAGGATCGCCCTGCCGTCACCCAACATCGTGAAGTGGCCAAACTGATGGCCTGCATAGGCTTGGGCCAGGGGCAGGGCACCCGGTGGATTTTCATTGCCTGCCAAGATGGCTGTTCCTGCTTTGCTTCTGAGCGCTTGGGGCGATAGACCTAAAGACTCAGCCAGCTTAGCATTGATCAAAACCGCCTCAGGTGCAGGGACAGGGGTTGGATTTTGGAAGGAGAACAGAATTTCAGGCAAGCGGGCGTATGAGTTGTCTAAGTTAAAGCCGAAGTCACTTTGCATTTCGTCCCTCCCAGGCTTAGTATTCCGCAGAGATTAGGCCCTATTCCATTTCACAGTCCAGGTAGGCGGCAATTTCCTTGACATAACGGCCATAATGCTTCAGGGTGTCTGCGATGGAGTGGTAAACAATAGTATCATCTATTTTCGCATACTCATGAACAAGGATGTTCCTCAGTCCAGTTGAGGGAGCTATCGTTAAGGCAAAATCCAATTCAATGACTCCATTTCCGCCAAATCAACGAAGGAATTAACTATTGCAAATCGCTAAGACATCACTCATCTATGTTCAACTCCTTTATCTCTTGCATAAGCATGCGCATCCTCTCTTTAATGACTGGCTGCAGTTCGTACATGCGTTTAATGTAATAAAGGGAGTAACGGCTGAACATTCCCTCCTCTTCCTCGAAAAGCACCCTTCCGTTTCTGGCGACTTCATAGCGCAGAATTGGTTCTGCAGTCTGAAGATCAACTAGGTCGATTTCACTCTTGCGGTGTGCTAGAATCAGATCGTTTAGCAGTCCAATCCTTGCTTGGGTGCTTAAGGGGCGCTTGGCCAAGTAAGCGATATCAATATCGCTTTTTGCGCTATAATACTCAGTTTGATAGCTGCCAAAGTAGATGAGCAGCTTTAGACCATAGCGCGTGGCGATCTCGTTGACCTTTTCCGGTCCTGGCTGAACAGTCATTTCAAAGCACACCTCCCTTGGGGGCGTCTCTCGATTTCAACCCTATTGTACCACAGTTACACCGGGCAGTGCAGGAAGTTTCGAGCAGATCCCGAAAGGTATAGGATAACTGCAAGTGATCGATGGCCTTGTCTTTTTTGCCGAACATGGGGAATACATAAAGAAAGGCGATTTCTGCATAGGCAAACTATAGAAAACAAAGGAGGTTGCCTGTGACAAAGCAACCATCAACTAGAACGTATCGCGGTTTCATCCTTGATCCTTTTCAAGAGCAGGCGGTGGACTTTATTGACCAAAACAAGTCCGTCTTAGTCGCTGCTCCAACTGGAGTGGGGAAAACCTTGATTGCAGACTATATTATCGAAAAGATCTTTGAAGAAGGGGGACGGGTGGTTTATACCGCCCCGATCAAAGCGCTGAGCAATCAAAAGTACCGGGAGTTCAAAGCATTGGTCGGCCCTGACGCCATGGGTATCTTGACGGGCGATATTGTTGTTAATCCCGATGCCCCCATTTTGATCATGACAACAGAGATTTTCCGGAACATGCTGCAGGAAGATCCGGAGCGTGTTAAGGATGTTCGTTACGTGATTTTTGATGAAATTCACTACATTGACGATCCCGAACGGGGGAGCGTATGGGAAGAGAGTCTAATTTTCATGCCCCCTTCCATGCGTTTTCTCGGCTTAAGCGCCACCATTCCCAATGTAGATGAGCTGGCCAGCTGGATTGAGGAGGCGCAGGGTTCAACTGTTGAAGTGGTCACCCATGCAGAGCGGGTTGTCCCCCTTAAACACGCGCTTTATGAACGGTCGCTAGGCGTTACAACCATGGGCAGAGTGCAGAAAAAGCATCGCAGGGTTGTCTCTGAAAGCATTGACGGACGTCCCGATGTGCCGACGACTACCCATTTAGAGCTGGTGGAGGCCATTAAAGACCAGTATCTCCCGTGCCTTTTCTTTACTTTCAGCCGGCGGAAGTGTGAAAGCAACGCTATGGAACTCGGTGAAGCACAGGATTTTTTGGATAAGGCACAAAAAGCTCAGGTGCAAGCGATCATCGATGAGGTGCTACAGCGCTATCCTAACGTAGAAAGCGGGCGCTGGCCACACTTAAGGCGCCTTCTCTTGAAGGGAATAGCCTATCATCATGCCGGCATGCTGCCTGTCTTAAAGGATATTGTGGAGGAGCTGTTCACCCGGAGGCTGATTTCGGTGCTCTATTGTACTGAAACCTTTGCAGTGGGCCTGAACTTCCCCTGCAAGACTGTGTGCTTTGATTCCAGTACCAAATGGGATGGAATCAGCTTTAGAGCAATTTCTAACCGGGAATACTTTCAGATGGCTGGCAGAGCAGGACGGAGGGGCATTGATGAAGTGGGTTATGTCTTTACCCTCGTCGATCTGAATTACTTCGATCCAAGTGAGTTTCCAAGTATGAAAGAGGATGAAGTGGAGCCCCTGAAGAGCCAGTTTGCCCTCACATACAACTCCATTTTGAACTTGGTGAAGAACTACAACGAACAGGATATTCACCGCATCCTAGGTCAGAATTTTGCCACCTACCAGGCTTCTGCAGAGCGCCAGGGTGTGTTGGTACAAATTGAGATGCTCAAAGATGAGCTGGCGCCCTATGAGAAAAACTTAAGGGGCAGAGGCGGCCTCGCCCGTCTAATTCGCAAGAAAAGCGAACTGGAACGTCGTTTAGCCACAACCTACAACAGGCGGGCAAAAAAAGGCATCAAACGCGACCTCCGCTCAGTAGTCCAGCGCATTGACAGTGCATTTTTCCGGCAATATCCTGGGCAGCAGCGCTCGGCCTTAAGGCGGGAGCATAGGAGGTTCAAGAGGAGAATTGCAGCGTATGAACGCTTAATGCTGCGGGAAGAGGCGCTCGATCCCCACAAACGGTATATCCAGGAGTTTACTGATAAAAAAGCGTTCTTAGAAGCACTGGGCTATCTGGAAAATGATGAGCTGACCACAGCAGGACTCTTGGCCAGCCAGATCCACGGCAATGAACTCTTGATTACAGAGATGTTCATGGACGGGCTTTTCCATGCCTATCCGCCGGCCGAGCTCAATGCAGCTTTAGTTTCGGTGGGCTATGAACCAAGGAAGAATGAATTCCGCATCAAGCACCGCTTGGACTTTTCGCCCATTATTCGCATCTGGCATTCTTTAAACAAAATGGAACAAAGGATGGTAGGTTACACCACCGTGCAGTTCAACGATCACGTGGCAGCCCTAGCTTTCCGCTGGAGCAATGGTGAAAGTTTCACAAATCTCTTAGACGACTCCTCGGTAGATGAGGGCGATTTGGTCTTTGCCTTCAGGCGCGGCATCGATTTATTGAGGCAGGTGCGCAATGCTACAATAGAGGACGCACATCTTAACGCCAAGTTGCGGGAATGCATTGAGCTGATGGATCGTGACGAGGTTTCAATTTGGCTCTAGAAGATGAGGTGCAAGATTTGAATTTGAATTACAGGCTGCTTGCTTTAGATATTGACGGAACATTGTTAAACAGCAAATCGGAGCTGACAGCACGCACCAAGGCCGCGATTTTTTCTGCTAAGGAAAGAGGTCTTAAAGTTGTCCTGGCAACTGGGCGCAGACTGGGGAGCACCCTTCCTTTCGCAGAGGCCTTGGGCTTGGACGAGCTTGTTATCGTGCATAATGGAGCATTGGTTTATGATCTCTTTTCGGGAAGGACCCTGATCCAGCGAGGCATCGACCTTGCTGCTGCTCAGGAGATTGTGGACAAGCTAGACTCTTTGGGCATTAATTATGTCGTATACACCGGGGACAGCGCGGGCGAAAGGGTAATCGCCGCCCAAGGCAGCTGGGATGAACCAGAAAATCTCTTAGGCTACTATTTGGGTGAGGAAGCGGAGTTTTTAGAAAAGGTGAATTTGGAGGCTTCTCCTATGCGCATCTCGCTGATTGATCGTGCGGACAAGATAGACGCTTTGTATGTGGAGTTTGCCGCTAGCTTCGGTGGAAAGGTAAACGGCATGCTCTTTGGATCCAAGGGCGATACCTGGAAGGGTATCGAGATCATTCCGGCAGACTGCAATAAAGGTACTGGCCTTGCTTTGGCGGCAGAGCGGCTAGGTCTGGAAGCAAAGCATGTGGTCGCGATTGGTGACAATGTCAATGATATCGAGATGATTACCTGGGCCGGCCTGGGAGTGGCCATGGCAAATGGCTCCCAGGAGCTTAAGCAGAAGGCCAAAAGAATTGCTCCCCACTGTGACGAGGATGGCGCAGCACAATTTATTGAGGAGCTTTTGGCTTAGGGGGTTAGGCTGTGACTTGCTTATATGTGGTTCCGAACAGCTATATACGCAGTTTCAGGCGCCGCTTGATCAGGGAAGGCGATACCTCTCTGGTTATGACGCTGCCTGGATTGGCTGCCCAGATTCTCAAGGAGGGTCTGGTTTCGTACAGGGAAGATAAGGTGCTGGAGGAAATTGCTGTTTGGCAGAGTGTACAGGAACATGCTGGAAAACTTAGCTTTTTCGCGCCTATTGCCCATTACCCCGGGTTCATCGAGGAGCTCAAACTGTTATTTAGGCAAGCTGATTTTGGTGAAGAAATCTTTACAGCAATGCCCCAAAGGGGCCAGTTTGAACTGTATCTTTTGCATAACCGATACAAGCAGATCTTAGGCGAACACGGCATTATGGATGCATCTGATCAGATGAAACGCAGTATAGAGCTGGCCAAGGCAAGAATCATACTGCCTGAGGCCCAGAAGATTAAGCTTTTGGGCCTGGGCGACCTTCGTCCCCTGGAACAAGAACTAATGGAAAGCTTTGCCCGGGGAAGGTCGTTAGAGTTCATGCAATCACAGGCTTCTGAGCCCGTCATAACAGTCAACAAAGCCAGCGATCCCATTGCAGAGGTAGAGATGATCGGGGAAGCACTGCGTCGGCAAATTGAGCAAGGGGTGCCGGTGGAAAGACTTGGAGTTGCCTTTCCCAGTCCCGGGCAGTATCTGCCCATAATTCGCCCTGTCTTTGATAAATTGAAAATCCCCTGGAGAGTGCCTGAGGTGAGCTTGCGCAACACCCCTGTCGGGAAGACAGTGCTCACAACCTTCCTGGCAGAGCTGCAGGGATGGCACAAACACCACCTAGAACTGCTTACTGCACCTGGCTGGGGCTTTCCCCTTGGCTTAACAGCTGAAGAACAGCGTCTGCTGCGCCTAGCCCCGCCGCTGAAGGGTTTTCCTGCCTGGCGCGAGTATCTGGGGTCCCAGCCTGGTTGGGATAAAGTCTTAGAACCGCTAAGTGAGCTTAGCAGGGAACTTTCGACTAGACCTTTGGGGGAGTATGGCGATTTATTAGGGAATTTATTGGACAAGCTCCAACCGGAAGAGTGGATTTTACCTGAAGAAGACCTGGATAATTGGGCTGAGCTGGTAAAAGCATGGGATGGTATGCACAGCATCGCCCTTGGCTTTTCCCAGTTTGATTGGCTGATCACCCCGGAGCAGTTTGTTCAGCTGCTCCAAAGCATGCTGGACAGCTATCAGGTTCAGGGCAGGCGGGTTTTTTCAGAACGGGTGCAGATTATTAGCGTCGAGCAGCTGGGAGTGCACATGTATGAGCAACTTTATGCGGGCGGTTTGGTTGAAGGGCAGTTTCCGCCCCTCAAGGGTGCCCACTGGCTGACCAAGATCAAGCCGCACTTGGCTAGAACAGAGCTCTATGAACGTTTGATTGGTTCGGCATCCTGCGTGAATTTGTACTATCCAGAGGTAGACCGGGATGGAAAACTAAATTTGCCGGCTACAATTTTGCCAAGAGTGGAAGAAGAAGCAAAGACTAACAAGGCAGACGCAGTTCATCACCCGACTCTCTTTTTGGGCAAAGGCTTCTTAGAAGATCAAGAGCTCCTCGCGGAGCTGCAGAACCGGGTACTCAAGGAAGGTCTATCTGTTTCTCAGCTGAATCGCTATGCAAACTGCCCCTATCAGTTCTTTTGCAGCTATGTCCTGCAGCTTGTGCCCGATGAAGAGGTGTCATTAGAGCTTGATGCCCGGGATCACGGCAATCTTGTCCACAGTGTGCTGCAGATCTTTTGGGAAGAACACTTAGCGGGGCCTCTTCCGAGCATAGAGGATGGGCAGGCTAGAATTGAAGGCCTGCTTAGAAAGGAATATGCCAAACTAGGCGCCAAGCCTTCTAACAGGCTGATTAGAGAACTGCGCAGTTTTATCCGTTCAGACCTTACCTGGGCACACCGGGGTTTCCGCCCCAAGTATCTGGAAAAATGGTTTCAGGGTCTGGCTATCACAACACCCTTAGGATCTGTAGTAATCAGGGGACGAATTGATCGTGTCGACGTCAACGCCAAGGGTGCATATGTGCTCTACGATTATAAAACCGGATCAGCTCCCCAGATCAATGCAATGGTAGCCGGGAAAGACGTGCAGATTGCGGCTTATCTCTTGGCGGCCCAAAACATCCTTCCCCAGGGTACAAATGTTGGCGCGGCCTATTATTTGATTGGCAAGCGATCCAGGAAAGGGATCTTCCATGCAGACTACTACAAAGATCTCGGAGTTACAAAAGGCAAGAATGTCCTGGATGAAGAGGGTTTTGCTGATCAAAACAACAGATTTGCCGAAATTCTGCAGAATATAGCCCAAGGCATTTTGCAGGGAGCTTTCCCCATTGAACCTGCTAGTTCTAGAATCTGCAGTTATTGTGCCTTTCAGGGCATCTGCCGAAAGGAGGCGGGGTTTTAATGTCCTTTGATCCAACGCCTAGCCAAAAGAAGGCTATTACAACTATTGACCGTCCCTTGGCAGTTACAGCCGGTGCAGGCTCAGGGAAGACCCGAGTTTTGGTAGAACGCTACTTGCACCTCCTTGCTGCAGGAGTTCAAGTAGATGAAATAGCGGCCATTACCTTTACGAAAAAGGCAGCCCAAGAAATGAAGGATCGCCTACGGGCCGAGCGGCCCGATTTAATCGAAAACCTTGAGCAGGCCCAAATCTCAACAATCCATAGCCTCTGTCAGCGCATCATTAGGGAACATCCTCTCCAGGCCAGGATTGATCCGCGTTTCCGCGTGGGGGAAGAGTGGGAAACGCGGGTTCTCCTTACCGAGATAATTGAAGAGGTGGTAGCAGAATCAGAACCCCCTGAAGCGCTAGGCAGTCCCTTTGAAGTGGTAGCTGTGATCCTGCAGCTGTATGAAAAAATGGCAGGTCAAGGAGACTTGGATTTCAACTATCCCTTCGCAGAGGACGAGTCTGCTGAATTTCCCTTTTTTCAGCTCTGCCACGCTGCGGAGCAGGTGCTGGCCCTAGATCCTACGACTGAGGTTCAGACCCGTGTTTTAGCAGAGCTGGCAGAAGAATGGCCAAGCCTGGCTGATCTTTTAAGTTTCCCCGATGATGAGCTGCGCCTGGAAGCGCTGGATGCCTTACTGAAACAAGTTAAAAAAATCAGGGGCAAATTGGCCGAACAAACTCAGGAGCTCAGGGAACTCATTGAAACTGCCCAGGGAAACATCAAGGAGCAGCGGGGCAGAGTGATTTTAGCCTATGCTGGAGAGATCCTAGGGCGGGTACATCAGCTCTATGATGAGCGGAAAAGGCTCTTGGGAGTTTTAGATTACAATGACTTAGAGCACTTAGCTTACAAGCTGCTGCAAGACCCTGGTGTACTTGCCGATTATCCTTTTAAGCATCTTTGTGTGGATGAGTTCCAAGATACCAACCCTCTGCAAAAAAAGATCGTAGACGCATTAGTCAGCGGGGGAGCAACACTCTTTGTGGTTGGCGATCCTAAACAGTCGATCTATCGTTTTCGCGGCGCTGATGTAGGCGTTTTTCTACAAACTAAGGACGAAATAGCAGCTGCCGGCGAGACTGTTTTTTTAGAGGAGAATTTTCGCTCCCGTCCAGAATTAATCAGCTTTGTCAATGCGTTCTTTAGAGAACTATTAGCAGGTGAAGCCATAGGATTTGAAGAGAGTGCGGCAAAGAAAGGACAAGCTGGCGAAGCCTGCGTGACGATTTTGCGTACACCTGCCCAAGACAAGCTTTCTGACGAGGCCAGGGCCCTGGAAGCAGAACAGATCGCCCTCAAAATCCGGGAGTTAGTAGACGGGGGTGAATATCGCTATGAGCACATCTCAATTTTGTTCCGGGCCATGACCAATGTGCATATTTACGAGAAAGCCCTCAAAGAAGCGGGGGTCCCCTATGTGAATTTAGGTGGACGCGGCTTCTATTCCAAACAGGAAATCCAAGATGTACTGCACTATTTCCGCTGGCTGGAAGATCCTGAGGACGAAGTGGCCCATCTAGCCGTTTTGCGTTCTCCTTTCTACCTGATTTCCGATGAAGGCTTATTCTGGCTCAGGCAGGGCCGCCCCGACAGGCTGAGTGCTGACGAGCAGGCAGCTTGTGAAAGATCACAGGCAGACTATGAGTTTCTCAAATCGCAGGCCAAACATGGACCTGCACCTGAGGTTATTACCAGCTTGCTTAGGCGGACCCGCTATATAGAAAAGACCTGGCGTTTGCCCTTTGGGCCCCAAAAAGTGGCAAATATCGAGAAGTTTTTGGAACAAAGCTGGGATCTTTTCGCCAAAGACGTGTACACAATTACAGAACAAGCGAGATTCCTCCGCCTCATGGTACAGGAGGGGCAAAAGGAAGGGGAGGCCCTCCTCGATGCAGAACATGCCGATGTGGTGGTGTTGCGCACTATTCACGGCGCCAAAGGCTTGGAGTTCCCGGTAGTGTTTCTGCCTGATACCAATGCCAGCGTAGTGCAAGGCCAGAGAGGTGATATTCTCTATCATCCTGCGATTGGCTTAACCTACCGGGGCATGGCAAGTTATGAAGAGTTGAAAGAACTCGAAAAGCAGGAAGAGATCAGCGAAGCTAAACGTTTGCTGTATGTGGCGGTGACCCGGGCTGAAGAAAGGTTTTACTGGTGCGCTCGGGATGGTAAGACCGCCAGAGAGAGCTGGTGGTCGTGGCTTCAGGCATGCCTGGAATTACTTCCGCCCAATCTCTGCAAAGAAGAAACAGGGACGCTGCCTCGCCTTGAAATCAGGTCTTCAGCCAAGGAGATGGCTGAACCGGAGCGTCAAGACTACAAACCCCTTGTGCCCCAGTATAATCAGGTGTCCTTTTCAGTAACCTCTTTGATGAACTATGCCCGCTGTCCTCGCTACTATTACCTCCGCTACATCCTTGGTGTGCCTGAATTTAGGCAGGCTAAGGGCCAAGGAGGAACAGCCGGATCCGGCGGTACGTTAAGCGGTACCCAGCGCGGAAATATTGTGCATAGGGTGGTAGAGCAAATCAAGGATCCCCGTATACTGCCGGAACTGCTGGATCAGGCAGCGGCCATGGAAGGCGTAGAACTTGACAGCCGGCAAAAAGCCGGGCTGGAAGAGGTTATCACAGCATACTTGAAAAGTGGGTTCTTCCAGAGGGTCCAGGCGGGAAGCGGGAGAGTTTATCAAGAGCGTGACTTTATCGTTCCCGCGGGTGATTTTTATGTAAATGGTCTGGTGGATCAGGTTTTTATAGGCGAGCAAGGTATTGAAATCATCGACTTCAAATCAAACTGGATCACCCAGGACAGAGTGGCCGAAGTCGGTGCCAGTTATGATGTCCAGCTTCGCCTTTATGCCTGGGCTATGGCCAGGGAATTTGGTTTGCCTGTCTTAAGTTCCCAGGCGTACTTCCTGATTCCTAACAGGCTCTACACCCTTGAGGATGGACTGCTGGATGTAGATCAAACGGAAGAATGGCTGACCAAAACCTGTGCAGACATCATCGCAGGTTCAGAGCAGGGTATGCAGGCTTTTCCAGTGAAGGCTGACTGTTGTTTATGCCCGCAGAACTCATATTGCAGAACTTCTAATGATGTTCCTTCTTTTGGGGAGAATACAGGTATTGACATGGAATGGGCCAAGGAGGAGTTATTGTGAAATTCACACAGTGTGAACTAAGCGAAGGTGTACGTCTGCACCTTTGTGAAACGGATAAGTTTAAGTCCTTGACCTGCAAGGTTTTTATCCAGCAGGATCTAAAGGAAAAGGAGGCGACCAGCACGGCTCTTTTGCCGCTCCTGCTGCGCCGGGGGTCACAGAAGTTCCCTTCCACATTGCATATTGCCCGAGAGTCGGAAGATCTTTATGCGGCGGAGTTCGGTTCAGACATTTTGAAGGTAGGCGAAAGGCAGATTCTTGAGTTCTACTTTCAAATGGTTGATCCAAGTCTGCTGCCCCAGGGTGAGAAGCTTTTGGAACGGAGCCTCAGGACATTTTGGGAGATTTTCACAAATCCTCAAGGTCCAGGTGACCGCTTCCTCGACTCTTATTTCACGCAGGAAAAGCGCACACTTGAGCAGGACTTAAAGGGTCTGGTCAATGACAAGCGTTCCTATGCCCTGGCCAGATTTACAGCCCACATGTGCGCGGAAGAGCCTTTTAGGATTTACAAATATGGTGATTTAGAAACTCTGCAGCAACTGGAAAATAAAACTGTCTATGACCATTACCAGAATCTCTTGTGGAAACATCCCCTAGACATTTTCTGCGTTGGATCTAATCTTGATCAGGCGGCCAATCTCTTTGCGGCTCTCATCCCCAGTGCTGACCGGAGTGTCAAGCTGCAAAAGCCCGTTCAGGTCCGGGTAGCCAAGGCGCACGTCGTTGAGGAGACTATGGATCTCAACCAGACTGTCCTGGTGATGGGTTATCGTACAAACCGTACCTATCGTGATGACGATTACTATGCTCTCTTGGTAGGTAACGGAGTTTTGGGCGGGTTTCCCCATTCCAAGCTGTTCATGAATGTGCGCGAAAGGGCCAGCCTTGCATATTCTGTGGGTTCCAGCATTGAAGGCAGTAAGGGTCTGCTTACGATTACGGCAGGAATCAGTGATGATAGGCGAGAGCAGGCGGCGGAGATCATCAACGAACAGGTGAGGGCTATCCAAGCTGGGCAGATCAGCCACGAGGAGCTGGAGCAGACCAAACGGGGTCTGATTAGTGCCATGACCAGCATCCATGATAATCCCACCGGCATAATCGATCGCAATGTGATTGGCATTGTCGAAGATGAACTGCGTTCGATTGACCAAGTCGTAGAAGCTATCAGCAGGGTAGGGCATGATGACTGCGTCCGAGTGATGCAGGGAATCCAGCTCGATACTACCTATCTGCTTCGCCCCGAGCAAAAGGAAGGAGCCAGACATGGAGAAAATTAGCACCCCTACAGGAGAAACTGTATATACTAAGACGCTGCCAAGCGGCCTATGCTGTTTTGTCCTCCCCAAGGCTCAATTTTTGAGAACGTACGGAATGCTGTCTACGAACTACGGCTCTTTGGACTCCAAATTTGGGGTGCCCGGTGCCGGCTCCGTGGATGTTCCGCCAGGTATTGCCCACTTCCTCGAGCACAAGCTCTTTGAAGAAGAAGATGGCAATGTTTTCGGGCGCTTTGCTGCCTGGGGCGCATCGGTGAATGCCTTTACAAGTTATACCCAAACGAGTTACTTGTTTTCGACCACAGAGAACTGGGAAGACTGCCTGCTCCTGCTGATGGAATTTGTCAACAACCCCTTCTTAACCGAGGAAAACGTAGAGAAAGAGAAGGGGATTATTATCCAAGAACTGCAAATGTACGCAGATCATCCCAGCCACAGAATTCACAGCCTGCTGCTGGAAAACATGTACAGCGAACACCCAATCAGGCTGGATATTGGCGGAACAGAAGAATCAGTGCAACAGACCACTGTTCAAGATCTGATGCGCTGCTACAACACCTTTTACCAGCCTGGAAACATGGCGCTGGCGGTGATCGGCGATGTGGACCCTCTGCAGACTTTTCAGCTCATTGAGGACAACTATCCTGCCTGGGAGCAGGAGGCAGGGCCTATAGAACGCTTTTATCCAACAGAGCCGCGGGAAGTTAAACAAAGCTGGGTGGAAGATAGGCTTCCTATTTCCCGGCCCCGCTATCTGTTAGGTTTCAAACACGAACCGATCTGGGAAGGGAAGGAGCTTCTCCGTCAGCAAATCGCCATGTCTCTAGGCATGAGGCTGATTGCCGGGCGAAGCTCTTTGAACTATGAAAAACTTTACGAGCAAGACTTGATCACAGACTCTTTTTCGGCATATTTTAGTGCAGACCCCAGATATGCTTATTCGGTGTTTGGCTCGGAAACCCGTGACCCAGATGCGCTCCATGAAGCTTTAACTGGGGTAATTAACGATCTGCAGGCGAGCAAAGTGGCCGAGGGCGATGTGGAACGCCTGAAAAGACAGTTCTATGGAGCACACCTTGCTTCGTATGACTCCTTTGAGTACAGTGCAAATCGCCTGATCTCCAGCTATTTCCGGAAGATCCCCTATCACAGCTTCCTGGATGTTCTGCAGAGCGTGACCGCAGCGGAAGTACAAGAGGCCCTAACAGAGCAGCTTGATTGGAAACGATCCACTACAGCAATCATAAGGCCGGTGAATGATCATGAGCAAGAGTGACTTACGGAGAAAACTCAAAAAGGAAAGGGGCCAAGTGCCGAAGGGTAAGCGGGAGCTCTGGAACCAAGCCATTTTCGAGCATCTTGTGCAGCATCCAGTCTACACAAAAGCCAATAAATTGATGACCTACCTCTCCTTTGGGTGGGAAATAGATACCTGGTCCCTGGTAGAACATGCCCTCGGTCAGGGCAAAGAAGTCTACGTACCAGTAGTGCAAAGCAATCCCAAGGGGCTAACAGCGAGGCGCTACACATCCCGGGAGGCCTTGACGCCAGCCGTTTACGGCATACTGGAGCCTGGATCGGAAGCACCCGCCATTCTACCTGAAAAACTTGATCTAGTCATCGTCCCCGGTCTGGCCTTTTCACATCAGGGCTTTCGGATTGGCTATGGGGGAGGCTACTATGATCGTTTTTTAGCATCGACGCCTGCGGCAACTGTTGGCTTAGTGTATCAGTCCTTTGTAGGGGATGTGCCTGTCGATCCTTGGGATCGCCCGGTTGATCACTTAGTCTCTGAAGAAGGTGTGTTTGGAAGGAAATAGGTTCCTTTTGCAGAATTTAGGGTAGCAAAAGGAGGCGTCTAAAGGTGCACGGTAAATATGTGCTGGCAATCGACCAAGGAACGACTGGGACAACAGTCATTCTTTTTGATCATCAGTCTGAAATTGTAGGGAAGGTGTACCAGGAGTTCACCCAATACTATCCCAAGCCAGGCTGGGTGGAACATGATGCCCTGGAGATCTGGGCTGGTACCACACAGCTTTTGGATGGCATTTTTCAAGAAACTGGAGTGAATCCTGCAGATGTGGCCGCCATTGGCGTAACTAATCAGCGTGAGACGATGGTGCTCTGGGATCGCAAAACAGGCGAGCCTGTGACCAGAGCCATTGTCTGGCAGTGCCGCAGAACGGCTGGAATCTGCGACGATCTGCGCAGACAGGGTTTAGAACCTTTATTTAAAGAGAAGACAGGTCTGATTTTAGATGCCTACTTTTCGGGAACGAAGCTGAAATGGGTTTTTGACAACCACCCCGAACTGTTGGCGAGGGCAAAAAATGGAGAATTGGCATTTGGTACAATTGATTCCTGGCTGATTTACAAACTTACCGGAGGGCAAAGGCATATTACCGACTACAGTAATGCCTCCAGGACTTTGCTCTTTAATATTGCAGATTTAACTTGGGATTGTGACCTTTTGGATGCCCTGGAAATTCCTCAAGAGATTTTACCTGAGGTGGCTCCCTCAAGCGATCTCTACGGGCACACGGTAAAGCTCGGACAGCTCCCCGCAGGTATACCCATTGCCGGGGCAGCAGGTGATCAGCAGGCAGCTCTGTTTGGGCAGACTTGTTTTGAGCCTGGAACTATTAAAGCAACTTTTGGCACAGGGGCCTTTATTCTGATGAACACAGGCTCAAAGCTCATCTCTTCAGATAATGGCCTGGTAACCACGGTTGCCTGGGGAGTTGACGGAAAAGTCCAGTATGCTTTGGAAGGCAGTGTGTTTGTGGCAGGGGCTGCGGTCCAGTGGCTCCGGGATGAACTGGGACTAATTGAACGGGCAGCAGATACAGAAAAGCTGGCCTTATCTGTGCCTGATACCAATGGGGTATATTTCGTCCCTAGTTTCGTCGGCTTAGGAGCCCCCCACTGGGAACCCTATGTGCGGGGTATGATGATGGGCATTACCAGAGGAGTGACTAAGGCCCATGTAGCCAGAGCTACCCTTGAAGCTATCGTTTATCAGACGAAAGATGTAGTAGATGTCATGGCAACGGATGCACAGCTTCCCCTCACTGAGCTGAAGGTGGACGGAGGGGCCTCTGTCAACAACTTCATCTGCCAGTTTCTGGCTGATCTCACTAACATCCAGGTCCAAAGGCCCCGTATCTTTGAGACCACTGCCCTTGGGGCTGCTTACTTGGCGGGGCTGGCTGTTGGTTTTTGGGATAGTCCAGAAGAAATTCGCAAGTATTGGCAGGCTGATCAAGTCTATCGGCCGGCGATGAGACAGGCCCAGCGCTTGCGGCTTGCTGCAGGCTGGGATAAAGCAGTTGCCAGTGCCAAAAGTTGGGTGAGCGATGATTAATTATAGAAGTGTTCGCCAGAAGCGGCTGCAAAGCCTTAAGGAAGGTTTAGCAAGAAAACCCATTATTGCAGGGCTAAAGGGCTTAAAAGAGGTTCTGCGCACCCGTGAGGCAGGAGTTAAGGTCTGTTTCTATCTCACCGGTGATATCTTTGAACTCAGACGTTTGGCCAAACTCTGCAAAGAACAGGGACAAATGCTCTTTGCCCATGTGGATCTGATTGGCGGAATTGCCAAAGACGGTCCAGGCATGGAGGTATTAGCCAATGAGGTGGGAATTGACGGCGTGCTGACTACCAAGGGATACTTGGTTACAGCTGCGCAGAAAGTGGGTATGCTGGGCATTCAGCGTCTGTTCATGCTGGATTCTGAGGCATTGAAAACAGGGCTGCGCATGATCCAATCCAGCCAGCCTGATGCAGTTGAGATCTTGCCTGCTCTAGTGTTGCCTGCTGTGCGGGAACGCCTTTCCCCCCACGAACTGCCTCCCATGATTGCAGGAGGATTAGTAGAAACCAAGGATGAGCTGGAGCGAATTGTAAAACCTCCGGTTTTGGCAGTTTCAACCAGTCGATCCGAGTTATGGAACTACGAAAGGGTGTAGGTAATGGATTACAAATGGTTGGAAGAGCAAAGGGAGGAAGTAGGTCTGGCCTTGGCTAGACAGGGAATTCGTCTGGTGGTGCCGGTGGGAGATAAAGCCGGAAAGGGTGCTGCTGCAGCTGACGACAGCTCTCTATCGTCCTTTATCGATCATACTTTACTGAAACCAACCGCTTCCCAATCGGAAATCAGGCAGCTTTGCCATGAGGCACTTGATTATGAGTTCGCATCTGTGTGTGTGAACCCGGTTCACGTTCCAGCTGCTGCAAGCCTTTTAGATGGCAGCAATGTCAAAGTCTGTACTGTGATCGGGTTTCCCTTAGGTGCAACCACAACCCTGAGCAAGGTTCTTGAGGCTCGGGATGCAGTAGCCGGAGGTGCAGAAGAAATTGACATGGTTGTCAATATAGGCGCCCTTATTGAAGGAGATTATGCCAGGGTTTACTCGGATATCAAAGGGGTTCGGGATGCAGTGCCCGGACAGCTTTTGAAGGTGATTTTAGAGACGGGATATCTAAGTAAGGAGCAGATCGTCAGAGGATGTATCCTTGCTAAAATGGCCGGTGCTGATTTTGTCAAGACTTCCACTGGATTTGGAGCAGGCGGTGCCACAGTAGAAGATGTGGCCTTGATGCGGGAAGTGGTAGGTGCCGACTGTGGCGTGAAAGCTTCTGGAGGCATACGCGATGTGGAGACAGCTCTGGCGATGATTAAGGCCGGGGCAAACCGTCTAGGGGCCAGTTCAGGTGTGGCTATTATGGAGGGTTTAAGGGGGGAGAGCGACTATTGAACCCGTTTAGATCCAGGTTAGTGCTTTTGCTTGTGACACTTGTTTGCGGACTTAGTGCCTTTGTTCAGGCAGGTGATGCGCCTGTAGACTGGTTCGACCATGGATTTGGGAGCAGTATTGTGGTTGCCGAGTCCCTTGAAGGCGATGACAAGATCTTGCTCATGCACGGCTATCTGACGTTTGCCTACCCCGAGGGCTTTCAACTTCAGTATGCTGCCTGGGACGTGCCTGTGACCATTACCAGTCAGGCGGATTTTCTAGAGGTGCAAAGGGGAAGTGATTTCCAGTACGGCTATGAACGCTACTGGCTGTTTGAAGATTTTAAAAATCATATTTTTGCCTTAGCGGAGTATTCTCGGCTGCCCCTTGAGTTTTCTGGAAGGGAAGCTGTGGCTGAGCGCGCAGCAAAGCGATTTACTGCTCTAGATGATCCTCAGTTCCTCTTGTGGTTTGATGAAGAGAGCGGTTTGCCCCTTTTAATTAGGCGGAACAAGCAAACACTTTTGACTGTAACATCCTACCTTTTGGAAGAGGGTCAGTTGGTCGAGGTTGAGCTGGATATTTTCTTTGGACCTCGGCCAGCCCGAATCACTTTGCGGCCTGAATCGGTCGGCTGGGTGCCATCTCGGCTGGAGATTCATGATCCTCCAGGAGAAGTTCATATTTCCTTTTCCGACTGGTCGTTTAGGGAAGAGTGGGAGGAGAATCCCCTGCCAAGACTGGCCGAACTGAGCAGTCTCAATGAACTTTTTATGGAAGAGTTCAACGCAGAGAACTTTGCAGCCGCGCTAGAAACCAGCCAGCAAATGCTTACGCTCGCGCCCCAATTTTGGCAGGTCTATTTGTATCGGGCTTTTGCCTATGACGGACTTGACAACTTTTTGGGTGTAGTTGAGAGTTATCAGCAAGTTCTAATGCGTCAGCCGGATAACCATTTGGCCCTCAACAACCTGGCTTACCATTATTTTCTGCGTGAAGTCCAGATCGATAAAGCGCTGGACATGGCAGAGCGCGCGGTTGAGCTGGAACGGAGAGACATTTACCTAGATACCTTAGGTTACGGGTATTATCTTGTGGGACGTTACGAAGAAGCTAGGGAACTTTTTCTGGAAGCTCTGGAAACAGCCCCAGACGATGCTGTAGAAGAAATTACTGCCCACTTGGACTTGGTGCTAGAGGCTTTGGGAGATACGGCGAATGAATGATCACTATTTTACCAGTAAGCCGAGGGCAAAACATGATCGAAAGGTGTTCACAGCCGAGCTGAGGGGGAAGACCTATTCCTTTCAAACAGATGCGGGAGTTTTCTCCAAGGACGAAGTGGATGACGGCAGTAAGCTCTTGATTGACACCCTCCCTTTGCAGGCCGGAGATCTGGTTTTGGATTTGGGTTGCGGTTATGGTCCGATTGGTATTGCAGCTGCCGGACTTGTCGGTTCTTCCGGTTATGTTTACATGATAGACGTGAATGAGAGGGCCTGTGAACTGGCCAAGGAGAATATAGACAGAAATGGGATTGCCAATTGTGAGGTTCTGGTGGGTGATGGCCTGAAAGCTTTGCCGCCTGGCCTTCAGTTTGACTGGGTGCTTTCTAACCCCCCAATTAGAGCCGGTAAGGCAGTGGTCTATTCTCTCTTAACCGATGCTTACCACAGTCTCAAACCAGGGGGCTGCCTGATGGTGGTGATTCGCACCAAACAGGGGGCCAAAAGTCTTGCAGCCTATCTGGGGGAACTGGCAGGGGAATGTGGTACCATTGCAAAGAAGGCGGGATTTCGTGTCCTAAAGTGTTGTAAACCGCTCCACACCTGAATAACTTTGGGTGTGGAGGTGTTTTTATGCGGGTCTGGTTTTTTAGTGGGCGGCAAGTCCTGTGGTGGGCATTTGCCTGCCTCGCCCTAGGCATCTTCCTGGGTACCTATGGAGAGGTGTATCTTCCGGCGTCAGCGGTCAATGCTTACCCAGGCATTTCCGGAAGGACAATTGTGCTCGATGCAGGCCATGGCGGCATTGACCCCGGAGCGGTAAGTGCAGGGGGTCTGCTCGAAAAGGAGATCACTTTGGCCATCGCCAATGAGCTCGAAACGTTGCTGAGCAGGGCCGCAGTCTACGTTGTCATGGTGCGCCATGGCGACTATGATCTGGCTGATTCCAGTGAGAGTGACCTCTTGAAGCGCAAGCGCCAGGATTTGAGCCGCAGGGTAAGGATCGCCGAAGAAGCACAGGCCGACTTATATATCTCCATTCATGCGAATTACTTCCCGGGGCCGAGATGGTTCGGTGCCCAGACGTTTTATTACGAAGGAAGCCCGGAGGGCAAGCATTTAGCGGAAATTTTGCAGACAGAATTGGTGAGACATCTCGGGCCCAACAGCCGTCTGGCCAGGCCTGGAGATTTTCGAGTTTTGCGAGATACTACCATGCCTGCGGCCATGGTTGAGGTGGGGTTTTTATCAAATCCTAGGGAGGCCCAGCTCCTTAGCGAACCTGGCTACCAGAAGAAAGTGGCCTCCGCCATTTTTGCCGGCCTACTGCGTTATTACAGCCAGTAAACAGGATTTAATCTCTGCTTAGAGAAATAAGCAAGGAGTAGATACAACGAGATAGGGGGCAATAAATGTGCGTGTTTTGATTTTGCACGCAGACGATGAGAGGGTTCAAACGTCTGCAGCAGCGCTGCAAAGGGCATTAGAACAAGATGGGATAAGGGCTGACCTAATGTCGCCCAAGGCTGCTTCAGGTTCTCCCGTCAGCGCGGCACCCTATGGTCTGGTATGTGTGATTACAGGGTATACAGGCTGGTGGAAGCCGCAAATTACTGCGGAGATGGACAACCTGATCAAAAAGACCATGCGCTTGGAGGGCAAGAAGGGTGGAGCATTTGTCCGTCCAGGTCTGCTTGGTTCCGGTAAAGCACTGCGGGTTCTCATGAGTCATCTAGAACGTCAGGGTGTTATTGTAGAAGACTTTGACACCATCAGTCGAGAACAGGAGGCTGCCACAATAGCCAAGCGTCTGCAGCGTATACTCTAGGTGTTAGAAATGCATTTTCCCAAAGGAAGAGCTATCAGCCTTTCTTAGGGAATTGTTTTTTCTATTACAGACAGGGAGGGTTCAAAGAATGTACAGTTTTAAACCTGTGTTGCGCATCCCCGGACCGGTGCCAGTACCAAACGAAGTATCATTACAGATGGCCAAGCCTATGATTAACCATAGGGGTACACTCTTTAAGGAGCATTATCCCGCTGTTTTGAAACGGCTGGCCTCGCTCTTTGGTACCAAGAACCAAATCCATATGATTACAGGGTCTGGAACATCAGGTATGGAAGCTGCTGCCGCCAATTTAGTCTCGCCCGAAACCCCAGTTTTATGCCTAGTTGGAGGGTTTTTCGGCAATCGCTGGGTTGAGCTGTGCCAGGCCTACGGAGCAAAGCTGCATGTACTGGAGTTCCCCTGGGACGGCGGGATTGATGCTGGCCAGGTTGGTGAATACTTAAAGAAACATCCGGAAATTGAACTTATTTTTATGGTGCAAAACGAATCTTCCACTGCAGTCCTTAATGATGTGGAAGCAATTTCTAAGGTCCGCCAAAATCACAGTGCCCTTTTGGTTGTTGATGCAGTGAGCGCCCTTGGCGGGACCCCCTGCAAGATGGATGAATGGGGTTTAGATGTGGTTGTCAGTGCCTCGCAAAAGTGCCTGATGGCACCTCCTGGAACTGCCTTCATCGCTTTCTCTGACAGGGCCAGAAAGTACTCTGTAAACTGCCAGGCCAGCCGCTATTATTTTGATTTGCGCCTCTATGATAAGTATATGGAGAAATCGGAAACTCCCTTTACGCCAAATATTCATAATGTCTTTGCCCTGGAGGAAGCATTGAACATGATTGAGGCGGAGGGTCTGGAGAATGTCTTTGCCCGCCACCTGCTCATGCGGAATATGATGCGGGCGGGGGCTAGAGCCCTTGGTTTGGAGCTCCTTGTTAAGGATGACGATGCATCTCCCACCGTAACGGCAATCAAATACCCTAACGCTGACAACTTTAGGGCTCGCATTAGGGAAAGATACGGAGTAGAGTTTGCCGGCGGACAAGGCATCCATGCTGACAATATCTTTAGAGTGGGCCATATGGGTTATGCTACTCCCCTGGATGTGCTGACTGCGTTAGCAGTATTAGAAATGGACATGAAAAAGTATGGCGAGGCTACAAAAGCCGCTCAGCAGGTGATGGATTTATAAGAAAGAGTTGCTAAGGGGGATCTCCCGGTGCTGTTCACGATTCGAGACGCGATAGACATCCTGATTGTCGCTTATGTAGTCTATAAGGTGATTAACTCTATTCAGGGAACCAGGGCCACCACCCTTGTCAAGGGCTTGGCCATAGTCTTTGCCAGCAGTGTCGTAGCTCGTGCCCTTAGCCTGCGCACTGTGAGCTGGCTGTTGGATCAGGCCATAACCCTGTTTCTGGTCGCCTTGCCGGTTGTATTTTATCCGGAATTGAGAAGAGGTTTAGAGCAGTTAGGGCGGGGTCGGCTTTTTGGCTGGTCCTCTCCCCGCGGTGCCGGACAGCAGACCCTTGACCTTGATTCAGTGGTGAAAGCCTGCGGTGTGTTAAGTTCGAAAAAGACAGGCGCCCTCATTGTCTTCCAGCGCCAAACCGGCCTGCATGAGTATTTAGAAACAGGTGTGAGGCTGGACGCTCTGATCAGTACCGAACTGCTGCTGAACATTTTTGAACCCAATAGTCCCCTCCATGATGGTGCAGTCATTATTTCTGAGGGCCGGATAGTCAGTGCCGGCTGCGTTTTGCCCCTCACGGACAGTCGGTTGCGGGGCGGTCTAGGTACTAGGCACCGGGCGGCTGTGGGCATGTCAGAGCAGACAGACGCTGTGATCGTAGTTGTTTCTGAAGAGACCGGAACGATTTCCCTTGCTGTTGGAGGCCATTTGCGCAGATACTTAACTGAGGCCAGACTCAGAGAACAACTCCAGTTTCATTGGCGAGGGGGCGAAACTTCATGAGCCGCATCGGAAAAATCTGGTCTTTTCTAACAAAGCCGGAAGTCTACTGGCGCCTTTTCTCCCTGGCATTAGCCGTTATCTTCTGGCTGTTGGCCACCGGCGGAGGCACACTTGCTGAAACAGAGCGGACGGTCACCCTTGAGGTCCAGGTGCAGAACATGCCCGATCAATTGGTGTTGGTTGATCCTCCGGAGAGGGTCAGGGTGAGAATCAGGGGTTTAGCGCCTTTGATCAATCGGGGCGAAGGTTCTCTGTCGGCCTTTATCGATTTAAGTGGAGCAGAGGAAGGCACTGAAACATACAGTGTTCAAGTAGATGAACCTTTAGGCATTAACATTGTCAGCGTTACTCCCCAGTGGGTCAGTGTTTATACTGAAGATTTGGCGGAATCAGTATTTCCAGTTACCCTGGTCTTCTTAGGCATTGATCGCTCTCGGGCCTCAGCAAATATCAGACCTTCACCTGCAGTAATCACTATTAGGGGAGCCGGCAGTATACTAGAAGAAGTAGATCATGTGGTTGCTTACATAGGAACAGATCGCATGCTGAATGAGGAAATGTCCTTTCCGGTGCAGGCCCTGGATGCCCAGGGGCGCAGCGTTGAAGGGCTTGAGATTGACCCTCCGGAGATCCGGGTCATTGAAGTCGTTGACGAAGGGGAGGAATAGTGCGTGCTGAAGTTTTTCGGGACAGATGGTATACGTGGTGTAGCCAATAGTGAGCTTACGGCCGAACTGGCTTTACGGGTTGGGCGGGCTGCAGCACTGGTTTTGAGCAATGGAAATAGCGGTACAGTCCTGATCGGGCGGGATCCGCGTCTATCCGGTCAAATGTTGGAAGGAGCATTGGTCGCGGGCGTCACCTCTACGGGACTGGACGTCATTTTAGTTGGAGTAGTGCCAACTCCGGCTGTAGCTTATCTCACCAAGGAACTTGGCTGTTCTGCCGGAATCATGATATCTGCTTCCCACAACCCTCTGCAGGACAATGGCATCAAAGTTTTCGGCTGCGATGGTTTCAAGCTCTCTGAAGAATTAGAAGCAAAAATCGAAGCTTTCATAGATCACGATGATGTTCCCCGGCCCATAGGCGGAAGTGTAGGGAAAGTTACTGATCGGCATGGGGCGGTCGAACTCTATGTAGAGTATTTGAAAGAACAGGTCCCCGTTGACCTCAGGGGTCTGCGCTTAGCGGTAGATTGCGCCAATGGGGCAACTTCTTCCCTCGCCGCCAGAATTTTCCGAGACTTAGGGGCTGAGGTGGAGTCGTTTTTTGACCAGCCCAATGGCGTGAATATTAATCATGGCTGCGGTTCTACTTTCCCCGATCAGATTCAAAGTCTGACGGAGAAAACAGGGGCAGACTTGGGATTTGCCTTTGATGGAGACGGAGACCGCATCTTAGCCATCGATGAACGGGGGGGCATTCTCAACGGCGATCAGATTCTAGCTATAATTGGCCTTAACTTGCTGCGCCAGAATCGCCTGCCCGGTCAAAAAGTTATCGCAACCGCCTATTCCAATGGAGGTCTGCGCCAGGCATTTGTGCAAAGCGGCGGCGACGTAATTTACGCCAAACCGGGAGACCGCTACGTCTTAGAAAGCATGCAGCGTTCGGGCTGTGTCTTAGGGGGCGAGCAGTCAGGGCATATCATCTTCCTGGAGAACTCCACTACAGGCGATGGTATACTCTCTGCTTTGAAACTTTTGGAAATGAGGCAGCTGCAAGGCAGACCTCTTTCTGCTTTGGCCGAGGCTATGGTGGTTTTCCCCCAGACCCTAGTCAACATCCCTGTGGAAAAAAAGGAAGGCTGGCAAGAAAACCAGCGTATTCAAGTGGTGATCAGCCAGGCTGAGCGCGAATTGGCCCCCTTAGGCAGGCTTTTTGTGCGCGCTTCGGGGACAGAGCCCATGATTCGTGTCTTGGGTGAGCATCCAGATGCGGCGGTGCTCCAGACCTGTGTTGATCTGGTAGTGCGTACTATTCGGGAAGAACAGGGTGGCAGCCGTGTCAGTTAGGGGCTGTGGAGTTGACCTGGTAGAGATCGACCGCATAGCTAAGGCGCTGCAGCGGCAGAAATTTCGAGACCGAATCTATACAGAGTACGAAAGGAACACTTTGCACAGTAAGGGTGTCCAGTCTTGGGCAGCTCGCTTTGCGGCCAAGGAAGCTGTGATGAAAGCGATTGGCCTAGGCTGGCAGCAGGGAGTGCCTTTCGGGGCCGTCGAAATTTACACAAATGCCAAGGGACAGCCCCAGGTTCGTTTGTTGGAACCTGCGCAAAAGGCAGCTGCTGATCGGGGTATTACTCGCTTTGTCTTGAGTTTGTCACATACGAGAGAACTGGCTATGGCTTATGTCATTGCCCTTGGGGAGGAATGAAGCGATGCAGGTAGTCACTGGGGCTGAAATGCAGTTAATAGAAAAAGAGGCCTTTACCAAATTGGGTCTCTCTCCTTTAGTGGTGATGGAAAATGCCGGCAGCCGCATTGTTGAGGTGCTGACAAGAGAGTACGGCAGCCTCAGCGGCAAACGTGTTCATATTCTTGTAGGTACTGGAAACAATGGCGGAGACGGCCTGGTCGCCGCCAGGCAGCTGCTTGCCCTTGGCGCACGCACAAAGGTCTACCTGGTGGGCAACCAGCAAAAACTAACTCCGGAAAATGCTGCAAACTTGCAGATCCTGCGGAAACTAGGGGCAGATTGTCAGCCGGTCAAAGGCGGCCAGATAGGCAAGCTTAGATTCAGTTTGGGTTTGGCAGATCTGATCATCGATGCCATTTTCGGGACGGGGTTTTCTGGCAGTCTGAGCGGGGAGCTGGAATCCTTAGTGAACGTTGTGAACGAGGTTAAAGCTCCTTTGGCAGCCATTGACTGTCCCACGGGGGTGAATGCCGCCAGTGGCGAGGTGGGCACCGTGGCTGTGCAGGCAGACTTAACCATTAATCTAGGCTTCCTGAAGGTAGGTTGTGTGCTTTATCCCGGCCAGGCTTATGCAGGCAGAAACATAGTCGTGGATTTAGGCTTTCCTTTGGTTCATCCAGGCAAGAGGCGTCTGCTTAGTGATGATAGTTTAGCCTGGCTGCCTGAGCGCAAGCCTTGGAGCCACAAAGGGACTTTTGGCCACACCCTGGTTGTGGCAGGTTCCAGAGAATACGCAGGAGCCGCTTCCCTCAGTGGACAGGCGGTCTTGCGCGGCGGCGGGGGTCTGGCAACCTTAGCTGTGCCCCACAGCATCTACGATCGTTTTAGGCCCGACGAACTGATTGTGGTTCCGGTTGGTGATACAGCTAACGGCACCATTGGCGTACCGAGCCTCCAGGAACTGCTTGAACTCTTGGAGGGCAAAGATGTCTTAGCGATAGGTCCTGGTTTGACCAGGCTGCCTGAAGTTGTCCAGGTCGTGCAGGAGATCTTGCGCAAGTGGCATGGTCCTTGTGTCATAGATGCAGATGGTCTTGGGGCTTTAGATGGAGATTTCTTGGAGTCTGTCAGTGATGGAAAACGGAGCCGGTGGATCATTACTCCCCATCCTGGCGAAATGGCTCGCCTGCTAGGCAGCGATGCCGCCCAAGTAAATGCTGACCGTTTGCAGATGGCGGATGAGTACGCAAGAAAATGGAATATGACAGTGGTCCTCAAAGGTGCTCCCACCATCATTTCCAGCAGGGAGCACACCTATATCAACAGTTCTGGAAATCCGGGCATGGCCACTGCCGGCAGCGGCGATGTTTTAACGGGGCTGATTGCAGCCCTGCTGAGCCAGGGTCTAGAGCCCCTGCAGGCAGCAGCCTTAGGGGTTTATGTCCATGGCAAGGCCGGGGATCTGGCCGGCCAAAAAGGCCAGCGCGGCCTGCGTGCCGGTGATATTCTAACTAGGATGCAGGAAATTCTATCATGAGCAAACTTACTAGATCTGTTTGGGCAGAAGTCAGTTTAGATAATATTGCTTATAATGTTAGGCAGTTCACCGAATATATCGGACCTAACTGTGAGCTAATGGCCGTTGTCAAGGCCAATGGCTATGGTCACGGCGCCTTGGAAACTGCCTATACTATGATCGCCAACGGCACTAACTGGTTGGCGGTAGCACTTCCCGAGGAGGCAGTCAGGCTTCGCCGGGGCGGAATTACTGCTCCTATTCTTGTTTTGGGGGCTGTAGGTGCCGACGAGTTGGATGTCTGTGTCGCAGCGGATCTGGTGGTCACAGTTTTTGAACCCCATATCGCCAGACTTTTGTCTAAGGCTGCAGTAGACCAACAGAAAACTGCCAAAGTCCATATCAAAGTAGATACCGGCATGGGCCGTCTGGGCCTTCTGCCCGAGGACTTTGCAGATCTGGCTGAATTGGTCAGAATCCTTCCCGGCTTAGAAATCCAAGGCGTCTTTACCCATTTTGCCCAGGCTGAACAGGATGATCTAGAGTATACCAAGTGGCAGTGGGAGAGGTTTCAGAAAGTCCGCCAGGATCTTCAGGCCAGGGGAATTGCCATTCCCTATACCCACGCGGCAAATACGGCAGCGACATTGTTTTTTCCAGAATCCCACTTAGATTTGGTCCGGGTAGGGCTGGGCATTTACGGCATGTATCCAGATAGGCGCCGGCCTTTGGATCTTAGGCCTGCCATGAACTTGAAAACCAAAGTGGCTTTCGTAAAAAGGGTTCCTGCAGGCAGTGCTGTAAGTTATAACAGCACTTATGTTACAGACAAGGAGACATCCATTGCGGTCCTGCCGATTGGTTATGCTGACGGATTGTCCCGGGGACTGAGCAACAAGGGGAAGGTTCTGCTTAAGGAAACACTCTGTCCCATTGTGGGAACCATTACCATGGATCACACCCTGATTGACGTTGGGGATATGCCGGTCTCCATCGGTGATGAGGTTATTTTGCTCGGCACAGACGGAACGCATCATATTCATGCCCATGACTGGGCAGATTTGCTGGGAACCATCAACTATGAAATTACTTCCAGGCTGAGCAGCCGCGTTGAGCGAGTTTATAAATAGAAGGAAGGTTAAGCGCATAGGATCCCCTAGGGGGGATCTGCCATGCATCTTCGAAGATTAGGGGCAGTGCTGCTTTGCCTTATGTTTACTCTGCTGTTGAGAACCGGTCTTGCTCGCGGACAGGTTGGGGCGGAGCCGATTGCCAGATTTAGGGATGCCCAGGGCGATGATGCAGGGGCAGGCAACCTTCTCTACCCTGATCATAGGGTGTATGTGCCGGGGTTGTTTGACTTGTTGGAATTTGTGGTGTCCCAGGACGAAGATAATGTGTATTTTGACTTTCAGTTTGCTGCGTTAACGAATCCTTTTCAAGCACCGGAAGGGTACTTTCATCAACGTATCGAAGTTTATATACACACGGGATTGCGCCTTGGACGCACTGCACTTAAGGTCGGCAGCCATAATCTGCAGACAGCCCCGGAGCTGGGTTGGGACTTGCGCTTAAGCATATCTCCCTTTGATGAAGCTAAACTTTATGTGATTGGGGAAGACAATCGGGTGCAAGTTTTTTCAGAGGAAGTAACCAGCTTCTGTTTGGCTGACAACAAAACAGTTCGCCTGCAAATCAGGGATGATGTACTGCCCCAGCCTAACTCTGCCTGGGGTTATTATGTCCTTATTGGTTCCTTTGACGGCTTGGCAGAAGACTTCTGGCGCGATCTGGGCGAAGGCCCTTGGCAGGTTGGGGGTGATGGGCTGCCCATCTTTGACATCTTAGCCCCCCGTTTGGGAACTCGGAGTCAAAAAGTGCAGTTGAGTAAGGGAGTGCTCTATCCCGTCTTTAGTCGCAGAGCTCTTGCACCACAGTGGTTTTGGAGATTGTTGGTTGTTGTTTTTGCTTTGGGAAGCTTTTGCGTATGGAGGTGGCAACGTGGCTGATCCGACTATGGAGGATGTTTTTTCGCTGTATCAAAAGAAAATTGCCCTACTCTCCAGTGCCCAAAAAGAGAAGCTTTGGGCCGCCCACGATGAAGGAATGACTCCTTTTGTGATTGGCTGTGCTATACTAAGGGCCAGACAGCAGCAGCGCCTCAGCCTTCTGCAGGGCAGGGAGAAGCGGATTTCTTTTAATTATATCTATGCAATTATTCAAGATTGGCTCAATCATGGCATTACTACCGACGATAAGTTTTATGCCTATTGGTCTGCCCTTAATGAAGATCAAAGCAGTGCGGGGAGGGAAGGAAGTGTCCAGACTAAGGAGAAAATCCGGAGGGAAGATTTCACCTATACGGAATCAAAGCAGGATCGCAGCCTCTTCACGTGGCTGGATGAGTGAACTTGGTTTGAGGCGTTCCTTTTTTGGGGGGAAGCTTTGCCCCGAGTGCGGCGAGGTGCGCCTTGAGATCTATCGCCGGCACCCCTTTCCAGTGCCGCCACCCTTAGCTCCAGGGCACTGGCTGCTGTCCGATTGCACTTGCGTGAAAAAAGAGCGCACCCAAGTGCGCCTGAATCAGCAGAATCTGTTGATTCGCCCCGGTCCGCGTGAACCGCTGCCCATAGGCCTGAGGGATCGTACCTTTGAAAACTTTCAGGTCACGGCTATGAATCGAAAATCTTATAACGACTGCCTTACCTTTGCGAGGAGATTCCCGAAAATTCCGCAAGGACGGGGTATTTTGCTCATGGGGCCCTCAGGAACTGGTAAAACCCATCTGGCCTGCGCCATAGTCAATGCGCTAAAAGACACACATGCGGTCTGGTTTGCGAATGTTCCCATGCTTCTAGAAAGAATGCGGACAAGCAATGTCAGTGTAGATGAATTGCTGTCCGCAGATCTTTTGGTTCTAGATGATATCGGCAGTGAACGGGAAACCGCCTGGACTGTAGAGCGTTTGCTGCTGATCGTTGATACTCGCCTGTCCAATCTTAAGCCGACTGTTTTTACGACCAATTATGAAATCAAAGATTTTGAAGCTAGGGTTGGCATGCGCTTAGCCTCGCGCATTGTCGGTCACAACTTACATGTTTTTCTAATGGGGCCTGACTGGCGCTTAAGTCGGCGTTGACAACCGCTTTACGACTCAGGCGCCATTTTGCGTTCTAACAGGTTTACGAAGCGGGAGACGGTAAAGGTCATAACAAAGTAAATCATGGCTACTGCCAGCCAAATCTCGAAGGGGCGAAAGGTGCGCCCAATGATTATTTGCCCCTTGCGCACGAGCTCTTCCAGGGCGATGACGGAAACTAAGGAAGAGTCCTTTAACAGCGCAATAAACTCGTTGCCCAAGGGCGGGAGTGTTCTTTTTAGGGCCTGGGGCAGGATGATATAACCCATGGTTTGCAAGCGAGAGTGTCCGAGGGAAGCTGCTGCTTCCCACTGGCCCCGATCGATGGATTGGATTCCGGCCCGGACAATTTCTCCTACGTAGGCGCCGCTGTTGATGCTGAGGGCTAACACTGCGGCCACATAGGCCGGAATTGGGCGCTGAATAATGCTGGGCAATCCGTAGAATATTATGAATGTTTGCACAAGAAGCGGTGTTCCCCGGATTACGTCGATATATGCGGCAGAGACTGCTTTAAACAGCCCGCTTGAGATTCTGGCTATCCCAGCCAGAGTACCAAGGATGGTGCCGAAGAAGACCGCTATAGAAGTTAGTTGTACTGTTAGTTTAGCCCCTGTCAAAAGTGTTGGCAGTGAGCTCCAGACTAGATCCCAGCGAAAGTCCACGTTAGAATTCTCCTTTCCGGCCTAACCACACAAGACTAAGACTAGTTAGTTTGTGGGGCAGCTGCACCAAACCACTTATTGTAGATTTCAGCATAGGTGCCGTTTTCTTCTAATTCAATTAGGGCTGAGTTGATTTGCTCCAAGAGCTCCTGGTTGTTCTTGTTCACTGCAATGCCATAGTACTCATTGGCAGCTACCGCTCCGGCAGCGATCAGTGGGGCATGGGGATTGGCATCAAGGTAGGCCTGGGCCACAGGCAGGTCAACTATGACTACATCAGCCACGCCAATGATAACAGCCTGCATGGCATCGGCTACAGTATCAAAACGGGAGACACTTTTTAGCTTTCCCTCATCATAGAGGTCACTTGCGGTAAAGTCTCCAGTTGTACTGATTTGCACTGCTGCAGCTTTTCCAGTTAGGCTGTCCAGACTGGCCAAACTAGCTGCACCTTGCTTGGTGACAATGGTGAGTACAGATTCGAAATAGGGATCGGAAAAGTCTACGCTGTTTTGGCGTTCAGGGGTAATGGTGACACCGGCAATTACTGCATCGTAGTTGTTATTTAACAGTGCAGGAATCAGTCCGTCCCAGCTGATATTGTCGATTTTGACTTCTAGGCCGAGAACCTGGCCGATAGCCCTGATCAAGTCCATATCAAAACCCAAAAGTTGGCCAGTTTCCCCCACGTATTCAAAGGGCATAAAACCTGCTTCTGTGGCAACTCTCAGCACCCCTTGGCCAAAGGCAAAGGTAGGGAGAGCAAGGGACAGGGTGACGGTAAGTATGAGTACAACCAGTTTTTTCATAGAGTAGAATACATCCTTCCATCAGTTAATGGGCTAATTATACAGCATGTTTGTATGAATATGCAAGTAAGATTAATATTTGTTTCAGGTTAACTTGTTTAGTTGAAAATCTTTCTGACCAAGGACTGTCTGCAAGACTAGGGAGCAGGCAGGAAAAGTATTTGCAATAGAAGAATTGCTAGGGAGAGAATGCTAAAGGGATGTGATGCAAAGTGAGAAACAAGCACTTGATCCTGACAAACGGCACCGTAGTCGCTGATGAACTGATCCCAAACGGTACAGTGGTAACCATAGGAGACCGCATTATGTATGTGGGCGACGAAGAAGAAGGTGCCCGAATTAAAGATGCAGCTATTCCAGGTGTCTTTGAGATCATTGATGCTCAAGGAGGATATATTGCACCTGGGTTGATTGATGTACACATGCATGGTTCTGCAGGCTTTGAACTGATGGACGGCACAGAGGAAGCTTTACGCACTATGGCCCGCTTCTTGGCCAAATCGGGTACGGTTGCATTTTTGCCCAGTACCGTAACTGCTGCCCCAGAGAAAACTCGTTCCGTCGCTCAGCTGGTGGCAGACTATGCCGGATCCAACGATGAGGCGGAGGTACTGGGGGTTCACTTGGAAGGACCATACATTAACGAGAAGTACAAAGGCGCCCAGTATGGCCCAGCTATTAGACCCGCTGACTTAGGGGAGCTGGAGGAGCTATATAGCATTTTAGGGGATAAGCTCCGCTTAGTTACACTGGCGCCGGAAGTTCCAGGCAGTCTAGATGCCATAGCCTGGCTTAAGGAGCGGGGAATCAATGTCTCTATCGGCCATTCTGATGCAACCTATGAAGAGGCTATGGAAGGCTTTGAAGCCGGCATCACCCACGCGACCCATACCTATAACGGCATGCGGGGTCTGCATCATAGGGAACCTGGAGTGCTAGGGGCTGTCTTGGCTACGCCGGGCATCTGGGCCGAGCTTATTGCAGATTTGGTGCATGTGCATCCAGGAGCCATCAGGGTGCTCTTGCGCAGTGCAGGTGTGGAACGCGTTGTACTCATTTCAGACGCTGTACAGGCTACTGGCCTGCCTGATGGCGAGTACATGCTTGGGGATCACCAAATCTTTGTAAAGGATGGAGCAGCACGTCTAGCCGAAGGCAACTTGGCAGGCAGTACCCTAACTATGCTGCGGGCTGTCAAAAACATGGTTCAAGAGGTAGGTATCTCCCTGCAAGATGCACTCCGCATGGCCAGCCTTAACCCAGCCCAGTCCCTTGGACTTGCGGATCGGGGCTGGATCAGGGAAGGGAATCGTGCAGATTTTGTGATCCTGAGCGAGAGTTTTACAGTCCAAAAGACAATTATCGCTGGCCAAGTGGCATATAGCGACCAATAAGCAAGAGAGGTGATCGGAAATGAATGTTGTTGTGGTGAACAATTTCGACAGAATGAGTGAAGAAGCAGCCAAATTGATGGTTGCACAAATCAGAAGCAAGCCAAATAGCGTTTTGGGTTTAGCGACCGGAAGCACCCCTTTAGGTGTCTATCGGCTGCTGGCCGAATACCATCAGCGCGGGGTGGATTTTAGCAGTGTAACTACCTTCAATCTTGATGAGTATGTCGGCTTGGCGCCTGCTCATCCCCAAAGTTACAGGCATTATATGGAGGAAAATCTTTTTTCCAAAGTGAATGTGAGAAAAGAAAACACCCATGTGCCCAGCGGCACCGCCCCTGATCTGCAGGCAGAATGTGAACGCTATGAGCAGGCCATCAGGCAGGTGGGGGGAATTGATCTGCAGCTGCTTGGCATTGGCTCAAACGCCCATATCGGCTTTAACGAGCCCGGCACTCCCTTTGGTTCCACTACACAAGTTGTAGATTTGACTGAAAGTACCATTAAAGACAATGCCCGTTTTTTCGCATCCCCGGATGAAGTGCCGACACAGGCGGTCTCTATGGGCATCAAGAGCATTATGCGCGCCAAAAACATAGTGCTCATTGCTTACGGCGGCAGTAAGGCCGAGGCCATTTATGCTGCCTTAAGGGGTCCGGTGACACCCAAGGTGCCTGCATCGGTTCTGCAGCTGCATCCCTCAGTAACTTTTGTTGTGGATCAGGCTGCCGGCAGCAAGCTGTAAGATGCGCTTGAATTTTGCCTAAGGGGGTGGGCAAGATGCAGAGAATGAAGTGGCTGTACCCGGGCATGCGGGTTAAACGCTGGCTGGGTCTATTAGTGATGGGGATTTTTTTGGCTGCTACCGGAATAATCATCCTGTTGAACACTCCAGTGTTTTCCCTTTACGAAAAGAAGATTTTGGCTTGGGCAGCTACCTGGAGATTTAACCCCGTTTACCTGGGTGCAGCCTTGGTGGGCCTAGGTGCCCTTTTTGTTGGCTTAGCAGTTCGCTACGGCATCCGTTCTGTGGTGGGGGCAATTCGGCCTGCCGATGTGCCTAACCTGGTGGAACATGTCTACAAGACCCGCAACCTTGAAAAGGGCCTGCATATCGTGACCATTGGCGGGGGAACCGGTCTTGCCACTATGCTCAGGGGTTTAAAGGAGTATACGGCAAATATTACAGCCATTGTGACTGTAGCTGATGACGGAGGAAGTTCCGGGCGTATCCGCGACGATTTAGGCATTCTGCCTCCAGGTGATGTTCGCAATACGTTGGTTGCTCTGGCTGATACCGAACCTTTGATGGAAGAGCTCTTCCAGTATCGCTTTAACTGGGGTGAAGGGCTGGAGGGGCATAGTTTCGGCAACTTGTTTATAGCAGCCATGACTGACATAACAGGCGACTTTGAAGAATCAATACGGGCTTTTAGCAAGGTCTTGGCGGTGCGGGGCAAGGTGCTTCCTCCCACTTTAGAGTCTGTTCGCCTGGGAGCGGTCTATGAAGATGGTTCAACCATGATGGGCGAGAGTTTGCTGCCCCAGCAAAACAAAAAGATCAATAAAGTGTTCTTGGAACCAAGAGCCCCTAGGGCTTTGCCAGAGGCAGTGCAGGCGATTTTACATGCAGATGTAGTAGTAATCGGACCTGGGAGCCTTTACACAAGCATTATGCCAAACTTACTGATTCCCGGCATTACGGAAGCTTTGGAAGACACTTCTGCCCTGCGCATCTATGTCTGCAACGCGATGACCCAGCCCGGCGAGACAGATGGGTATACAGCCAGCGACCACGTGCAGGGTATCTTAGCCCATGTGGACGGAAAAAACATTTTTGATTATGTGCTAGTCAATCAGGCTTTGATTTCAGCAGCGCAGACCAGGATGTATGCCAGGCAGGGAGCCCATCCGGTTCGAGTTGACCTAGGGGCTTTAGAGGCCCTGGGGGTTCGGGTACACCAAAGGGATCTCTTAGATCGCATGGATCTGGTCCGCCATGACAGCAAGAAACTGGCGGAGGAGATCATGTTTCTCGCTGGGGCCCATGGCAAACATAAAAACGGTGAGTGGGTCGTCTAATGTTTTACTTCTCTCCTTTCCGGAATAGACTGGGAAGGGAGGAAGTGTGACTATGCGAAGAATCATTGCTATGGCAGCCCTGATTTCTACATTGGGCTTTGGTTTGCCCCTGATGTATCGCACCATTCACCGCAGGTTTTTTGGAGTGCGCTCGGAGGTTTATTTAGCAGGTCAAATCATGGAATACTATTACCCAAACGAAGTGCGGGTGATTGTGGAGCAGATGGCCCGTGCCAATATGCGCTTTCCCGCTAATGCAACGTTAGAGAAGGCTACAGGTGAGATTATTCCCCATGTAAACGGACTCTATTTTGATGTGGACGCTATTGTTGACAGTGTTATCAACGCTCCGGCGAAAAGCCGCATAGCCCTGGAGGGGATTGAAGTTGTGCCCTTTGTGCGCACGGAGCATCTGCAGGAGCTGGTGGATGTTCTGGGCGATTTTTCCACTCCCCTCATTGGCAGTCCCGGCCGAGTTGAAAATATTCGCCTTTCCCTGGCTGCCATCAACAATTCAGTAGTGCTGCCTGGAGAGGTGTTTTCCTTTAATGGAACGGTGGGGGAGCGGACGGTAGAGAAGGGTTATCGTAACGCTCCCATTATTCTAGGCGAGGCAGTTGTGCCAGGGGTCGGAGGAGGTATATGTCAGTCTTCCACCACACTGTACAATGCAGTGCGCCTGGCGGGACTTGAGATTGTGGAACGCAGGATCCACTCCATTGCGCCAAGCTACATTAAGCATGGACTGGATGCTGCGGTGGCCTGGCCTTACACTGACTTTAAGTTCAAAAATGATTCGCAGACGCCCGTGATTGTGAAGGCGGAAATCCAAGGTTGGCGTGTTCGAGTCTGGATTTTGGGGAAAGATGGAGGGAAGTAGGCATGAGTTTTTCTGATGATGTCCGGCAGGAGTTGGCAAGAGTGATTCCGCGTGCCCGCTGCTGCCGCATAGCTGAGCTTAGTGCTTTCTATGACTTGGAAGGGTTTCTCTTAGGTGACAAAAACCAAGTACTGGATTTCAACAATTCATCTCCCTTGGTAGCCAGGAAAATTCTTCTGCTTCTTAAGGGTCTTTATCCTGAAATACCCACACAGGTACTGGTCTCGAAGTCCCGTTCCAGAAGGACGCAGATCTGTACAGTGAGGGTTTTAGGCAGCGAGGCAGCTGGACAAGTTTATCAGGATTTTAAGAGCCAGGGCGTCCTGGGTGAGTTGGAAATCCCCCGCAAGAAGTGCTGCAGAAGAGCATATCTGAGGGGCGCTTTTTTGAGCAATGGTTCGATTACCAACCCGGAAAAGGCATACCATCTGGAGATATCTACAGTTCAGACTAGGTTGGCCCAGAAGATCCTGGAAATGATGGCGTCTTTAGGGCTCGATGCAGGTATTACAGAACGTAAGGGATCATTGGTTGCCTATTTGAAAGACGGAGGCCAAATCGTCAACATGCTCAATTTGCTCGGTGCCCACAACGCTCTGCTACACTTTGAGAACGTAAGGGTTCTGAAGGATATGCGCAACCAGGTGAATCGCTTAGTGAACTGCGAAACGGCCAATGTGGAAAAGACGGTAAAAGCAGCGATGGACCAAATTAAGGATATTCAAACTATTGATCAAGCGATCGGACTGGAAGAGCTGCCGCCCAAGCTGCGGGAAGCAGCCCGGGTTCGACTGGCCAACCCCTACGCTTCGCTCCAGGAAATAGGGGATTTAATGGTGCCAAAGATGAGCAAATCCGGCGTTAATTACCGGTTTAGGCAAATCAGAGAAAAGGCGCGACAAGTTGACAAATTGAATACCAAGTATTAACAAGTGCAGGGAAGGGAACTATGTGGTAAAGAAGAATATTTAGCGATGGGGTGGGACGTATTACACCCCGGCGGGTCGTTAAATGTCCCGAGAAAGAGAGTGGCCTAGCGTGGATAATCTGATTGCTCTGCAACAACTCGTTCCTGAACTTGGTGAAGTTTTAGAACGGCGCTATAGTATCTTGAACATGATCAAGAACGAAGCACCGGTAGGACGCAGGTTCATGGCAGCTAAACTTGGCAGCTCGGAAAGGGTAATACGTGGAGAACTCGATGTCTTACGGGAACAAGGCTTGATCTTCATCAACTCGGACGGTGTTCGGCTGGCCCCCCATGGCGAAAATGTGCTGCTGCGCCTGCAGACAATGATTCGGGAATTCCATGATTTTGAATACCTCGAACGCAAGCTTGCCCAGGCATTCGGTGTCGGTAAGATGATCATTGTTCCAGGTGATGTAGACAGCAATGTTTCAGGTAAAAGGGATTTGGCAGAGGCTGCAGCCCGTTACCTTAAAGACGTGCTCAAAGATGAAGATATTCTGGCTGTCTCTGGCGGGACAACAATGGCCAGAGTTGCAGAAGCTGTTTCTGGGCAGGATTTGCCCAAGGATATTACTGTTGTGCCAGTGCGCGGCGGTTTGGGCGAGGATGCAAAAATCCATGCCAACTCGATAGCTGTAACTCTCGCAGAGAGATTGCGCGGTACGTACCATCAGCTCCATGCCCCTGAGGATGTTTCCCCCAGTTATTTAGAGCAGATTATTAATGAGCCGCGTATTCGCATGGTTATAGCCTTGGGCAGGCGGGCGGATGTGCTGATTCATGGCATAGGCACAGCCGAGCAAATGGCCAGAAGAAGAGGTTTTGACGATGCATCCCTGATGGAGCTGATTGCAGAAGGGGCAGTTGGCGAGGCTTTTGGCTGTTATTTTGATGCTTACGGCAATATTGTGCGCAATACTGCGTCGGTAGGATTGCGGCTGGAGGATTTAGAAAAGATTCCACTTGTGATAGCGGTAGGGGGTGGACGCAGCAAAGCATGGGCTGTGATGTCAGTTTTATCCCGCGGTTACTGTGATGTCTGTATCACCGATGAGGGGGTCGCCCGGAGGTTGATGAGCATAAAAGAGATAAAGTAAAAGGAGGAGTTTTTGTGACCATTAAGATCGGTATTAACGGATTTGGTCGAATCGGACGCTTGGTATTCAGGGGAGCTTTAAAAGACGAGAATGTTGAAGTTGTTGCAGTTAATGACTTGACAGACGCTGCGACCCTTGCCCACCTGCTTAAGTATGACACTAACCATGGTACCCTTGATGCAGAGGTTACTGTAGATGGCGATCACATTGTAGTCAACGGAAAGAAAATTCGCGTTTATGCTGAACGTGATCCAAAGAATTTGCCTTGGGGTGAAATCGGTGTAGATTACGTTGTGGAAGCAACAGGCATCTTCCGCAGCCGCGAACAGGCTCAGTGGCATATTGATGCCGGAGCTAAGAAGGTCATTATTACCGCACCTGCCAAAAACGAAGATCTAACCGTTGTTATGGGTGTTAACGAAGGTGAGTATGACCCTGCCAACCATCACGTTCTGTCTAACGCATCCTGCACCACCAACTGTCTGGCGCCTTTTGCCAAGGTGATCAATGAGAATTTTGGCATTAAAAAGGGTCTTATGACCACGGTGCATGCCTATACTACAGACCAAAGAATTCTTGATCTGCCCCACAAGGATTTGAGAAGGGCAAGAGCTGCCGCTGAGAACATTGTTCCTACCACAACCGGTGCTGCAGCAGCGGTAGGTTTGGTTCTGCCTGAGCTGAAGGGCAAACTTGACGGTTTTGCCATGCGTGTACCTGTTTCTACAGTAAGTGTTGTAGACTTGGTTGTCGAAACTGAAAAGCCAGTAACTGCTGAAGCTGTCAATGCTGAGTTCAAGAAGGCTGCTGAAGGCGAATTGAAAGGCATTTTGGCCTATGAAGAGGCACCCTTGGTATCCTGCGACTTCAAGGGCAACGACCACTCTTCCATCGTAGATGCTGCCTTAACCAAAGTACTTGGCGACAACATGCTTAAAGTGGTATCCTGGTACGATAATGAGTGGGGTTACTCCATGCGGGTAGTTGATCTCATTCGTTACATGGAGTCCAAGAAATAAGAAAAGCCTTAGTCAAAGATCCCCCCGTTATGCGGGGGGATACTTTGTCAAGCATTCACTCTGAGGAGGATAAATATGGCGAAAAAGACCATTCTTGACGTTAACGTGAAGGATAAGCGGGTATTAGTGCGGGTTGACTTTAATGTACCCATGATCGATGGCGTCATTACTGATGATAAACGAATCAGGGCCGCTTTACCCACAATTCAGCATCTGATCAAACAGGGCGGTAAAGTCATTCTGATGTCCCATTTTGGACGCCCCAAGGGTGAAGTTCGCGAGGAATTGCGCCTCGATCCGATTGCCAAGCGCTTAAGCGAACTCCTCGGCCAACCTGTCCAGAAGGTCAATGATTGTATTGGACTTGAAGTACAGGAAGCTGTCGCGGCCCTCAAAGCCGGCGAGGTGCTTGTACTTGAGAATGTTCGCTTCTATGCTGAAGAGGAGAAAAATGATCCGGAGTTTGCCAAAGCACTGGCCTCCCTCGGCGATATTTATGTCAACGATGCCTTTGGCACAGCCCACCGCGCCCACGCATCCACAACAGGGGTTGCAGATTATCTTCCTGCAGTTTCTGGCTTTCTGATGGAGAAGGAACTGGAGTTTTTGGGCGGCGCGTTAGATGAGCCCAAACGCCCCTTTGTGGCCATTTTAGGCGGCGCTAAGGTGAAGGATAAAATCGGTGTTATTGAAGCCCTCCTTGACAAGGCAGACACCTTGATCATTGGCGGAGGTATGGCCTATACTTTCTTCAAAGCCCAGGGATATGAGATTGGCAATTCACTTCTCGATCCAGAGCGTTTGGACTTCGCACTGGACGTTCTGGCCAAGGCCAAGGAGAAGGGTGTAGAGCTTCTGTTCCCTGTTGATATTGTTGTAGGAAAAGAACGCACTGCAGATACTGAATACAAGGTCGTAGACTTTAAAGAGATTCCCGCAGACTGGGAAGGCTTGGATTCAGGCCCCAAGACAACAGAACTCTTTAGTGAGGCCATTAAAAAAGCTGGCACAGTAGTTTGGAATGGGCCGATGGGAGTCTTTGAACTAGAAGCTTTCGCGGCTGGAACCCGCGGCATCGCTGAAGCACTGGCCGATTCTTCGGCAGTGTCTATTATCGGCGGAGGAGATTCTGCTGCAGCTGTGGAACAGATGGGCTTGGCTGGCAAGATGAGCCATGTTTCCACTGGCGGCGGCGCTTCCCTCGAATTCTTAGAAGGCAAGGTATTGCCGGGTGTTGCCGCTTTAAATGATAAGTAGAGGTGAGATTATGCGAACCCCAATTATTGCAGGAAACTGGAAAATGCATAAAACCATTGGTGAAGCAACGGAAATGGTCCGCAAACTAGAGGAACTGGTTGCAGACAGCTCCGTAGAAGTAGTTATTTGTGCACCTTTTACTAGCCTGTCCTCTTTAAGTGCACTCGGACTGAACAAGGTGAAGCTCGGTGCCCAGAACATGTTTTTCGCTGATCAGGGCGCCTATACCGGAGAGATTTCCGCAGCCATGCTCCTAGATGCAGGCTGTGAGTACGTTATTTTAGGTCACTCTGAACGCAGGGAAATCTTCAAGGAAGATGATGAGCTGATTAATAAGAAGGTGCTCAAGGCACTGGAAGCAGGTTTGAAACCCATTCTTTGCGTTGGTGAAACCCTTAAACAGCGCAAGGCCGGAGAGACAGAAAAGGTTGTGGTGGAGCAGACCACAAAGGGTTTGGCCGGTGTCAGCCCTGAGCAGATCAGCCAGGTTGTTATTGCCTATGAGCCAATTTGGGCTATTGGCACGGGTGAAACCTCCGATGGAAACGATGCAAATCAAGTTATTGCTGCCATCCGGCAGGCAGCAGCTGAATTGTTTAATCCAGAGCTTGCTGGACAGGTGCGGATTCAGTACGGCGGCAGTGTCAAGCCTGGCAATGTCAAAGAGTTCATGGATCAGCCTGAAATCGACGGCGCATTAGTAGGTGGTGCCAGCCTGAACGCAGAGGATTTTGTTGGCATTATCAACTACTAAAATCCGAAGAGGTGTGTAACGATGAATAAACCAATAGCACTGATTATCCTTGACGGATTTGGACTCAGCGATAAGGTGGACGGCAATGCTACAAGGGCTGCCCAGACTCCGACAGTAGACTGGCTTAGGGCTAATGTGCCTGAATCCTACCTTTCAGCCTCCGGCGAGAGTGTGGGGCTGATGGACGGCCAAATGGGCGACTCTAATGTGGGTCACCTCAACATTGGGGCCGGTCGAATTGTCTACCAAGATGTGATGAGGGTGTCTAAGGCCATCCGTGACGGTGAATTTTTCACCAACCAAACCCTGACGGCAGCTATGGATCATGCTAAACGGACAGGGGGAGCACTTCACTTGATGGGTCTTGTTTCACCTGGGGGAGTGCACAGCCACACAGACCATCTGTACGCTCTGGTGCAGATGGCAAAGGATCGCGGCTTGAGTAAAGTCTACGTACATGCCTTCCTTGACGGCCGGGACGTTCCCCCTTCTAGCGCCCATGAGTACTTGGCCGATTTAGAAGCGGAATTGACCAGAATCGGGATTGGCGAGATTGCTTCGATTTCCGGGCGCTACTACGCTATGGACAGGGACAAACGTTGGGAGCGGGTGGAAAAGGCATATCAGGCACTGATGGGTCAAGGACGCACTGCTGAAAGCAGCGCTGCCGCAATCCAGGAAGCCTATGCCTTAGGTGAAACTGACGAGTTTGTGATACCTACTGTCCTGACCAAGGACGGCAACGCAATCGGACCAATTGCCGACGGCGACAGCGTGTTTTTCTTTAACTTCAGGGCAGATCGGGCTAGGGAAATCAGCTATGCCTTGGTGGACGAGGACTTCACTGGGTTTCAGCGGGGTAGGAAACTGGATATTTTCTATGCCACCATGACCCAGTACGATGTCAACCTGAAGGTGCCCTTTGCCTTTGAACCGCAAGATCTGAAGAATACTTTAGGTGAGTACCTGAGCACCCTAGGCAAGAGGCAGTTGCGTATTGCCGAAACAGAGAAGTATGCCCATGTCACTTTCTTCTTTAACGGAGGCGTAGAGAAGCCTAACCCAGGTGAAGAAAGGATTTTAGTTCCTTCCCCAGGTGTCTCCACATATGATCTGAAGCCCGAAATGAGTGCGCCCGAGGTGACAGAGCGTGCGGTGGCCGAAATCAATAAGGGGATCTTTGACTTGGTCGTCCTCAATTACGCTAACTGTGACATGGTGGGCCACACCGGTGTCTTTGCAGCAGCCGTTAAGGCGGTGGAGGCTGTAGATACGGGCCTGGGCAAAGTCCTGGAAGCAATCAAGAACCAGGGAGGCATGGCAATTATCACTGCGGATCATGGCAACTGCGAGCAGATGGTTGATCCTGAGTCAGGCGAAACCCATACAGCCCATACAACCAACTTAGTGCCTGTCTGGCTGTTTAATGCGCCGGTTGGATACAAGTTGAAGCCGGGTATCTTGGCGGATTTGGCGCCATCGCTCCTGGATTTGATGGAAGTAGACCAACCTGTTGAAATGACGGGCGAAAGCCTAATTGTAAAGGAGGAAAAATAATGATTATTGATGGAATTCTAGCCAGGGAAGTACTTGACTCCCGGGGCAACCCCACAGTAGAAGTAGAAGTTTTCTTAGTCGACGGTACCACGGGCCGTGCCATAGTACCCTCCGGCGCATCCACAGGTGCGTTTGAAGCAGTGGAACTGCGTGACGGCGACAAAGGGCGTTATTTGGGCAAAGGTGTCCAAAAAGCTGTTGAAAACGTTGAGGAAATCATTGCGCCAGAGCTTGTTGGTCTAAATGTTTTAGACCAGGTGGTTATTGACCAGATCATGATTGAGCTGGATGGAACCCCAAACAAGGGTAAACTAGGTGCCAACGCCCTTCTAGGCGTATCACTGGCCTGCGCACATGCAGCCGCCAACTATCTAGGAATGCCGCTCTACCGTTATATCGGCGGAGTCAGTGCTACCAACCTGCCTGTACCCATGATGAACATTCTAAACGGCGGAGCCCATGCCGACAACAACGTGGATATCCAGGAGTTTATGGTAATGCCCGTTGGTGCAGAAAGCTTCAAAGAAGGTTTGAGAATGGGCGCAGAAATCTTCCATAGCCTCAAGGCTGTCTTGCAGGGCAGAGGACTTAATACAGCCGTGGGTGATGAGGGAGGCTTTGCTCCGAACCTCGGTTCTAACGAAGAGGCTATTCAGGCAATTATTGAAGCTATCGAAAGGGCTGGTTACAAACCGGGCGAGGACGCTTTCATTGCCCTGGACGTAGCGGCTACCGAACTCTTTAAAGATGGCAAGTACCATCTTGAAGGAGAAGGCAAAATCTTCGATACCGATGAAATGGTCGCCTATTACAAGGACCTTGTGGAGAAGTATCCAATTATCTCCATTGAAGACGCTCTCAGCGAAGATGAGTGGGATGGCTGGAAAAAACTCACTGACGCCATCGGTGACAAGGTGCAATTAGTCGGTGACGACCTCTTTGTTACCAACACTGAGCGCCTAATCACAGGTATTGAGCGCAGCATTGCCAACTCTATCTTGATTAAAGTAAATCAAATCGGTACCTTAACGGAGACACTCAATGCGATTGAAATGGCCAAACGTGCTGGTTACACTGCGGTTATTTCCCACCGTTCAGGTGAAACCGAAGATACTACCATCGCTGATCTCGCTGTGGCAACCAATGCCGGTCAAATCAAGACTGGTGCCCCAAGCAGGACAGATCGTGTTGCCAAGTACAACCAGCTGCTCCGTATTGAAGAGGAGTTGGACTTTACTGCGGAATACCCAGGCCGCAAAGCATTTTACAACATCAAAAAATAGCCGGATTCAAGTGAAAAAGGCGGAGCCAGGAGGTGCTCCGCCTTTTTTTATGGGGCGAATTATTCTAAACTGAACAATACTCCATGATCGGTATCGACATAGTCAAAGCCTTGACCGGAGTTTTTCCGGTAGAAGGCATCAATCTCACGATCAACATGTTCAGGGATGAACTTTTCATTCTTATCCCACTTGTGGCCGATATCAGGTACCGAGTTAAAAAGCATTTTAGTATAGGGGTGCACCGGATTATTGTAGATCTTTTCTGTGGCACCCTTTTCAACCAGCCTGCCCCGGTGCATAATCAGCGTGTAGTCGCTGATGTAATAGCCTAGGGCTAAGTCGTGGGTGATGAAGAGAATTGACATGCCCCTCTCATGGCAGATATCGACTAAGAGATTCAAAATTCCCATACGCGTCGAAGCGTCGAGCATGCTGATCAGTTCATCTGCCACTAATACATCAACATCTAACAAGAGTGAACGGGCGATCAGCAGACGCTGCAGCTGGCCGCCGCTGAGCTGATGGGGAAACTGGTGTAAGATGCGTTCTGGGTTGAGGTTGACGCTTTTCAGCACCTCTGCCGTCCTCTCTGCGCGGTTTTTTTCATGGGGCAAGAATACGTCATAGACCATGTCAAAGACCCGATCGACGCGAAAGAGGGGATTGAATGACGAAAACGGATCTTGGAAGATACCCTGTACTTTTCTGTAATAGTTGCGCAAGGCATTTTTGCCTTTAATTTCCGTAATATCCTGGCCGCGATAAAGCAGTCTGCCGGATGTGGGTTTGATTAGCTTCAGGATGAGTTTTCCGATTGTAGTCTTGCCGCTGCCGCTTTCACCTATCAACGAAAAGACAGTACCTGGAAACATTTCAAAAGAAGCACCTTGGACAGCTGCAGTTTTTTCCCGGATAAAAACACCGCTGCTAAAGGTTTTACTCAAGTTTTCAGCTGCAATAATTGGGGTTTTCCCTTGTTTGTCAACCAACGCGCTCACTTCCAATCTCTTCAAAATGCCAGCAGGCCAGGGAATGGTTCTCGTTAATATGCGTCGTTTCCGGTGTTTGCAGGCATTTCTCTGTTTGATACGGGCAGCGGAACCTAAAGCGGCAGCCAGATCCAATATCAAGCAGCTCAGGGGGTGTACCCTTAATTCCTTCCAGCCGTTCCTCTGTGATCTGTGCCCCTACTTTTGGCAGGGAGCGGATCAATGCTTGAGTGTACGGGTGTCGGGGGTTTTGGATTAACTCCTCTACCGGACCGGTTTCCACCACATGGCCGGCATACATAATCAGCAGCCTGTCTGCAACTTGATACAGGATGGAAATGTCGTGGGTAATGAAAATCGCGGAGCCGATAATCCCCTGATCCCGCAGTTCCATAAGCATCGTCGCGGCAAAACGCTGGGAGCTCACATCGAGGGCCGAAGTAATTTCGTCAGCAATGACCAGGTCGGGGTTCATCAAAGTAGAGATGATCATTACGACGCGTTGCTTCATTCCGCCGGAGAGCTCGATAGGGTATTTGTTCAGCACATTTTGGTCTAGGTTGACCATGGCAAATCTTTCCGCAACTTTTCCGAAAAAAGCTGCGTTGGTTTCGATTTCGTGTTCGTGGGCCATATCCGTGATAAATGTCCTGATTTTCTTGGTCGGACTGAGGGCATCCAGGGCGTACTGGGGGATGATGGATATTTGGCGGAACCTCATCTTCCTGAACTCTTCTTCCGGCATTGTCATCAAGTCCTTACCCAAAAAAAGGGCCTTGCCGGAAATGTGCTGCAGGGGTCTTTTACGCAGGATGAGGGTGTTGGCCAGTGTGCTCTTGCCGCAGCCCGATTCGCCTGCTACACCAAGAATCTCTCCCCTTTTCACGTGCAGCGACACGCCGTCCAGGGCCTTTACATCGCCCTTGAGGACACGGTAATACGCCCGAAGTTCTTCTAGTTTGAGAATCTTTTCTGCTGACATAGCTACATCTCCCTCAAGCGTGGGTTGAATACTTCATCAAGCCCAGTATTAATGAAATACAGTGAGACAATTAAAAGGGTCAATAGCAAGCCCGGGATGATGATCCACCACCACATGCCCAGATGAAGGGCATTCCAGTTCACAGCGTTTTGCAGAATCAGGCCCAAGGATATGCCCCGAGTGGGACCAAGTCCTAGAAACTCCAGACCCACTGAAGCTAGGATGGTGCCGTTAAACTGAAGGATATAGACCATGAATACATAGGAAAACATGTTTGCGGCGATATCCTCTTTGAGGATTCGAAAAACACTAAGACCAGAGATCCTGGACAGGTTGACAAATTCCTGGTTGCGCAGGGACATGGTCTGTGAACGAACCGCCCTTGCTGTCCAGGGCCAGGCGGTGGCCGATACAATCAGGCTTTGGGTAACGATTCCCCGATAGGGCAAGTAGGCTGAAAGCAGAATAAGAAGAGCCAAGGAGGGAATCACCATAAATACATTGGTGAGCATCATCAAGCCTTCATCAGCTGCCCGGCCGCCGTTGTAGCCGGAGATGAAACCCACCACTAGACCAATGGCGGAGGCGATGGTGCCTGCCAGGAATCCAACCAACAATGTGGAGCGGAGTCCGTAGACCACTCCGGTATAGACATCCCTGCCTTGAAGGGTTGTGCCAAACCAATGGTCTTTTGAGGGCGGCTGATATCCCGGCCCTGCGAACTCATCGTATTCGTAAGGGGTCAGGAAAGGGCCAATCACACTGAGCAGCAAGATGGCGGTAAACATCAGCACGCCGAAGAGCACTTTCCTGTTTGTAACTGCGAAGTAAAGATTTTCATGTTTTTTCCAAAATGAACCTGCTGCCATCTTTAAGCCTCCTCCGAATAAGAATGTCGCACCCGGGGGTCAATAATCATGTACACAATATCTACAATGAAGTTGGCGGCTAATACCATCAAAATTAAAAAGAGGAAACATCCTTGAATGAGAAAGTAGTCGCTCTGCTTGATGGCTTGCACCATGGTATAACCAAGGCCGGGATAGGCGAAGACCACCTGCGTCAGCACTCCTCCGGAGATGATTGTTCCCAGGCTGATAGCCAGCCCTGTCACCTGGGGCAGGATTCCGTTTCTGTAGCCGTAGTTGCGGATTAAGCGTTTTGAAGCGCCTAGGGATTCCATGTACCTGGAGTAGTTGGTGTTTGTTTCGTAGATGATCATGTTGCGCATACCAATCGCCCAGCCGCCGAGCTGAACCAGGAACATAGTTATGAAGGGCATAAACCAATGCATAATGAAGTCAACGATAAATGCCCAGTTCCATCCAGGGGTCATTGCTGCGCTGTAGGCATGGCTGATCGGAAAGATACCCAGTACGATGCCGAGAAAGTAGGAGACTACCAGAGCAAACCAAAAATAGGGTGAGGAGGTCAGAAAATAGAAGACGGGCATGAGAAAATTGTCCGCCCGCTTGCTTACTCCTGACAACGCACCCATCTTGTTGCCGATAATCCAGCTTAATACGATTGAAGGAAGCAGAATAATGAAATCGTAGATGATGGCGGTTTTGATAATATCTATGACCGGTGATGGAAAGCGAGTGATGCTGATACCTAAGTCCCCCATGAACAGAGAACGCCAAAAACCCAGGTACTGAGACCAGAGCGGCTTATCTAGTCCAAAGGTCTGTACAAAATAGCTTTGCAGGATCTCTCTGCCGCCTTCCAGTCCTGAGAATCTAGCCAACAGTGACGTAATAGGATCCCCTGGTACTAGCCGGGGCACCACCCAGTTCAGGGTGACTGCAAAGAGAAAAGTGATAAGATAAATGGCTATTTTCTTACTTAAGTAACGTCCCATATTGACCTCTTTCTGTAAGATGCTTAATCACAAGGGGTGCCCCGATAGATCAGACGATCTATCGGGGTTGACCAAAGTATCCGCTATTACTTGGTGGATCTGAGGTTGATGAGCATGTCTACGCCGCCCATTTGCCAGTAGCCGCCCCAGGTGGAAGGATATCCGTCTGGATTGTGCTCGCTTGGCCAGTTAGTCCACCACTCAGATTGTGACGTCGACCACATTCCGTTTTGCCAAAACGGGATAGCCGGCATATCTTCCAGCAGGATCCTCTGGATTTGAGATGCGATAGCCAGCGATTCCTCGGTCATCGGCAGCACCTTGTTGAACTCAACAATGAGATCAAAGAGCTCTTGATTGTCATAGCGTCCGAAGTTACCTTCAGTTGCTTGTTCGCGATGGATATTGTGGTTTGCTATCCAGTTCCAGTAGGTGAAGGGTGAACCAGAGACATTGGCCCCGTAGTTATTGATTAACATGTCGAAATCGCCTGTGAACATCCGATTCTCATAAACGGACTGGTCTGGGAAGGCTGGGTTTGCGTTAATGCCAATTGCTCTGAAGTGGTCGGAGATGATGCGAATTGATTCCATCCAGTCTGTCCAGCCTGCCGGTACAATAATCTCAAAGCTCATAGCCGTTCCGTCTGGCAGATCTCTCCATCCATCTCCATCTGCATCCACATAACCTGCTTCATCCAACAGTTGAACTGCGTATTCGGGGTTGTAGCCAAAACCGTATTCGCGGGCTACATCAGGATCGTGATAGGCCATCCACCCACCAAAGAGCCCGGTTGGGTCAGAGGCAGGAACCATGAACTCGAATACACGCTCGACAATGACCTCTGGGTTTACAGCATGGGCCAGGGCACGTCTGAAAGCTACATCGTCCATGGGAGCCCGTTGGTTATTTAGGTAAAGAACAGCAGTGTTGGCCTGCAGCATGTAAGGTGCATCGTCAAACCAGGTGTTCAGCCCAAAGGAGTTTTTGATGGCGGGAATACCTGGAATGAAGTAGTTGCTCAAGTCTAAAGTGCGCTGCATCAGCATACCTAGAGCCACGTTGTTCTCGGGGATGATCATTTCCACAACGCGCTTAGGCTGAGGTTGGCCAAACACTTCATTAGCCCACCAATTGTCGTCTCGATCCCAGACGATTCTGTCCGAACCGCCTTCTCCAGCCTTATAGGGGCCGCTGCCGACTGGATTCTCGTTAGCTACGATCAGTAACTGATCACCGGGTATATCTTTCCAGATGTGCTTCGGAACGATGGGACGTGAATAGAGTTCTATTTGCCATTCTTGGTAGCTTGGGTCACCAAAAACGAATTGAACCTTAGTTGGTGAAAGCTCATTTACTTCTTCAAGCTGTCGCCAAATTGGAGTGTAGGGCAGATCATTGTCCCGAGCCAGTTCGTAGGTGAAGACAACGTCAGCAGCGGTGAGAGGTTCACCGTCAGACCAGCGGGCTTCGCTGCGCAGTTCAACTTCGTAGACTGTGTCAGAGACCCACTCGCCCCTTTCTGCCAACCATGGTTTGTACACGTTTGTTTCGGGATTGTAAGCGAAGAGTGTTTCGTACACTAGACCAACTGTTGCAGAAGTGCGTTGAGGATACAGGGGATTCCAGTTTGTAGCAGGATTCCAAGGGCCGCCGCCGACCACCAGGGTTTCGTGGCGTTCAGCAGCAAGTGCAATCGAGCTAGAAAAGACAAGCAACAAGACAACTAACAACAAAGCTACGCGTTTTCTCAAAGCACAACACCTCTCCATTCGTTTTTTCTTTCTAATCTATCTCAACAAACCCAGAACTAGGGTTTGGTCGTCTCCCCAGTTGCAGAGTAAGTTAAGCGATTAAGCACTGCGGGACAGCCATCAAGTGAGGACTTTCAATCGCGGATAACTGCATCTGAATTATTTCAATTCACCTAACATATTCAAGCGTAAAGACAAATATCCTTCTGTAAAATACAATTTTCCGACCAAAAGTTTTCATTTATTTTTCAGGATCTTTGGTTTGGGAAGGAACTATAGTGGTTGTGTAGAATATGGGAAAAATAACGATGCCAAATGATAAGTAGGTGTAACCCCGCCTAAGTCGATGCTTAAACGATTAGCAATGAGGCGGTTTGCGGGGTGGACTGTCCACAAAGGGAGAACTTTGTTTCTTTAGGAGGTTATGGATTGAGAGTCACCATCGCTGATGTTGCGGCTAAGGCCAAGGTTTCCACCGCAACGGTAAGTTATGTATTAAACAAATCAAATCGGGTTTCGAAGGAGACCCGCGATCGTGTGTTGCGTGCAGTTGAGGAGTTAGGCTACCAGCCCAACGCCCTGGCCCAAGGACTGGTGAAGAACGAAACTCGCAACATCGGCGTGGTAATTCCCCATACCGCGGAATCCGTTTTTTCCGATCCGTTTTTCCCTGAACTTCTTAAAGGAATAGGCACCGTGGTAACCCGTGAAGGATATTTCTTGCTTCTTTCGCTGCTAAGTGTAACAGAGGACTTTGTCTCAGTGTTAAGCAGCATGATCAGCCAAAGGCGTGTCGACGGCATTATTGTTGCATCTACGCCACGGGACAGTGAAGTGGTAACCAAGGTTAGGGAGGGGGGCCTGCCCTTTACGCTGATCGGTCCATGTTATCTCTCCGATGTACATTCTATCGACGTGGACAATGAACAGGGGGCATATCGGGCTGCCAGGCACCTGATTGAACTTGGGCACAGCCAAATCGGCTACATAAGCGGCGATATGCGCTTTGATTATGCGGTGCAGCGCTATCGCGGGTTTCAGCGGGCCCTTGATGAGGCAGGACTCGGTTTGGCCCATGTTTACATGGGAGATGTTACCCACCAGTCAGGGCAAAGGGGAGCCAAACACTTGCTGGAAAGCTTCCCAGGAATAACCGCACTTGCCTGTGCCAGCGATATGGCGGCCTACGGTGCCATTGCTGCAGCTCGGGAGCTGGGCTTGAGAGTCCCTGCTGATTTGTCAGTCGTGGGCTTTGATGACATTCCCTTTGCCCAAGAGCATGAAATAAAACTGACAACCATCAGCCAGCCCATTGCCAAACTCGGCTATCTTGCCTCCGAGAATCTGATTGCGCGGCTGACGAACAGCACCAGCCAAGCCCAGCCAGCGAGGCAGATCATAGAGACAGAATTAGTGGTGCGTGATTCAGCAGCAGCACCTAATACAGCTAGGAGGATTTACAGATGAAGTTTCCGGAAGATTTTGTCTGGGGCGCAGCCACCGCGTCGTATCAGATCGAAGGTGCTTTTGATGAGGATGGCAGGGGAGAGTCAATCTGGGATCGTTTCAGCAAGACGCCGGGCAAAGTTTTGCATGGCCATACAGGTGATGTGGCCTGCGATCATTATCATCTCTACAAAGAAGATGTGGCCCTGATCAAGGAACTGGGAGTGGACAGCTACCGTTTTTCTGTGGCCTGGCCGCGCATTATGCCCGAAGGCGACAGAGTGAATCAAAAGGGAATAGACTTTTACAAGCGTCTCGTGGATGAATTGCTCAAATCCGGGATTGCCCCTGCAGTCACACTCTACCACTGGGATCTGCCCCAGGCCTTGGAAGAACAGGGCGGCTGGCTGAATCGAGATACCGCCAAGTATTTTAGAGATTATGCCATGACAGTCTTTGCAAAACTCGGCGATACTGTAACTTCGTGGATTACCATGAACGAGCCTTGGTGCTCAGCCTTTCTAGGCTACGGGATTGGGGTGCATGCACCGGGCAAGGCAGATATCCCCTCTAGTTTCGTCGCTGCCCACCATCTGCTTTTAGGACATGGCTTGGCTCTGCAGGGGTATCGCCAACTTAACATTCCTGCTGAAATCGGGATTACGTTAAATCTGACTCCGCAGTATGCCGTTTCGACTCGGCCCGCAGACGCTTTGGCTGCGAGAAAAGCTGATGGGTTTCAAAACAGATGGTACTTAGATCCGATTTTTAGGGGAGCCTATCCTGAAGATATGACAGAGGGTTTGTCCTGCGTAGCTCCTGCAGTAAAAGGGGGAGATCTGGAGTTGATCTCAGGGCCAATTGACTTTTTGGGCATCAACTTCTATACCCGGGCTCTTGTATCTGCAGATGAACAAGGCCAGCCCCAAACGGAGCAGCCTGAGCGCGAGGTGACTGCCATGGGCTGGGAAGTCTACCCTGAATCGCTTTTCGACCTGTTAGTCAGGGTGCACACAGACTACGGTCCGATTCCCCTGTACATCACTGAAAACGGGGCCGCTTACGAAGATGCAGTGGAGGATGGACGTATCAGGGATACTAAGCGCCAGGCCTACCTGGAACAGCATATTGCCCAGGCGGCAAGAGCCCTTGAGGCGGGGGTGCCCCTTAGGGGATACTACGTCTGGTCGCTCCTTGACAACTTTGAATGGGCTTTCGGCTATGAACGGCGCTTCGGCATCATCTATGTAGACTTTGACACCCAGGAGAGGATTTTTAAGGACAGCGCCCGCTGGTACCAGTCCTTTGTGAGGAGGTGACGACTGGCGACCCTTTTCCCTTGCCTCGGCTATAACACTGTGATAGAATAACCAAGTAGTGTTATCAATGGGCAGGGAGGTGTCATTAAACTATGGGAACCTTTTTGATGATAATCCAGTTTCTGATTTGTATCGCTTTGATTGTTGCGGTGACCCTGCAGGAGAGTAAGGGTGAAGGTTTGGGCTCCATCGGCGGAGGAAGCCGAATGTTCTTTAATCAGAGAAAAGGGAAGGAAGAAATCCTTTCAACGGCCACTACCTATCTTGCTGTTGGTTTCATGATCCTTTCTGTCGTTTTGTCTGTATGGTTTTAATATAGCTGCTGAAAATGATTAAACCTTTGCGCACAAGCAAAGGTTTTTTATTGCCCAAATCTGCACGAAACAAAAATGCCATGCAGAGCATGGCAATGATCATTTTCTAAATAAAGTTTTGGTGGAGGTGAGCGGAGTTGCACCGCTGTCCGCAAGTGAAATTACACCAGCATCTCCGAGCGCAGCCACAAATTAAATTCTCGTTCATCCTTCTACTTTGTGGCCAGCTAAAGGACGAACCAGCCCGTAAATTTCCCCTTCCAGCTCCGGGCGTCACTCAAAGGGTAGTCTGTAATTTGACGTCGCTCTTATTTCCTACAGACGGAGAAATAAGGGACGTTAGCTGAACTAAGCAGCTAAGGCGTAATTATTGTTTGCAGTTAATGCTTTCCCACTTTTAACGCGGCATTGGGATCCTCGGCTCGCTTCTGATGTTCTTCCTACCCACGTCGAAACTAATTCACCCCCAGGGTGTCTTCAGAATATCAAAAATGGACCCTGCTGTCAAGGCAGACCCCTTAGCGATCACGGCCAAGGGCCTGCTGGGCCCTTCTAGCGGCGTCTCTTTTGGCTGATGCTTCACGTTTGTCATAGAGCTTCTTGCCTTTTGCCAAAGCCAGTTCTACTTTGCACCTTCCCCTCAAGAAGTAGAGGCGCGTTGGAACCAAGGTATAGCCCTCTTCCCGTGTTTTGCCGATTAGACGGCGAATCTCCCGCTTGTGTAAAAGCAATTTGCGTGGACGCGTTGGATCGTGATTGAAGCGGTTACCTTGCTCATACGGACTGATGTGCATCCCGTGGAGAAATACTTCGCCATTTTCAACCCGGGCAAAACTATCCCGGAGGTTCACTTTCCCTAGCCGGAGTGATTTTACCTCAGTACCCTGCAGGGCGATGCCTGCTTCATAGGTATCCTCAATAAAATAGTCATGGCGGGCCCTGCGATTTTCGGCAATGACTTTGATCTGAGACATGACAATCAACTCCCTTAGCTGTATTATAACAGAGATAGCCGCCGTAAGGAAGATGTACTGTCACGTTTAAGGAATATGCGGCCAGCTGCTGTCCAGGTCTAGATGGTCTGTAATCGTCAAGACCTGGTATTGACCGAGCTCGTGTCCGGCCTGGAAGGCATAGTGAACTTCGAGACTGTAGGGACCCGGCGGAAAATGCCCTTTCACAGGAGCAAACTCGCCGCCCTGCACCATGCGGGCTCCCCACTTTAGGGCCTTCTGGGGCTCTTCTACTATTTCCAGTCGGTTAGACAGGCCGCTGTAGTAGGCAAAGCCGTCATGATCATGGAGGATATCTGTGATTACTTCACCTCGGGAATCTAGTATTGAAGCCTTTTCAATATAGACGGGTTCGCTGCTTCCGTTGGCGAAACCGACCATGCCGAAGATCTCGTCGTATTCTTTGTAGAAGACATGAAAATCCGCCAAGAATACCTGGGGCCAAAGGCCTGTTTCATATTTTATCGTGGGCTGATTGATACCCTCTTCTATCTGAATCTCCCTTGTATACTTGGCATAATCCCCGGCGAAAATCTCCAGGGTATGCCGGCCGGGTTTGAGGTTGGTGATCCGGAAAGCCCCAGTATTATCTGCCTGAGCTAAGTGATCTCCTATGATAATGACCCCGAAGGGGACGGGGTCACCGAACACATTACGCACTTGGCCTTCGACGGTGCTTAAGCTTTCTTGTGTACTGAGAGCGGGGATTACTCTGCTAGCGTCGATAATGGCAATCTCTTCACGAAGTATAATAGTGACCACAGCAAGGTAGGCCACCAAGACATAAGCGAGGAGCAAAATCAAGGCAAACCTTCCCAGGCGCATCCAAAAGCGCGAAAACATAAAAGGATTCCTCCTTCCTAGGGAGAAATGATGGTAATAATTACAGCTGGAGGTAAGACTATGAAGCGGGTTGCCCTTATACTTTTTTTTCTTATCCTAATTATTATGATTTACCCGAGCCAATCCGACGCCGCCCTGCGTCTGTTTGTGGGCCAAGATGAAGTAGCACTAAAAAATTCCCTAGTTATGATTAATGGCAACTTTATGATTCCTGTGAGTGTATTTGCGGACTATTTAGGGGCAGAGGTTAAGACCACAGAACAGGATATCGAGATGGTGTTTTCGGATCAAACTATTCTTATGCAACTAGAGGATGAAAGTGCACAGGTAGACGGCAAACCATACAAACTGGAGGTTGCCCCGCAGCTGATCGAAGGGGAGATTGTGGTCCCGGTCCGTTTCATTGCTAATCGACTCGGTTTGAGTTTGGTCTTTGACCAGGACATCATGGGTCTGCGCCTGGAGGCTTCTAAAGAGAAGCCCTTGAGTGAGAGCTCTTTCACATCAAGTCTGATTCGGCAGCCTGCTGTCAGCAAACCTGAGGAGCCGGCATCCGATGAACCACAACCCCCGGAGCCGATTGTGATCCATCACCCTGAGGAAGAACAGGATTTAAAGGACATCATTTTCATGGGCGGACCCAGATCCAGGGTTTTTCTGGATCTGAAGTCATATACTGGATATCAGACCTACCTATTAACGGAGCCCGATCGTTTAGTCGTCGATCTTTACGGAGTAGGCGGCGATGCTTTGCCAACTGTTGAAGTAAGCGGGCATCCTGTAGTGTCCTCCATTCGCAGCTCCCGGTTTGATGAACAGACGATGCGCATTGTATGCGACTTGAAGGGATCAACCGGTTACAGGGTCAACCCCTGGCCTGAGGGGGGCCTGGAGATTGAGTTTAACTTTCAGCTGACTACGATTGAGTTAAGGGCAAGCGAAGACGATCTCTGCCTTTACTTTCAGGCGTCTGCCGCCCCGGTAATCGAGGCAGTTTATTTAGAAAATCCCCTCCGTTTGGTGTTGGATCTGCAAGAGACGACCTTGATGCTCAGCTCCTTTGATAAGGCAGTCAATCAGGGGCGGGTTGAGCGGCTGCGAGCGAGCCAGCACACTCCTGCTGTGACCAGAGTTGTTTTACAGGTAACAGAGCCGGTTGCTCCCCTCCCCCTAGAACAACTAGATGAAGGTGAGTTTATTTTGCCGCTCTTTCTCGGGACCGCCAGCGAGGCTCATGCCTATCTAGCCCGCCTGCAGGGACACACTGAGCCGGAGTTAGCTGAGGAGCCGATTATAGAGGGGGAACTGTCAGGCCTGACGGTTGTGGTGGATCCTGGGCACGGTGGCTCGGATCCAGGCACAATCGGACACCAAGGTACCTTTGAGAAAGACATCAACTTGGCGATCGGCCTGTACCTTGGAGACTTGTTGCGACAGGCGGGTGCCAAAGTTGTGTATACTAGAGAAAGTGATGTGTATGTTTCCATTTTTGAACGTCCAGCCATTGCTGCCGAGGCTAAGGCAGATATGTTTGTCTCTATCCATGCTAACTCGCATATAAAGCGGGGTACGGCGAGGGGAACAGAGACTTTGTACAGGGCCCATGATCCTGCCTCAGAACTGTTGGCCCGTGCAGTCCAGGATGAGCTGGTTCAGGCCATTACCTTGGTAAACAGGAGAACATGGGGCAGGGAGGATCTTGCCGTCTTTAATCAAACTAAAATGCCAGCCATTATGGTGGAGGTAGGGTTTTTAGATCACCCTGATGAAGAGATTCTGCTGCTGGCACCAGGATTTCAAAGAGTAGCCGCCCAAGGCATTTATAACGGGATCAAGCGCTTTTATCTGGAGTTCAAACAGTAGGGGGCGAAAGTGATGAGATGGAAGCGCGGTGCAGCCATAGCAGTCGTACTTCTGCTCTTGCTCTTTGCGGCACGTACAGTGCTGTACTTAGTCAGTGAGTATAGTGGGATAATAGAAGTGTCTGTCGATCCTGGCCAGCCCTTCTATGCAGTCTACTTTAGCTGCCCGGGCAGTCTTTTTCTGGTTCCAGAATTCAATCAGGGTTCAGGCACGATAGAAGAACGCTTAGAGAGCCTCTTAACAGGTCCCCGCCATCCAGAACTTTCTCCTGTGATTCCTGAAGGGGTCAGACTGCTAGGTTATAATCAGCGCGGCGATGTGCTGTATCTAAACTTCAGTCATCATCTGATCACCAATCATCAGGGGGGCAGCACAGGGGAGATTTTTACGGTTTATGGTATAGTTAATACTTTAGTTGGGGCCCAGGGGGTGCGGCGGGTGCAGATTCTAGTGGAAAACAGACGGATTTCTACACTAGCTGGGCATCTAGACCTTAGGGAACCCTTAGAGAAGGACTATGAGATTTTAGGAGGTTCTCAGATATGACGGTGTGATAGGCCCAGGCAGGCCCCTGGCCGCACACCTCCTGGGGGAATTGTATTGGCGATAGGTATCTATGATTCAGGTTTAGGGGGGCTGTCTGTCTGGCGGGAGCTTCGGCAGCAGACCAGCGCACGGCTCCTGTATTTTGGTGACACTTGTCATGTTCCTTACGGTGAAAAAACCCAGGCCCAGCTGGAAGGCTATTTTTGGGAAATTGCTGGATTTTTCTTAAGGCAAGGCTGTCAAGCTATAGTTGTGGCTTGTAATACATCCAGTGCCCTTGTGCTGCCGCAGGTGGAAGGCAGGCTTGAAATTCCCGTTTTCGGTATCATCGAAAGTGCTGTCGACGCAGTTCTTGGGGTAAGTAAAGGAAGTGTTGGGGTTTTGGCTACCCGCGGGACTGCAGATAGCGGAGCTTATCAAAGGGCATTTCTCGCATCTGCACCGGAAATGAAAGTATTTGTGCAAAGTGCTCCTCGGCTGGTGCCCTTGGTTGAGTCAGGGCAAGTGAGCTCACAGGAGGCCAGGCAAGTGGTGAAGGAGTATCTGGACCCCCTCTTGGCAGAAGGTATCGACACACTCCTGCTTGGCTGTACCCACTACCCCTTTCTGCATGATCTTATTGCAGAGCTGGCCGGACCCTCTGTGGTGATCGTTGATCCGGCTCCGGCTTTGGCCGCGCAGGTAGCGGGAGTGTTTCCGGAGTGGAAGCCTGGTTCACAAGGAAAAGATACAGGTTATAATACACAGTTTTGGGTCAGTGGTGATCCGCATACATTTAAAACCACCGCCGAGCTGTTGCTCAAGGAAGAACTGCCAGCGGTGGCCTTTTATCATATGTCGGGAGAGAAGACTTAATGCGCAGGGAATTGTCGAGAGACTGGTCCGGTAAGCGTGTAGCGGTGATTGGTCTTGGAATCAGCAATGTGGCACTGATTAGATTTCTAAAAGAAGCCGGCGCACATTTGAGCGGGCGAGATCTTCAGACAAGCTCTGAACTTGGCGACAGGTACCATGAGCTTGAAACCCTAGGCATCGATTTGGTTCTAGGTCCAGAGTACCTCTCTGGTTTAACAGATTTTGACGTGGTGGTAGTGAGTCCGGGAGTGCCTAAGGATTTGCCTGAACTGCAAATGGCAAAGGGGCTGGGCCGTTTGGAAAGTGAGATTGGTCTTGTGTTTCGCTACAGCCAAGCCCCGATTCTTGCCGTTACAGGCAGCAGCGGCAAGACAACGACTACAAGCCTGGCAGGGGAGATGCTCAAAGCCAGCGGACTTTCCACTTATGTGGGAGGGAACATTGGCACTCCCCTCATAGGGAGCATCGGAGAGATTGATCCTGGGGATTGGGTGCTCTTGGAGCTGTCCAGTTTTCAGCTGGAAGATCTCAGCCAAAGCCCCCACGGCGGGGTTGTGACCAATATTGCCGAGAATCACCTGGACATTCACCATACCATGGAAAACTATATCGCTGCCAAGGCAAACATCTATCGGCATCAAAAGAGTAATGACTTTCTGGTTCTTAACTATGATGATCCTATCACCCGGGCCATGGCAGAGGAGGCTCCAGGCAGGGTTTTATTTTTCAGCCTCGCATCGGAAGTAACTCCCGGTGCCTATCTGTCCGGTGATAACCTCGTCTTTTCTGATGGGTCTAGGCGGCAAGTCTTTGCCAAGCGCTCTGAACTGCTCCTGCCCGGAGAGCATAATGTGGCCAATTTCCTGGCTGCAGCCTTGCTCAGCCACGCTGCCGGTGCCAGCCTAGAGGCTATAAGGCAGATCGGGCAAAGCTTTACCGGCGTACCCCATCGTTTGGAGTTGGTGGCGGAAGTGGGCGGTGTAAGGTACTACAATGATTCTATTGCCACCACGCCAGACAGAACCATCGCGGCACTGCGCTCCTTTGCCAAGGGGCCTATTCTCATTGCCGGCGGATCCGATAAGCAGCTTTCCTACGGGCAGCTCGGTCAAGTTATTCATGCAGGTGTTAAACATCTGATTCTCCAGGGCGCCACAGCACCGAAAATTCGTCAAGCGGTGCTGGATTCAGGAGGCGTTTCCCTATATGAAGTCGAAGATTTAAAAGCAGCGGTGCATCTAGCCAGTCAGCTAGCAGAGGAGGGAGATGTGGTTCTTCTCTCGCCTGCCAGTGCAAGTTTCGATCAGTATGCTAACTTCATGGCCAGGGGAGAACATTTTCGAGCTCTCGTGGCTGATATACAATCAGAGAATGCAGGAGGAGATTGAGATGATTCGTGTAACAGCACCACTTGAAGATGCCAGGTCCCTTATGGCCGGCGATCAGGTGCTCATTAGCGGGGTGATTTATACCGCCAGGGATGCTGCCCACCAGCGCTTGATTAAGCTTATCGAGGGCGGAGAATCTCTCCCATTTGATCCAAAGGGTGCCATCATCTATTATGTGGGACCAACGCCGCCAAAACCAGGTGAACCAATCGGTTCAGCGGGACCAACGACCTCCATGCGTATGGATGGCCTCACTGTTCCCCTTTTACAGCAAGGGGTCAAGGGCATGATTGGCAAGGGCGGCCGCAGTGACGAAGTGATTGAGGCCATGAAAGAGCATGGTGCAGTCTATTTTGCAGCCGTGGGCGGAGCTGCCGCTTTTATTGCCCAAAGCATCAAGCAAGTTGAAGTGGTTGCCTATCCTGATTTGGGCGCAGAAGCAGTGCACCGTATGGTGGTCGAAGATTTTCCTGCTATTGTAGCTATTGACAGTGAAGGGAACAATGTTTACGAACAAGGGGTTGCCAAATACCGTAACTTTGGCTTGGAGGAGGCAGAATAAATGCATTATACACGGCCAGATGGACGTGCACACGATGAGCTTCGGCCGGTAAGGATCACGCGGGATGTGAACATGTACGCAGAAGGCTCTGTTTTGATAGAGATTGGCAACACCAGGGTGCTTTGTACTGCTACTGTCGAAGATAAGGTGCCGCCCTTTTTGCGGGGGCAGGGAACGGGTTGGGTTACCGGGGAATATTCGATGTTGCCCCGGGCGACGGCTGTTCGCAATCCAAGAGAATCTTCCCGAGGCAGGATAGGGGGGCGAACCCACGAAATTCAGCGCTTGATTGGACGTTCACTTCGCTCGGTTGTTGATCTTAAGGCTTTGGGTGAGCGCACGATCTGGATTGACTGCGATGTACTTCAGGCCGACGGCGGAACCCGAACCGCATCTATTACCGGTGCCTTTATTGCGCTGGTTGACGCCCTGCGTAAGATTGAGGGAAATCCCGGCGTTAAGGAATACCTGGCCGCGGTCAGTGTGGGCATTGTTGACGGTCAGCCTGTATTGGATTTGGACTATGCCGAGGATTTTGCAGCGCAAGTGGACTTCAACGTGGTGATGACCCAAAGCGGCAAGATTGTGGAAGTGCAGGGAACCGCTGAAGGGCTGCCCTTTACCAGAGAACAGATGGGACAGTTGATGGACTTGGCTGAAAAGGGCATTTCTGAACTGTTTGAGAAGCAAAAAAATCTGTTTATGGAAGATCTGGCAAAGAAGTTTGGTGGTAAGTAGATGGCAATGAGACGGATCCTTGTAGCTAGTCACAACCCCCATAAAATTAGGGAGATCAAGGAGCTGACTGCAGAGCTTAACTGCGAAGTGGTGGGATTGTCTGAAGTAGGGGACTATCCGCCTGTCGTTGAAGACGGAGAGACGTTTCAGGAGAATGCATGTAAGAAAGGGGCGGAGATTGCCAAGCTTTCTGGAGAGTTCGTCTTGGCCGATGATTCAGGTCTAGAGGTGGACGCACTTGGCGGCGCTCCTGGTGTACACTCGGCACGTTTTGCCGGAGAGCCTGTCTCCGACAGTCGGAATAATGAACTGCTGCTAGAGAAGCTTGCATCCATTCCCCTTGAACAGAGGGGAGCCCAGTTTCGCTGTGTGATGGCGTTGGCGACACCTGGCGGACAGGTGGAGTTTTCTGAGGGCATCTGTCGCGGCGTAATTCTCTTTGAACCTCGGGGCAGTGGAGGTTTTGGGTATGATCCTTTGTTTTATGTGCCCGAGCTTGCTTTATCCTTTGCGGAGCTGAGTTCTGCGCAGAAAAACAGCATTAGCCACCGCTTCCGCGCCATGCAGGGTATGCTGCAAGTAATAAAGGAACTAGAAGCTGAGAAAAGCAGTTGACATAGATCCGCCACCTGTGGTAATATTGACATTGTCAGTCGGGGCGTGGCGCAGTTTGGCTAGCGCGCCTGCCTTGGGAGCAGGAGGCCGGAGGTTCAAATCCTCTCGCCCCGACCATTTTTCTGCGGGTGTAGCTCAATGGTAGAGCACCGGCCTTCCAAGCCGGCTATGTGAGTTCGATTCTCATCACCCGCTCCATTACCTTTTTTGC
>JAAYOM010000058.1 GCA_012520315.1 Bacillota bacterium | reverse complement strand
TTCCACCCGATCCAAGTGGGCATCGAAAGAAAACTGTGTCCCCCATTTGGCAAAATCAGGTTCTCTCCAGGGATAAGCCACAAATTCCAACTCCTGAACTTCCCCCACTGCCTGTCTCTCCGGAACAAAATTATAACCGGTTTTACGAGGTACAATAACTGTGTTATTAAACGCAGCAATCTCGAAGTACCCTTCTGCCTCTGTCTCTGTATATGAACTCGTTCCATCCACAATTAAGAGGCTTACGCCTGCCAAACCCGATGCATGATCTTCTGCCAAGATTACCCTCCCCGAAGTAATGCTTGCCTCAGGCCCGGCACCACTCTGATCGCAACCACTTAAGGAAAGGACAAGCAAAATCAAACCAAACATCAAGGAAAGGCACTTAGACCTTCTGATCATGTCTCCCATTTCTCCTTCGTTGTGCATTCTCCTAAACTAATACTCCAACAATACAAAGAATCCTCTTATGCCAAATCTAGCAAGTATCGTCCTGGCTTCTTTAGCGCAAGAGGGGCTGTTCGTGGGTTATGTCTTAATGTATGTTGGCGAGGAGAATCTTCAAATCATAAACTTCATGATAGAGAGTCGTTTTCAAGAAAGGAGCTATGGGGCGGCAGAATAAAGGATCAACACAGCGACGTTCCAAGAGGCTAAGATCGTTATCAGCATGTTTTTCGGACTCTTGTTCCGCGAACGTACAGACAACATTTTACCTGGGCAACCCATTTTGACTCCAGGACCTAGAAACTAATGGTCGAAAGCTCCCCCAAAATATCCTCTAGTTCTTGGAGAAATGATGGATCCGCCAAGCGTTCTTCCCTGCCCCGTTCTACAGCCCGCCCAAGCCGGAGGATGATTGATGCCAACAATTCGAGGGGATCTCTCGCCCTGGGCTCCTGCACCAATATGCGGGCACCAATGAGACAGACCGCGTCGATTTCATTAAAGCCAGGAACTTGGTCAGTTTGGAGCTCCAGCCGAACATGTCGCGCCGGGATGTCGACCTTAGTATTTTCGATGTACAAGATGCGGGATTCCTGTGGAGCGGCTTGGGCCCTGCCTTCCCAGACCACATGTGCCCTGCCTGCATCATCAATAAGCTCAGCCTTGACGATAGCCCCTGGATTATAGGTTTCATACACGTCGATACGCTGTACAAACACGGCCTCGTCGTAGAAGAGTTCAACCCACTCCGTCCCGCTGTTGCTGTACGCTGCGGTCCAGGCTTGATCGTAGTCGCCATATTTGGGATAAACATCTGGCGGGCCAGTCATGTGCTCTGGAGTCCACCGATCCTCCCGGTACTGGCTGCTGGCTTTAGCTCTGCTTGCCCACTGGATAACCATGTCGAACTGCCCGAGGCTTTGAGGCCAAGGGGAGTTATGGCTGCCAGTAATGCTCACTGCGTCAATCTCGTTCCAGCCGCCAACAGAGTCTGTATCCAAAGTGATCTTTACCACGCTGCAGGGTATTGTAACGATGTCGTTTTTCACACTGAACACCCTTGCGTCGGTGACTGCTGGACGTCCCCCTTTACCTTCCCAGATCAAGTGCCAGCGTCCTGTCGTGTCCACAAGTTCCACTTTTACTATGGCCCCTGGATTAAAGGTTTCATAGATCTCCACACTCTCTACATAAACGGCCTCAGCAAATCTAAGTTCTACCCACTGCAGACCGCCGTTTTGAGCAGCGGGTGCCCAAGCGCGCCCGTTGTCCCCATAACCAGGGTACACATCGGGCTGACCCAGCATTTGCTTTGCCGACCAGTCCCCGCTTCCGTATTCACTGCTAGCAGAGGCTGCTATAGCCCACTGCGTAAAAGACTGGCCCTGGACGTCGCAGACAGTGCCAAGCAAGACTACAACAGCGAGAAGCGCAATCATCCAACAGTTTCTTTTCATTTATCTTCCCCCATTCCCTTATTTAAACAGAAGATTCTTGCAGCGTTCACAACGATCGTTACCAATCGGGTTCCTCCGCCGGCAGACGTTGCAGTAGATCACCTCATCCTTAGACTTATCGTACTTCTCATATGTCTCCAGGACGGGATGATAGCGAACACGCTCTCCAATTTCTAGGTAGTCATACATCTCTCCACCCCGTTTACGCTCAACGATTTTCTTTTTCTTGCCCCGATCGGTTCGTATCAGCACAATGTATTCCATATACGATTGGCTGGGGCCGTCATCATCCCGTTCATAGCGCCTTTTCTCCAGCTTTTTCACAACCACACCATCCCAAGTTCGTCTTTTCATTTTTGCGAAACGCCACAAGCTGATTGCCAGCATGAAAAAACCCAGACCACTGCCTATGATTAGCGCTTCGTTGAGGGGCATTGCATCGCTGACAAGACCGGCAATGAGAAAACCTGCCGGAAACAGCAAAGTCAAAAACAAGGCAAAACCCAGAGACCATCTTTTGTTTTTTCTGATGGTCTCTAAAATTTCGGGAGAATCCGCAACACGGGACCAGCCCACCAAGGGGCGCTCCTCCTCAGGCATCTTATCCCTCCCCTTCTCTTGATCACTTTCGCCTGTTCTCGCGTTTTAAGACCCAGAACAACCCTACGGATCCAAGGATGGTAACGACGTAGTGAAATACTCCTGCTACGCCCAACTCTCCAAGGTCTACAATATGGGACGGTTTGTTTACCCTAGGGAAGAATGGCAGATAGCTGATGAGCTCGATACGCCTCTCCCCCTCCTTGAGGTTCGGCCAAGCCTCATCGCTTTTGTAAGTGGAATGGCCCTTGTACTCTATTCCGTCCACTGAAAAGCGATAGCCTTTGGTAACAGTTCGAGACTCATTACTCGGTGCACGGCTGTCGTCGATGCGGGTGCTGTAGCTGGTTAGCGTTCCAACCGCCGTTTCACCAAACAAGCCCAGTGCGAGAATGCTCACACTGTTGTAGACGGCATACAGCAGGCAGGCAGCAATTATCACGAGAATTGCAGGATTGATACGTCCATTCTTCATCTGAGCGTTCCCCTCCACTAACCTCGGATTACAGCCCTCACACCGGTTTCTTTCCACAGGGTTTGAGCCACTTCCAGAATCTGCTCTTGGCTGTCCATTCCATGCTCAAACTCGAGCCATATCGCCTGACGCTTGTTGCCAAAGGAGAGGCGCATTTTCCTCTGGTCAACCTCCATCGTCCTGAGCCGATTGCCCCACAGGCCCCGCCGGCCCCATTCATAGATACGGTCGGCACTCAGTATGCCAAAGGTTGAGATAATTGTCTCGTCCACCCCTTCGCTGCACGTATCCAAATGATCCCCTGGGATCACCAAGATTCGGTTGTCCCAGATTAGTTTAGCGCTCTGGAGCGCCTGGCTTTGCCTAAAGAAAAGCCCCGCAAGAAAGAGGATGACAAGGCTCCAGACCATGGTGGAGCCCGTCTGCCTGGGATCAATCCAGACTGTGCAGACTATGCCCAAAGTGAGGAGTATAGCAGTGCACGTATATCTTCTGCGAACAGATCTCAAATGCATTTCATCCTCCTTCCTGCAAACAGAAACATGACAGGCTGCAAGCCCTTGGCAATAGGTTTGTCCCATTTGCGGCATTGTAGTATTCGGTCAAAGCATTGCACCAGACATGGCATCACGAAAGCTGATGGTAGTCACAGGTCTAGCGGGCTCAGTCGTCTCTTCCCGATGAACCCCGTTGACCAGGATTTTGGAAGCTATACTGACGAGCTGCCCTCCTCTGCCTTAAGGGTAACGTGTGAGGATGGACTAGACATCCTCTTTTCGGTTGATATTATAAAAAAAGCCCTCATACTTTAGTGTGAGAGGCATCTAAATACCAGCTATACGCTTTGTTAGTACATTTTCTGAAAGTTTGCTTAACCCAGCTAATCAGGGGACTTGCTTTTTATGAAGAAGCTCCAACGTGACCCTTCAGCACAGTACTGATCAATTCCGCCCGGCTGCTTACATCGTACTTTGCATAAATGTTCCGGATATGAGTCTTTACTGTGTTTTCACTGATGAACAGCTCTTCAGCGATCTGACGGTTGGACTTGCCGTCCAGCAAAACCTCCAGTATCTCTTGCTCCCTGACTGTCAGGGGCTCAAGGGTTGCACTCTGGACAACAACTGCTGTTTGCTGCGGTTTGCTCATGCTTTCATAAACCGCCAGATATGCATGGCTCTTCAGCAGCATGGCCAGATGGCGGTTCAGAACAGGGAGCAGGGCCACACTGACTGAAACTATGGTAAGGGCGATCACTGTTACTTCCGCATAGGAAAATTGCAGAGAAACAATTTGCCTGCCCAATACGTCCCCTGCCAAGACACCAAGGACATTGGCAGCAAGACCCAAACCGAAAATTCTAACGGGACTGTCTGTGTAATCCAGCATTTCCCCTAGAATGCTCCACCAAAAGAGATCGAAAATGCCGCATGCCCCAAGCATCAACGTGTCCACAATGAGATAGTCTGAAGCATTGCGGGCAAGCAGCATAAAACTGATAAAGGCAGCCATAATCATCGCCATGCCAACATACAGCGCCATAGAGTGCTTGAACCTGGCAGGCAGATTTCCCATAACCATCAGGGCCGCAATGTAAGGTACCGCCCAATACCAGCTCACCAGCGAGGTTAGATGCTCGAAGGCGGGGTTAATAACCCGATACATCAACCCAGAGTTGATTGTAATGATTAGGACAAAAAGGGTAAGGAGAAACAAGGGCTTGCTGATGCTGATGCGCCGACTCTTAAAAGGCCTGGCCTTCCCTGCTTCCTTCATGGTCTGGACCGGCAGTGCCCAGATAAATAGCATAGCGAGCAGCACACAAATCAAAGATAGAACCAGCCCGATCAAGGGTGAGATATTCACAGCAACCACATTAGTGGCGATCATAAATACGTTTGAATAAATCAGGATATCGGCACATGTTTTTAGGCGCTCATGTTTTGGTGTGAATGCTTTTAGTAAAGATCCGAATGAAGCTACAACACAGCCGCTGGCATACCCGCTGACTGTCAGCCCGATTATCCAAAAGGGCGATGGGCCAAAAAAGAAGGGTAAAGTCGCCAGCAGACAGAGCCCCATACTGACCACCATTACATATCGCACCGCGCCCAGGGACTTCACGAAATAGCCACAGGAAAACAGACCGAAAAGATGTGCGGCCATGGCGCTCAGAAGATACGCGGAAGTCTCCAAAAAAAACGATCCGAGCAGACTGTGCAGTACTTGTCCTTCGAAGAGAAACGACAAGATATAGGCAAAAAACAGGGAACATCCTACGGCAGAAGTCAAGCGCGGGTTAACAGCCTTGATTCTTCCCATTTAATCATCTCCCATGGCACGGACAACTTAAGAGATTATTCGTTTCCTAGATAAACAACTCCTGCTGAAGAGAGAATCTCCCTTCTTAGCTCCTTGATAGATGGTCTGTAATTTCCGAAAGTATCAACATAGAATGTAGGTACATCAAGCCGGGGTTCTTCGTAGTCGCCCACGCTCAGCTCAATTCCCCTTCTAGCCATGTCGACTCCCCTGTCGCCATGGAAGTACTCTCTCTGGGGGTTATCCAGCCCCCGCCTAACAAACCTGTCGAGGGCGACTTTAGCGTCAACCTTGCAGATTAACAGATAAATCCGTGCCTGGCCTTTGAACTGTGCAAGCATGGTCGACCACACCTTATGCTGAAAGGCAGCCTCAGCGATTACAGAGACTTTATTTGTCAAGAGACCCCTAAGGGTAGCAAAGAAAATTTCAGTCGCTATCTTATTGGTTTCTTCTGGAAGCTCAGCATGTCCCTTGCCCAAGGTCTGCACATACCCTTCCTTGATCTGATCCCGACTGATAACTGGCATGAAAAAATCATTACTAAGTTCTCTGGCGAAAGTTGTTTTTCCCGCCCCGGGCCTTCCGGTTACCACTATTAGATATGGCAAATTCACACTGATTACCCCCTGTCTCCACAATTGTAGCAGACACTTGTTTGACCAAGCAACTGCTTAACCAAGTAATCCTCACTTCCTTATGATTGATTGCCTTAGTCCCGTCTCCCGTTTCGATGGGAGAGTAGACACACAGGCCCGACTACGGCAAAACAGCTCCGCCGCACAAAAAAAGCACCTCATCTGAGATGCTTTAGGACTCTGATCACGTCATACGAATGCCTGTCCCCCATATCTCCTCATGCCCCTAAGGCGAGATGCCCCCTACTGAAGTTCGGGCTATCAAAACCTCCCTATTCGAATTCATCCTCACTAGGATCGATATAGGACAGCATGCCTCCGAAAATGGCATCCTGCAGTTCTTCGCTAGCGGCGGTATCTATTGCCCAGCCGCTTGGCACCTTCTTAAGCCTAATATCAACGATCGCGGTTCGCATCGTGTTGTCCTCTCGTTTCAACATGCTTAATAACAGTTCATCGGCATCATCACTATAGGAAGTGTCCTCTTCCGACATTGCCTCCGCAAGCACCATAGCTATTGCCACTTCGAACCATTCATCAAACACTGCACCAAAATCCACATTCGTGATTTCCGTCTCGGCAATAGCCGTATCGCCAGATACGGAACTCGAAATTACTTTGCACTCCAGTTGGCTGAGTAACGCATCGAGAACTGGATCATCAGGAGGAATATCACTTCCCCAATCCAAGATCGCCTTGGGATCGGTAAAGTATCGTTGAAGCTGATCCGGATCCCGCTCCTTTATTGCCTGAAAAGCATTGGCAACTGCCTGCTCAAGGGTTTCAGCCTGCCCGACGCACACTGCAGTAAGCAAGGCAAGAATCAGGAACATGGATCCCCACATTTTTTTCTTCACAACCTATCGCCGCCTTTCTTATTCAGTTCGTTCAACTGGGAGATTACAGGCATGATCTGCCCAACTGTCAGTAGATTACTTTTTGCAGCTCGCTATACTCCCTAAATAGCTCGAGACACTGATCCCGCCCATACTCAGCTATGCTCAAAACCCCAGCGTCTTTACGTCCATCTTCAATGAAGCGGTAGATGAAGTCGTCTCGAAAGCCGATCTCCTCTGCGTCTTCCGGTCTGCAGCCATACACTACCTCTGTGATGTTCGCCCAAATGATGGCAGACAGGCACATGGGACAGGGGTATCCTGTGGCATAGATCGTACACCCGCTCAAGTCATAGGTTCCCTTGATCTGGCCAGCCAGGCGAATTGCATTGACTTCTGCGTGGGCTGTAGGGTCGTGATCTCCAAGCACAGTATTGGAAGCTACACACAAAACGGTGCCGTCTGCATCGATAACGGCTGCTCCAAAGGGGCCGCCCAGATCTTCGTTCATGGTCTTTCTGGCCTGCTCAATTGCTCTAATTACAGCTTCATCCATTACTGCCATCCTCCCGCTATCTGCTTCAACATCCACTGGAAAATCAAAATACTGATCTGGATAGGGCTCATCCTTGAGAGTATAATGCCACCACTCTTCCGGGTAAATAGCAAAACCGGCAGCAACCATCGCGTCGCGCAGGATGTTCCGATTAGCTTCCTGTTCTGGGGTAATCAGCTCTGTTCCATGATGGGAAATCGTACCGAAAAAGTCAAAGCCGCTGCCCATATCAACCTCTTTACCGGTGGCAATTTCCACTAAAGTCAGATCCACCGTACTGCCCCGGCTGTGGCCCGATTTTTCTGCTATGTAACCCAGTTCAAACAGCCTAGACTTGTCCACATCCGGATAGAAAAGAGCTTTCATTTGTTGATCAGCCAAATCCTTGGCCCAGTTTACGAAGTGATCGACTGCTTGCTGTGGGCGGTAAGCGTCAAAAACCTTGATGTAGTAGCCCTGTTCTTCCAGAAGATCTGCTGCGATCTTCAAGGCAGCGGCGGCTTCTTCTGTCAAAATAGCAGTGGGCGCCTCATAACCGTCAATCTTCCTGCCGATAAAGTTGTTATCCCCGTAATAGCGAACCTCGAGCTCCGCTGTGGCGATCACATCCGTCACATAGGCAAACCCCTCGGGAAGTACAAAAGCCAAAACAGGAGCTGTACTCAAGGCAAAGAGCACCAGAACCAGGATCCAAACACTGACTTTCCGTCTCACAATCCACACCTCTCTTTTTTAGTCTGAGAAACCAAACGGACGCGCATGCGTTGTTAGGAAATAATTCCCTATTATCAAATAAAGCTCCTCTATTCAGAATCAGTCCTATCAATTCGGTTAGAAACAATAAAGCCCTTGTACACTGTGCTTTTGGCATAAACGATACAAGGGCAGTGCATTGTAATATTTACGTTAAAAATTCATCCCTTCCAAGCCAAGACCTTTTCACCGTCCCACGATCGCCTCTAAGCCAGAAGGCTGCCTGTCAATCCCGGAGAGAGCCGGGCTGATCAAAAGAGCCAATAACTTCTTCTGCGAGAAATTTTTCAAGTCTCCTGGCTATGGAGTCCCGGACAGTTCTAAACTGAGCCATAATTTCTTCTTCAGTTCCGGTCGCCTTGGCGGGATCTGCGAAAGGGAAGTGGAGTTTCCTGACCGTAGGCAAAGTAAGCGGACATCTCTCATCTGCATCTCCGCAAAGGGTAATGGCGTAATCCATCTGTTCTAATAGGGACAGATCAATTTCGTCCGATGTGTGCTTTGATATGTCAATCCCTATTTCAGCCATAACCTTAACTGCCCTAGGATTCACACCATGGGCTTCTAATCCTGCACTCCAGATCTCCACTTTATCTCCGCCCAGCCTTTTAGCCAAACCCTCCGCCATCTGGCTGCGGCAGGAATTGCCGGTACACAGAAACATGATCTTTGCTTTTCCTGGCATGATTTTCCTCCTCGAGTTACAAGGGCACACGCTGCCCATCTGCCCCTATCACTTAGCTTACCAGAATCCACCTAGTTGCATCAGCCATGCTGTCAAAAATCTTGAATGCATTTCCGGCCCTTTGCTCTGTCATCATCTCCCTAAAACGTAAAGGCATGTCCTGGTCTTCCTGTAAGACAAAGGCTGCTCTAATATTGTAGTTGCCAAACTTCTGCAGCACTGCCCCTGCCACTCCGGTGCTGAGCTGAAGGAAATTCTCTGAGAGCTGACCTTCAAATACCACTGCATTAGTCTCTAAAGCAAAACATTGGGAGATAATGTCCAGGGCATCCTGTTCTTGGTTTAGCAGTCCTCCATCGCCAGTAACATGCAGGAATTTCTTCTTGTCCTTTTCTCTTACTGCAAAGTTCATCTCATTTTTCACCTCAATAAGTTGATTCTCTTCTTGCCCTACTTTGGCAGTGCTGGCTGGAAGTGCTGCCGCTGCCTGACGAACCTTGTCAATCCAAACCAGTTCCGATGAGTATAAAGAAACGATGTTTTCCCTAATCAGGCTAAGGAAAAAAGCCCTTTCAGAAGGCAGTTCAGAAAAACCGGATTGCTCAAGTTGTCTCTCTGCCAAGGCCATTTCCATCCGAACGAGTCTGGCGTAGGATTCCAGCATTGACTCCAGATCATCTCGGGTCAGGTGGCTGGATAGAGCAAGCTTAATCAGAATTTGTTTGCGCAGTACGGGTGCCTCCGCATCCGAGATCAGCCAGCCGTTCAGCTCCTCCAGCCCGTCCTCTGTAATAGTGTAGACCTTCTTCGACGGGGTTCCGTCTTGGTGCTGAACTTCTTTGCTAACATGCCCCTCCGCCAGCAAATCAGCAAGGGCTGTATAGACCTGATTATTGTTCCCTGACCAGTACATAAAGGGTGTTTTTCGGATGATCTTCTTGATTTCATATCCGCTCATTGACTCCAGATTAAGCAGTCCCAAGAGCGTATGTTTAAAAGACATTGAACACTTCCCCCTCCCTACCATATGTTAATGATAACATATGGTAGGCATAGAATCAAGCGCAGATGTACTCAGGAGGGCTGCGCTTGGCACGATGCAGTAAACCCCAGTTTAACTGGGGTTTACTTGATTTATCCATTCTGTTGCAGTAAATGGATCAGATTGAACGAAAGTTACAACAAATTCCCGTGTTCATCACAGAAAGCAGCGCAGTACTTGATTGGGCCGGATACTTGGGCGAATATGCCCCTCAGCCTGCGGCTGAGAAGCCTAAAGTATCGATTATATGCGCCTTTTTCCGCCCTTCCCCTTTTTGGCATACCCATGGGATCTTTTCTCAGCGCAAAGCACATAGTAACCATCCACTTCGCTTATCTGCACTCCGCCAAAAATGGAGACAAGCTTGTTCTTGTACCATTCTCTCCTCTTGACGACCAGATACATTTTGCCTCCCAAGACAAGGCGGTTAAACCCCTTTTCGATAAAGTGCCTGGCTACGGAGAAGTCTGTATGATAGGGCGGATTTGACAGTATCATGGTAAAGCCTGTCTCAGACAGCTGGCTAAAACCGTCACTTTGGCAGATCAGAATTCCGGGGACACCGTTTAGCACTGCATTTTCCCGGGCCAAATCTACTGCTAAGGGATCTTTGTCAACCATCACGACACTTTGCGACCCAATGAGCTTAGCTACCAAGATTCCGACTGCACCATAGCCGCAGCCGAGATCCAGCACTCTGTCTCCTTCTGCAAAGTCAACTTCTGACAGCATGGCCAAGGTTCCCCTGTCTACTCTGGCAGGCGAAAAAACGCCATCTTCCGTCTTGAACTGCAGGCTGACACCTTTTATGTTTGCTTCAATTAGGTGATTCATTATGTTCCTCCATCAGCATTTCTCAAGCTGCTCAGCTTGCATCAACCCTGAATGTGATAAAGAGCT
>JAAYOM010000057.1 GCA_012520315.1 Bacillota bacterium | reverse complement strand
TATCATGTCCTGCTGTCCGGCACCGGCCCTAATCAGGACTATTCCCAGGTGGCCCAAATGCGTGAACTGGACGGGATCATTATCCTGGGCACCTACCCCTGCGATTTTCTCGATGAGATCAAGGAGACCGGCATTCCAGCAGTTTTGGTCGATGCCTATGTGGATGACCACTATTTCCACACAGTGGGCAACAACGACCGCTACGGCGGTTATATTGCCACCAAGTACTTAATCGAGAAAGGACACAGAGAAATTGCCTTTGTCTCTGAGAAACTGCGGGAAAAAGGGGTGCACGAACAGAGATTCCAAGGCTATTGCGATGCCCTGAAAGAGGCAAATCTGCCCCTTGAAGAAAAGCACCTCTACAACTGTGACGTCTCCTACGAGAGCTGTTACCAACTGGCTGCGGAGTATGCTAAGAAGAATCACAGCGAGACGGCAGCCTTCGTTACAGCCGATATTATGGCCATGGGCTTTATTAACGGCTTAACCGCCCAGGGCTGGTCCATACCCGAAGATCTTTCGGTAATGGGCTTTGACGATGTCCCCCTGGCCACCATGTGTCTGCCCAGCATTACTACTATCCGCCAGGACATTACCGCCAAGGGCATGATCGCAGCGGAAACAGTAATTGAAGCAGTAAAGGGAATTCCTAAGAAAGATACTATTTTGCCCCTCCATGTAGTGGAGCGGGACAGTGTAAAATCCATTCTCTAGCGGAAAGAGGGATCGAATTGCAGCTTGTACATATGCCCTGCGGCACCCATCAATTCAAAGACTTTGGCTATGAAAGATATCCCTACCGACCCCTCCTGGGTGAAGAGGTGGCGGTGCAGCTGATGATAGAAAACGGCGGTGAAGAAGTAAGCCCCGTTCTGGCCTGGGAAGCAGATGGAACCCCCATGCCTGAAATAAATGGGGAGAGCATAGAATATGCAGACGATGATCGTTTATACTTCCGTTTTGCTTTGGGAAGTTTTAATAAGCTATCTAATATTCGCTACAGGTTCATCGTCCAAAGTGAGACTGGGCAAGTAACTTCCAAGGACTATGCATTTGAGGTTTTGCAAGAAGAAAGCTTAGGCGAGCCGCTCTCGCTTTTGCAAAGCGAAACCTGCGCCTACGCCCTGTTTGAAAGGCTCACTATCGCCTTTGACTGGTCTGATTCTCTGCGCATTTATACACTTGACCCCAAGCAGGAGGTGGGGGGCACGGCTGTCAGCTCTATTCATCAAGAGCTAGCGGAAGAGACTTTTTTAGTCATTGAAACCGCGCCATTTTTTTGGGCGGTGAAACGTTACACCCAAACCTTGACAGGTGCAGCAGGTGACTCTTACCGCCTTGCGGTTGACCGTGAAGGTCGCGTGCAGCGCATCAGCTACCGGACTGAAATAGATTGCGAGCACCTCTTCGGCCTTGGTGAGCGCTTTGACAGGGTTGATCAAAAGGGAAATAAACTGCTTTGCCGGGTTGTAGAACACTTTACGCAGCAAGGCAAAAACAGCTACTTGCCCATACCCTTCTTGATGACTGAAAAGGAGCTGGGCTGGTTTTCCTCGGCAAAGCATCGTCTCTGGATTGATGCCAGAGACGGCTTAAGATTAACCTTTGACACTCCCTTAGAGGGGGTGTTGACCGAAGAGTGGTGGCTCTTTGGCAAGCCCCAGGAGCTCATAGCCAAACTCCACGGACTGACTGGAAAGGTCAAGCTGCCGCCTAAGTGGGCCTTCGGTCTTTGGATCTCGGGCAACGGCTGGAACACCCAGAAAGAGACACTGGAACAGCTCCAAGCCCTGGAGGAGCACCAACTGCCAGCAACCGCCATTGTGCTTGAGGCCTGGAGCGATGAACAGACCTTCTGTATTTTCAATGAAGCTGCATACCAAGCTCTGGATCAGGAAAGACCCTATTCCTACACAGACTTCACCTTTCCAGAAGATGGTAAATGGCCAGATCCCAAGGCTATGGCGGCAGCAATTCAACAGGCCGGCTTGAACTTGGTGCTCTGGCAGATTCCGGTGATCAAGTATGAGTGGGGCGAGCCCTGTGCCCAGCTTTTAAGTGATGAAGCCTACGCCATAGAAAAGGGTTACTGCGTCCTTAACGATGACGGCACGCCCTATAGGATTACAGATCACTGGTTTAGAAACAGTCTGCTTTTGGATTTCACCAACCCTGAGGCAGTAAAATGGTGGTTCGGCAAGCGGAAGTACTTGCTGGAAGATCTCGGTGTCAAGGGTTTTAAGACAGACGGCGGTGAGTTTCTCTTTGACGATACCGCAGTCCTTTACAGCGGAGAAACAGGGGAGACTGCCCATAACCTCTATCCCTTGCAGTATGTTAAGGCCTATCAGGACTTCCTTGAGGAAAATGGTATAGAGGGAGCTACATTCACCCGAGCAGGCTACACCGGCGCCCAGACCCAGCCCATCCATTGGGCAGGCGATCAGCTCAGTACTTGGAGTGAGTTTCGCGCCCAGCTTGTGGCCGGTCTCTCTGCAGGTTTATCCGGTATTCCCTTTTGGAGTTTTGACATCGGCGGCTTTGCCGGAGACTTCCCCAGTTCCGAGCTTTACCTACGTTCTGTGGCCATGGCAGCCTTCTGCCCAGTGATGCAATGGCATTCCGAACCCAGGGACGGCCAGTTCTACCATACGGAGCGGGAACGCTGGAACAATGATCGCAGTCCCTGGAACCTGGCCTCGCTTTATAAAGACGAGAACATTATCAATATTTATCGCCTGTATGCCAATTTGCGCATGAACCTTCTGCCTTACATTTACCAAGAAGCCAAGTACTGCGCGGAAAGTTCCAGGCCTCTAATGGCCCATCTAGCGGTGGATTTCCCCGATGACAAGAAAGCCTGGACTGTCCATGACCAGTACATGTTCGGAAGAGATCTTCTGGTTGCCCCTATTACAGAGGAAGGGACTGAGGGCCGGGAAATCTACCTTCCTGCAGGAACTTGGCATGACCTTTTCTTAGGCGGCACCATTGAAGGTGGAAAGACGATTGAGTATGCCTGTCCCATCGGGCGCATTCCAGTCTTTGTTCGAGATGGGGCAGTTATTGCCATGAATGCGGCAGAGTCTGGGATTATCGGTTCAAAGTTAGCAAAAGCCGGTGTCGGCAATGATCTGAGTCGCTATGAACAGCTGGCCTTCCTCTGTTTTGGCAAGGATAGCTTTGAGTTCTCTGATGATTTAGGCGTAGAGCTAATCGCTCAAGACGGCAAGGTGCGGGGTAAGGGCATCTCTGAGGTGCTTCTGGTTAACTGTACTCAGGAGACGACGGAGGGCGGATTTAAGCTTTTTGAGCGTTTGGTGGCCGTCCAGAAGGTCGCGGTGGAATAGAGAGGGGGATATCATGGGCAAAAAACTGACAATCTTTTTATTTCTACTCCCTAGTTTAGTTGGTTTGGTGCTGTTTTCGATCATTCCCATCGGTACATCCCTCTATTTGAGTTTAACCGAGTGGGACGTAATCGGAGGCCCTCCCAAGTTTCACGGGCTGAAAAATTACCTGCAAATCCTAAAAAGTGAGGAAATGGCGAGGATCCTAGGGAATACTCTCTATTTCATCGTGCTTTACATCCCTTTGATCTTAATTGTTTCCATCCTGGTGGCTGTGCTTTTGAACAATTCCTACAAAGGAATCGGCATCTACCGGACAATTTACTATATTCCGGTTTTAACCTCCTGGGTGGCGGCGGCCCTGCTCTGGAAGTGGCTGCTCAATCCTAGATACGGGGCGATCAATGCCATTTTAGGCTGGTTTGGGATTCAAGGTCCGAGCTGGCTGCAGGATAAGACCTGGGCTATGCCGGGCGTGGTGCTCTCCAGCATTTGGAAGGATATGGGCTACTTCTCCCTGATCTTCCTGGCGGGACTGCAGGGCATTGACAAAAGTTACTACGAGGCGGCTGAAATTGACGGAGCTAACGCCTTTGCCAAGTTCAGGTACATTACCCTGCCCCTTGTTACGCCCACCTTGTTCTTTGTTATGGTGATCTGTATTATCAATTCCTTCCAGCTCTTCCCCCAAGTGATGGTGATGACGGAAGGGGGACCGGGAGGGGCAACTCAGGTCTTTGTGGAGCGGATTTACAACTATGCCTTCCGCTATTACAAAATGGGTTACGCATCGAGTTTGTCGTGGATCCTCTTTGTCTTTATCTTTGTGGCAACCATTATTCAGCTTAGAATGCAGAAAAGGTGGGTGCACTATGACTCGTAAATCTTTGGGCAAGAAAGTGTCGTTCTATTTCTTTGCCTCCTTGATTGGTTTCTTTAATCTAATTCCGTTTTTCTGGATGGTTTCAACCTCACTGAAGGCCAGGAAGGCCCTGGCGGTTTTGCCTGTGCAGTGGATTCCTGAGGAGCCAAGCTTTGAGGCTTACCAGAGGCTGTTTCAACTCTTCCCCTTTGCCCGGGCGATTTGGAACAGTGTGTTTATCTCGGTGACCACCACAGTTGTAGTCGTGGCATCTGCCTCTCTGGCTGCCTATGTCTTTGCTAAGATACCCTTTAGGGGCAGGGAAGCGCTGTTTACCTTGTTTTTAATGACCATGATGATTCCAGGTCAGGTGACCATGATTCCAAACTTTTTGGTTCTGCGGTACCTAGGACTCTTAAACACCTATCTTGGGGTGCTGGTACCTACGATCTACAATGCCTTTGCCACATTTCTACTGAGGCAGAATATGCGGGTTATTCCCGATGCCTATCTGGAAGCGGCAATCATTGACGGGGCTTCCCATTTCACCATTTTTTCCCGGATAGTAGTTCCCCTAAGCAAGCCGATTTTGGCAGCCCTCGCGGTGATTACCTTTATGGGGGCTTGGAATGATTACCTCTGGCCTTTGATTGTACTGACGGATCGGGCCAAGATGACCTTGCCGGTTGGCCTCAGCCTTTTGAACACCCAGTACGGCAACCAGTACAATCTCCTGATGGCCGGCGGGCTGATTTCCATGGTTCCGATTTTGATTCTGTACTTTTTAGCACAAAAGCACTTTGAACAAGGATTGAATATAGGGGGGATAAAAGGCTAAAAAACTTGTGTCTGTCGGGTAGGGAAAATACAAAGAAGTGGAGTGAAAATGAATGAAAAACCTAAATAGCGTGTTGGTAATGTCTCTCTTGCTTGTTCTTTGTCTGTCGTTTACAAGCTTCGCCCAGGTAACAACCATCGACTTTCTCAACTTTTCCTCAAGCGGTGACAATGAAGTCCACTTGGAGAGAATGCGGGAAATCTTCGAAGAGCAAAACCCCAATATTAAGGTGAACATTGAAACCGTAGGCTACGGCGACTATTTCGTCCGGCTGATGACAAGCGTTGTGGCCGGTACTGCACCGGATGCCTTTGAGCTGAACTTTGAGAACTTTGCAGCCTACGCCATGAAGGGGACAATTCAGCCTTTGGATGAGCTGATTGAAAAGTCGGGCTTTGATATCTCTGTTTCCGATCCCAATGCTTTGGCCGCTTTTCGCAGCGGTGGGAAACAGTACGGTCTGCCCTTCAGCTTCTCGAATGTAATTGTGCTCTACAACAAAGATCTCTTTGATCAGGCCGGTGTCTCCTACCCAACCAGTGACTGGACCTGGGCTGATCAGCTGGATGCCGCAACTAAGATCCGCGCTTTGGGTGAGGACATCTTCGGAATCTTCCAGCCCATTCAGTTCCATGAATTCTACAAGGTTGTCAGGCAAAACGGCGGCAGCCTGTTCAATGAAGACATGACGAAGTTTACAGTGAACACGCCGGAAAATGTGGAAACGCTCCAGTACATGGTGGACCGGGTCCAAAAGCACAATGTCATGCCTACAGAAGAACAGCTTTCCGGTATGGGCGACTGGGATCTGTTTGCAGCGGGCCGTTTGGGTATGCTGGTCACAGGCAGCTGGGCATTTCCTTACATGATGGAAAACTGCGACTTCGACTGGGATATCGCAGTGGAACCTGGCAACACCGCCAAAGCCACCCATTTCTTTGCCAATGGTGTTGTGATCAACAAGGATACCAAGAAGGCCGAGGCCGCCTTCGAGTGGATCAAGTTCCTCTCTGCCAGCAAAGAGGCTGCTGAGATTAGGGTCAAAGCCGGCTGGGAGCTGCCTGCTGTAACCCATCAAGAGATTCTGGATATGTATGCAGCCACTACTCCGCCGGAGAGCAAATCGGTTATCTTTGAATCCCTCCAGTACCTTGTCACACCACCAGTGATCGAGCAGTTTGGTGAACTGTCCGATATTCTCGGTCGCCATCTGGAAGATGCCCGTGACGGCTTTGTCACTCCGCAGGAAGCCTTGGACGCAGCCCAGGCTGAACTGGAGATGAGGATTACGCTGTAATAAGAAGTTTCACCCCTAGATGGATATTAATCAAGATGGACGTTGACAAAACCCCTGCTTCAGCTCTGCTGCAGCAGGGGTTCTTTATCGCTTGATCAGTATTTTAAAACTTTATCCGACCCTTATTTAGATCCTCCCAACCAGTTCAATGCCTGGTTTCAAGGTTTCTGCGCCTGGGCGCCACCTGGCTGGGCAGACCTGATCGCCGTTTTCAGCAACGAACTGAGCCGCCTGCACCTTGCGGAGGAGTTCAGACGCATTTCTTCCAATGCTGTTATCATTCACCTCATAGGATACAATTTTGCCTTCCGGGTTGATAATGAAGCTGCCCCGAAGCGCCAAGCCTTCTTCCTCTATATACACCTGAAAGTCTCTGCAGAGCGTTCCAGTGGGATCTGCAAGCATGGGGTACTTGATCTTTTTAATCGTATCGGAAGCGTCATGCCAGGCCTTATGGGTGAAGTGGGTATCTGTTGACACAGAATAGACTTCCACACCAATTTTCTGGAACTCTTCATATAGATCTGCCAAATCTTCCAGTTCGGTGGGGCAGACAAAGGTGAAGTCTGCTGGGTAGAACACAAAGACCGACCATTTGCCGAGAATATTATCCTTGGTGACCTTCTTGAATTCTCCGTCAACAAATGCATCAACTGTGAAGTCCATTACGTCCTTGCCAATAAGCACTAAAAGATCACTCCTGTGTATTTATTCTTTAGGCTACCTGCGACAGTAAACTAGATTTGCTTACTAATGATAGCCGTTATCATTAGTATAGCCGGTGAAAGCAAAGATGTCAAGAGGGACAGGCCCTCACACAATTTAGCGAAATTAGTTGAATTGCGCGGATTTGTGTGAGGGCCTGTCCCTCTTCTTATGCAGGAAACTCATCTTACCCGTGGAATTTACTCCCAAAATGGATGGAGGTGTCCTATGATCACAGAAGTCCTAGAAGGAGCAACAGTCACCTATCCTAAAGACTGCGGGAATGCTCCTAAGAAAAGCATACTTGCAGGTTTTTACAGAGCATTTGCCCAGGGTGATTGGGATTATATCAAAGAGCATACGGTTGAAGCGTTATCCTGGAACATAATTGGCGATAAAATCATCAACAGCCAAGAGGAAACCCTGGCCCTTTGCAGGGAGCATTTTTCGAGGGGTGTTCGGGAAGTCCAGATAAGTAATGTCATAACCCATGGCAACGTGGCCGCCGTCAACGGATCTGTTGCTTTTGGGGATGATAAGGGTTATTCGTTTTGTGACATCTACAAGTTCAACAGCTTTGGGAAGAACGCAAAGGTCAAGGAAATCACATCATACGTGATTTGAGGGACAGGCCCCAATATGGGAAAAATCCGACCGGGCGGACACTTTAGTGCTGCCTTAGGGCAATTAGTAACTTGCAGCGAAAGCTGGCATGATTATCATCACGGCAGACAAAGGGTTCAGTTGGGGAATGAAGTACAATCGGTGTCGGACAAATTGTACCCCAGCCCAAAGATTGGGCCAGGGTTCGCTTAGCGATCAAAAACGATGCTCAGCCCTTCCGGGAATAGAACTGGCGGTGCAGCTCGCGTACCTCTGCGGCCAGTTCGGGCACGGGCCCATGGACTATTGCGCCGCGGATCACCTCGTGGATGGGTAGGTTTTTTACGGGGGAGGGAGCAACACCCATTTCAGTCAGCCATTCTACCAGTTGCTGGGACGAACTGGCGTACACAATCCTGCCTAAACCAACCCACCCGTGGGCGGCTGCGCACATGGGGCAGTGCTCGCCGGAGGTGTAGACAGTTGCTTCGGCCCTTTCCTCAGGCGTCAAATTGGCCGCAGCCCAGCGGGCAATGTTGAACTCCGGGTGCTGCGTATGATCTCCGCTGGCAACATGGTTGTGGTCTTCGAAAAGAACCTCACCGCTGGAAGAAACCAGAACTGAACCAAAGGGTTCATCTCCCTTTTTCAAGGCGTTCCGGGCCAATTCAACACAGCGGCGCAGGTGTTTCATGTCAATATCACTGATCATAAAGAGCCCTCCCTTAGTACTCTTTCCTTTTCTCTGTTTTACTCTTGATATCTCTCTGTTTCACGTTCTTTTGTCTTGTCATTCCGAGTTTAGCCTCTAGGAATTGTCCTTTCCTGAAGGGTTTTGGAAGAATTGAGTACAACAAAGAGAACCGCACGGTTTTCTTTATTGTGGCCTCAGGATTCCACAAACACTCCAGGTGACAAACCTCCCATGTCTTACGGCATCTTGTGCCAAATTCCTTCGTACTGTCTATCCTAGAGGTGGAACGTCAATCATGCTCCTA
>JAAYOM010000056.1 GCA_012520315.1 Bacillota bacterium | reverse complement strand
GCTGCGTCTATGCCAGGCCTGTGCGCAGGGATACACTAGCTTTAGCACGGGCTTTAACTTGCAGCACTTGCTCTCCAGCATGTTTCAGTCTGGAAAAGTCGGCCATAGTCTGGGCCAGGAGCAGCAGCAGAAAAAGTGTCCGACCTGTGGACGAACTATCCTGGATGTGCAAAAGACCGGACGCTTTGGCTGCAGCAGCTGCTATGAGGTTTTTCACGCTGAGTTAAATCCTGTTTTGCGCAGGCTGCATGGATCCAGCACACATATGGGGAAGGTTCCGGCCCGGGGTTATCCCAAGGCGCGGATTGCCAGACAGATTGAGGAGCTGCGCAAAAGCCTGCAGGAATGTGTACGTCTGGAGAAGTATGAGGAGGCAGCCAAGTACCGTGATGAGCTCCGCCTTTTAGAGAAAGAACTGGCAGGGGGCGAAAGTGTATGAAGAGTATAGCTTCTTGGATGAAACAAGGGGGGCCCGAGGGCGACATTGTCCTGGGAACTCGCTGCCGTCTGGCCAGAAATCTGCGGGATATTCCCTTCCCCGAAGCGGCCAGCCGGGATCAGCTTAGGGAGGTTTTGCAAAAGGTCTCAGACGCAGTTTCCCATTTACAGCCCCTAGGCAGTTTTACTTATCATGAAATGGGCACGATGGAAACTTTAGACCGGCAAATCCTGGCTGAAGAGCACTTGATCAGTCCTAGTCACACTCAAAACCCCCAGCATAAGGCGGTTATCCTTAACGACACATCGAATGTGAGCATCATGGTAAATGAAGAGGACCACTTAAGGATCCAGGTCTTGAAGCCGGGCCTGCAGTTAGAAGCTGTCTGGCAGCTGGCTACAGCCATTGACGATCGTTTGGAAGAATACTTAGACTTTGCCTTTGATGTGCAAACGGGCTACCTAACCTCTTGCCCTACTAATGTGGGGACTGCCCTCCGGGCGTCAGTGATGTTTCACCTGCCGGCTTTGCGCAGGCTGAAGAAAGTGCAAGAAGTGTTGGGTACAGTGTCTAAGTTTGGGTTAACGGTGAGAGGACTCTACGGAGAAGGCAGTGACGTCAGGGGTAATGTGTTCCAGCTTTCCAATCAGATCACACTCGGACAAAGCGAAGAGGAAACCATTGAACATTTGGCACGCTTTACAGATCAGATTCTGCACAGCGAGCGCCAGGCCCGGGAGTATTTGCTGGAAGAGGATCGCAGATTGGAGACAGAAGACTGGCTGTTCCGTTCTTATGGGATTTTAAGCAATGCGCGCACCATCACCAGCCTAGAAGCGATGGAGCTTTTGTCCGATTTAAAACTAGGCGTAGATCTTGGCGTGATTGAGCATAGTGATCGTGAACTTTTGAAACAGTTAATGGTACAGATTCGCTCAGCCCACTTGCAGAAAATGATGGGGCAGGCCCTGCCTGTACAAGAAAGGGATCGTTTGCGGGCGAGTCTGATTCGGGATACACTTAACAATAAATCCTAACTGGAAGAAGGTGTAAATATGTTTGGACGTTTTACAGAGCGAGCCCAGCGGGTGATTGTCCTGTCGCAAGAAGAAGCAAGACGCTTGGGCCATAATGTTGTAGGAACAGAGCATATTCTCTTAGGCTTAATTGCTGAGGGGGAAGATGTGGCAGCACGCTCCTTGCTGTCGATGGGGATCAGCATTGATCAAGTCAGGGGAGAGGTGGAGCGGATCATTGGCCGCGGCGGCCAGCCCACCCAGGGTCAAATCGGCTTTACCCCCCGCTCCAAGCGTGTCTTGGAATTGGCCTTTGATGAGGCGCGGCGCCTAGGGCATACCTACATTGGAACCGAGCATCTCCTGCTTGGCTTGATTCGGGAAGGTGAAGGGGTGGCAGCCCAGGTGCTGAATAACCTGGGGGCAGACTTAGAGAAGGTGCGCGCCCAAGTCACCAGTCAGCTTGGGGGTGGGGGCCAAAGCAAGACCCAGGCACCTCGTCAGAAAAAAACGCCTACTTTGGATCAGTTTGGCCGTGATCTAACCTCTCTGGCCCAAGAAGGCAAGCTTGACCCGGTGATCGGACGGGATAAAGAAATCCAGCGAGTGATTCAGATTCTGAGTCGACGGACCAAGAACAACCCTGTCCTCATTGGTGAGCCGGGCGTAGGTAAAACAGCCATTGCCGAAGGTTTAGCTTTGAAAATTATCAACAATGATGTGCCGGAGACGCTGGGCAATAAACGTGTAGTCACACTGGATCTTGGCAGCTTGGTTGCGGGTTCCAAATTCCGCGGCGAGTTTGAGGATCGCCTCAAGAAAGTGATGGAGGAAATTCGCGAAGCAGGCGATGTAATTCTCTTTATCGATGAAATGCACACAATAATAGGCGCTGGAGCCGCAGAGGGGGCCATTGATGCAGCCAATATTCTCAAGCCTGCTCTGGCTAGGGGCGAACTGCAGGCCATCGGTGCCACTACTTTAGATGAGTACCAGAAACATGTGGAAAAGGATGCGGCTCTGGAGCGGCGTTTTCAGCCGGTCATGGTTGACGAGCCCACAGTTGAAGAGACTATTGAGATTCTCAGGGGATTGAGAGATCGCTATGAAGCCCATCATCGGGTCAAGATCAACGATGAATCCATTGTGGCAGCCGCCCGCTTAAGCGATCGTTATATCAGCGATCGTTTCCTGCCCGATAAGGCAATTGACCTGATGGACGAAGCAGGCTCCAGGGTGCGGCTGGCAGGCCTTGTTGCCCCGCCTGAGCTGAAGGAGCTTGAGGCAAAGATTGAAGAAGCAGCCATTGAAAAAGAGGCTGCCATCAAGAACGAAGAGTTTGAACAGGCAGCCAATCTCCGGGATCAAGAACAAAAACTCCAGGAAGAATTGGAAGCTAAGCGCAGCGAGTGGCGCAATAGCCAGGGCCGCATCGAGGCTGTGGTAACAGCCGAGGACATTGCCGCGGTTGTGGCAGGCTGGACCGGCATTCCGGTCACAGACATTACCGAAGAAGATGCGGAGCGGCTGTTGAATCTGGAAGAAATTCTCCATGAGCGGGTTATCGGGCAAGATGAGGCCATTAGCGCGGTTTCCCAGGCGGTACGCCGAGCCCATGCAGGGCTGAAAGATCCCAAGCGGCCGATCGGTTCGTTTATTTTCCTAGGACCTACAGGTGTCGGAAAAACAGAGTTGGCCAGAGCTTTGGCTGAGGCGCTCTTTGGCGATGAAGATGCCATGGTGCGTCTGGATATGTCAGAATACATGGAACGTCATGCTGTAGCACGCCTTGTTGGTTCGCCTCCAGGTTATGTCGGTTATGAAGAGGGCGGTCAGCTGACGGAGCAGGTGCGCAGAAAGCCCTATTCCATTGTACTTTTTGATGAAATAGAGAAAGCCCATCCAGAGGTTTTTAACATTTTGCTTCAAGTGCTGGAAGATGGGAGACTTACCGATGCAAAGGGCCGCGTTGTGGACTTTCGCAACACGGTAATTGTCATGACCTCCAACGTTGGCGCTCAGCAGATTCAACGTGATTCTGGCATCGGCTTCAGGGCGGTTGTGGATGAGCGCAGTGACTATGAGGCCATGAAGGGCAAAGTCACCGATGAGCTAAAGAAGTCCTTCCGACCAGAGTTTCTCAACCGGGTGGATGAAGTTGTGGTCTTCCATGCACTCAACAAAGTTCACATTGGCCAAATTGTCGAGATCATGGCCAAGGAGCTTCGCCAGCAGCTTGAGGAGATGGAAATAACTTTGACCATCACAGATCAGGCCAAGGAACTGCTTACCAATAAAGGTTTTGATCCTGACTTTGGGGCCAGGCCGCTGCGCAGAGCTATTCAGCGCTATATAGAAAACCCCTTGGCAGAAGAGATTCTCAAGGGCACCTTTGGCGAAGGAGGCACCATAACAGTGGACTCCAAAGAAGGGGAATTCGTTTTCTACTAGCAGAAACCTGCGGAACGAGTAAAATTTGGGGACAAGGAGTGCAGAACCGCTTTATAGGCAGTTGTGCACTCCTTTTTCTGATGGTATAATGGAAGTGTAGGAAAATTTGGAAGATAGAAAGGGTAAGCTGTGGCTAGAAAAACGGTCGTATTTGTCTGTCAGGCTTGTGGGGCTGAAAGCCCTCGCTGGATGGGGAAATGCCCTGCCTGTCAGGAATGGAACACTCTCGTAGAAGAAACAGTCCAGCCTGCCAAAAAACATACCCGCACCTGGGTGGAAAAGAGCAAGCCCTTACCCTTGACCAAGATCGAGAATCGTGGCGTGGCACGGTTCAGTACAGGCATTGAGGAACTAGATCGGGTATTAGGGGGCGGGCTGGTGCCGGGATGTTTAGGCCTCATCGGAGGCGACCCTGGGATTGGCAAGTCTACCTTGCTTTTGCAGGTGGCAAGTTCAGTGGCACGCAGCCGGGGCAAGGTGCTCTATGTCACCGGCGAAGAGTCCCTGTCCCAGCTTAAATTAAGGGCAATTCGCCTCGACGCTGTGGCGGAAGAGCTGATTGTCTTGAGTGAAGCCAACACAAATGCTATTTGTGAGGTCATTGAGAATGAGCAGCCTGTCTTAGTCATCGTGGATTCCATCCAGACGATGTTTGTAGATGAGGTTTCTTCGCCTCCCGGCAGTGTGGGGCAGGTCCGTGAGTCCACTGGGCGATTCCTGCAGGTGGCCAAGGGCGGCGATATTTCCATCCTCCTGGTTGGACATGTTACTAAGGGCGGTAATCTAGCTGGTCCTAAAGTGCTGGAACACGCTGTGGATTTCGTGTTGTATTTCGAAGGGGAAATGCACACATCTTTTCGGATTATCCGTTCAGTCAAGAACCGCTTTGGTTCAACCCATGAGATCGCCATCTTTGAGATGGATGGCCGGGGCCTGGTTCCTGTGGCTAACCCTTCACAGTTCTTGTTGTCTCAGCGCCCTGAGGACAGTTCTGGCTCAGTGGTTGTACCGTATATGGAGGGGACCCGCTCCTTGCTGGTCGAAGTGCAGGCGTTAGCGGCTCCAACCCCTTATAACGGAACTCCACGCCGACAAACCACCGGTGTAGACTACCAAAGGTTTACGATTGTCCTGGCAGTGCTGGAGAAAAGACAGGGCTACCCTTTGCAGACGCAAGATGTGTTTTTGAATATTGCCGGGGGCTTGAGGCTGCAGGAACCTGCCTTGGATCTAGGCATGGCGGTAGCGGTGGCCAGCAGCGTCTTAGGGGTAAGTGTAGATCCGCTGTGTGCGGTTGTGGGAGAGGTTGGACTGTCAGGGGAGATCAGGGCTGTGCGAGGCGTCGACCAGCGTCTGAAAGAGCTTCACCGCCTCGGCTTTAAGAGCTGCATTATTCCGAAGAGCAATGTTCAAGGCAATGAGCCGATTCAGGTTTATGGTGTAAGCACTATCCAAGAGGCATTGAAAATAGCGGTGAGAAGGTGAGTTCATGCGTGAGGACGATATGATTTATGAACACCTGAAGATGGTAGCACCAGGCACTCAGCTCTATGAGGGGCTGGAGAGCATTTTGAAGGCAAAGACAGGCGGCCTGATTGTTATCGGGGATACTCCAGAAGTTCTGGAGCTGGTTAACGGCGGCTTTTACATAGACGCAGAGATGCATCCAGGCTCCCTTTATGAGCTGGCCAAAATGGACGGGGCCATCGTGCTCTCGAGCGATGCCAAGCGAATACTCTACGCCAATACTCAGCTGGTTCCTGACAGCATGATTCCCAGCTTTGAAACTGGAACCCGTCATAAGACCGCAGAGCGGGTCGCCAAACAAACGGGCCAAATCGTGATTTCCATATCTCAGCGCAGGAATATCATTACAATTTATCGGGGAAATTGGAAGTACATCATTCGTGAAGTGAGCGTAATGCTGGCCAAGGCCAACCAGGCCCTTTCCACGCTTGAGAAGTACCGCAGTGTCTTTTTGCAGTCCTTAACAAACCTAAGCGCTCTGGAATTCGAGGATTTGGTTACACTGACGGATGTGACAACTGTCCTGCAGCGCAGCCAGATGGTGAATAAAATCGCCTGGGAAATAGAAAGATATGTAATTCAGCTGGGTTCAGAAGGCAGACTGGTAAGAATGCAGCTGGAGGAGCTCATGGCTGACACTAAAGATGAGGGGCTGTTAGTATTTAAGGACTACTACATGGGCGATGACTTCAATGAGGGTTGGGACCAATTGGAAGAAATGGACTCAGATGATTTGCTCAACCTAGGTTTAATTTCAAGGGCTCTTGGCTATGGGGGCAGCATGACCAGCCTCGATCAAGCCGTGGCTTCCAGGGGATATCGTGTATTGGCCAAGATACCCCGTTTACCCATGCCCGTAATTGAAAACCTGGTGAAAACGTTCAATGATCTGTCCACAATTATGGATGCCACCATCGAAGAACTGGATGATGTAGAAGGTATTGGCGAGGTACGGGCGAAAGCAATCAAAGAAGGGCTGCGACGCATACGTGAGCAGGTCTTAGTGGACAGCCACATCTAGCGGAGATGGAACATCCCTAAGGTGTTAACCCGCTTGCTTTCTTTGACGATAATCTCGTTTAGACTAAGCCCAAGGGCGTTACACATCCCGGTTAGATAAAACAGATTCTGGCCCATCTCTGCTTCCAGGACTTCTCGGCAATTTTCGCACAGTTGTCCCCCGAGATGGGACTGGATATGCTTGCGAACATCCTCGAAGGAGCAATCATCAGGCAGGACCTGTTTGGAGGCATCAATGCTGATGCAGCCGCAATCGGTCACCGCACGGAAAAGTGCCCTGTTGACACGGGCGTTGGTTTCTTGAAACTTCGAAGCAATATCTAGGATGCTGTAATGGCGCACCAGATTTTCTTGTACATCAGCCTGGAAATTATGACATGCGTTGGCAGGCTTTGTCATTCTAGTCACGTCCTCTCGCCACCTGAAGTTGGTCAATGGCTGAATGCTGTGCATTCAGGTTGAAATTTCACTCGGTGAAACGTCTAACTGGTTTCATTATAAGGCTTTTGAAAATCGATTGTCAACCTGTGAACAACAGTCTTGACAAAGGGCCTCGTTTGACTTTAGGGACACAAAGTGGTAAATTTATTGTAAGGATCTTCGGATTAATAAAGGAGGATGAGCGATGTATAACGTGGGGGATCATGTTGTTTACCCCATGCACGGCGCAGGAGTCATTGTGGCCATAGAAGAGCGTGAAGTGCTTGGCGAAAAGCAGGAATACTACATTATGGCCTTACCAATAGGGGACATGAAGGTTATGATACCCTTGAAATCAGTTGAAGAACTCGGTCTTCGGCAGGTGAGCAGCGATGAAACTGTTCAGGATGTTTACCGCATTCTACAAGGCGAACAGACAGCCATGTCATCGAACTGGAATCGTCGCTATAGAGCTAATATGGAGAAGATAAAAAGTGGAGATATTCTCGAAGTAGCTGAGGTTGTACGCAATCTCACAATTAGAGAAAACGAGAAAGGTCTTTCCACTGGCGAAAGAAAAATGCTAGAAAATGCCCGGCAAATACTCTTGAGCGAGCTTGTTATCGCTGAGAATTCCACTGAAGAGGAAATCGTAGAGAAAATTGCCGGATTTTTCGAATCGTAGGGAGGTGGCTGAAGGGGACGACCATCATTGTGCAGGTGAACATTTTAGGCTAAAAAAAGAATACCTAAGGGAAAACAGGAAATACTGTAACTTGAACGAGCTAAACTATCGCATGCATTTATAACAGTGGGAGGTGAAGCGAAGTTTGGTCATATTCGTCAGGATTGTGTTTGCTGCCATTGGCGCGGCCCTGGGATATTCTGGGGCATTACTTGTTCTAAACTCGGGCGCGATGGCTGGATTCTTCAATGAAAGTTATACAGTTGGTCTGTTTATTATTGTTGGTTTTTTAGTCGGTGTTGCAGTTGGTCCACCTATCGTGCAAGGTCTAAAGCGGGGAAGCAAGAAGGCAACTCAGATTTTGCTAAAGACACCCACACACGAACTGGTTGGGGGTATGATTGGGCTGGTGAGCGGTTGGGTCATTGCGCTCATCATATCTATTCCTTTATTAAGAATCCCCTACGTGGGAGACTATCTTCCCATCATTCTTGGAGTTATATTGGGATATTTTGGTCTAATGGTCGGGCTGCGGAAAACAGATGACCTGCCCGATGTGTTTCTTCGTACAGACCGGGGGAGTGGAAAGATAAGGGCTTCTGCTTCAGAAGTAAGTCCAAAGATTCTTGATACCAGTGTAATTATTGACGGGCGAATAGCAGATATTACCAGGTCCGGGTTTCTTGAAGGTGATTTGATTGTGCCAGGCTTTGTCTTGGAAGAGCTGCAGCATATTGCTGACTCTTCCGACGTACTGAAACGCAATCGCGGCAGGCGGGGACTGGACATTCTCAACAAGATCCAAAAGGAACCCTATGCAAGCGTGCGCATCATAGAACAGGACTATGGTGACATAAACGAGGTTGACACAAAACTCGTCAAATTAGCCAAGGATATGGGCGGCAAGGTGGTCACCAATGACTACAACTTGAACAAAGTATGTGAGCTGCAGGGCGTGCCCGTATTGAACATCAATGAACTGGCAAACTCAGTAAAACCGGTTGTATTGCCTGGCGAGGAGCTCAAAGTCCAGGTAATCAAAGATGGTAAGGAACAGGGTCAAGGTGTAGGATACTTAGATGACGGAACCATGATTGTAGTAGATTCAGGCCGCCGGTTTATCGGTCAGACAGTTACCGTACTGGTGACAAGTGTGCTGCAGACGGCTGCCGGCCGCATGATTTTCGCTAAACCTAAAGCTATGGAGCGGGCATTATAAGTTCATAGGATGGCAGGGGCCTGATGCTAATGTACATCGGGCCTTCTTTTATTGAATAGGCGGCTAAAAGGAGTTGACGCGATTGAAAATTGGAGTAATAGTAGCGGCAGCCGGCTCAGGCAGGCGTATGGGCGCGCAGGACAACAAGGTGCTCTTACCCCTTGCCGGAAAACCGGTTTTAGCCCATAGTCTGGCCTGTTTTGGCTCTCTGGAGGAAGTGTCAGAAGTAGTTGTGGTAACTAAAGAGGAGGATCGGCCCCGGATCGAAACTCTGATGCAGGAGATTCTGAAAGATAAAGAGGCGAGAGTTGTTCTAGGCGGCGCAGAGCGGCAAGACAGCGTCTACTTAGGTCTGATGGCCTTAGCACCGGATACGAAGTGGGTGATTATCCATGATGGGGCCAGGCCTTTTATTAAGCCAGATTTGGTACGCCGCGGCATAGAAGCGGTAAAGAAGCATCTGGCAGTGGGAGTCGCTGTAAAGGTCACGGACACAATCAAAAGGGTTCAAAAGGGCTTGGTGCTGGAAACGCCAGAGCGCTCGGAGCTGTGGGCGATGCAGACTCCTCAGATTTTTGATTACAAATTGGTGGTACAAGCCTACGAAGATGCCAGGGCCAAAGGTATCACCGCAACTGATGACTGCGGAGTTGTAGAAGCATTTGGTCATCCTGTCCACATTGTAGAAGGGGACTATGCCAACAGCAAAATTACAACTCCCGAGGATCTGCCGGGCAGGAACAAAGTTGCAGTGGGCTTCGGTTACGATGTTCATCGTCTGGTTGTGGACAGGCCCCTAATCCTTGGCGGGGTCGAGATTCCCCATGACCATGGCCTCTTAGGACATTCCGATGCAGATGTAGTCACCCATGCGGTGATGGATGCCCTGTTGGGAGCTATGGGACGGGGAGATATCGGAGAACACTTTCCAGATACAGATGCCAGATACAAGGACATCTCCAGTATAGCCCTTCTGGAAGAGGTATTAGTAATTCTAGCTCAGGAACGTTTTGTCATCAATAATCTGGACATTACGATTATGGCTCAAAAGCCCAAGCTGGGACGTTGGAAAGGTGAGATCAAGACTAAGCTGGCCCAGGTCTTGGCTATAACTGAGGCTCAGATTAATGTGAAGGCCACCACCGCCGAAGGGTTGGGTTTTGTAGGCCGTGAAGAGGGGATAGCAGCACAGGCAGTTGTCTCACTCGCGCAGTTCAGTTGATTAAGATTGTTAGATGTACCCATTCATTTTTGAAGCGCTACTTCAAAAGTGGATGGGTATATGTTATTATTAAAGAAACTGTAAAACAATTCACATGAAATTCGTAAAGGGGAGTATGTCAGTGACTACAGCTTGTCCATTTGGCACCCATCGGGTGATCAAGCCGCTGGGTTCCCTTCCGCAGGGGGCCGAGCGCCTTGATAACAGTATGGAGATCAGATCGAACGAGATCCTGGTCGATGTTGAGACTTTGAATATCGATTCGGCAAGTTTCACCCAGATCCGACAGGAGGCCGGGGATGACAAAGACCGGATTGCCCAGATCATGCAGGCTATTGTGGATACTAGAGGGAAGCATCACAATCCGGTGACCGGATCGGGCGGAATGTTTATTGGCACAGTCAGGTCAATTGGCGAGGATCTGCAGGGCAAGCGGGACATAAAGCCAGGCGATCGCATTGCATCACTGGTTTCTTTGACCTTGACTCCCTTGGTTATTGAGAAGATAAAGACCATTCACCTCGATACGGCCCAGGTGGATATCGAGGGACAAGCCATCCTCTTTGCCAGCGGAATTTTTGCAGTGCTGCCTGACGATCTCCCGCAAAAGCTTGCTTTGGCGGCCCTGGATGTGGCCGGGGCCCCTGCCCAGACCGCCAAGCTGGTGAAACCGGGCGATACTGTCTTAATTGTGGGGGCCGGCGGAAAGTCGGGGAGCCTGTGCCTTCACGAGGCACGCAAGCGGGCGGGCGTATCAGGCCAAGTAATTGCCATGGACTATGGCGAAGCAGCGCTAGAGAGAATTCGCAGGCTTGCCTTGGCTGATGCAGTCCTGGACGCAGATGCTACAAAGCCAGTTCAATCCTTGCAGGCTTTTCAGGCTGCAACTGGAGGCAGGCTTGCTGATCTGACCATAAACTGTGTGAATATTCCTCAGACAGAAATGACCTCAATACTGTGCACCCGTGATGGGGGAACAGTATACTTCTTCAGCATGGCTACAAGCTTCACCGCTGCCGCTCTCGGCGCGGAGGGGGTCGGTAAAGATGTCAACATGCTGATCGGCAACGGCTATACCAAGAACCATGCCGAGATCACCCTTGAGGTGCTGCGGGAAAACCCTAAGCTGCGTCAGTTGTTCTCAGAAATATACGTCTAGGGGCTTGTCAGTAGGAAGGGGCGTTGGTGCTGGTGTTTTTAAAAGAGATACTGGACTCGGGTTTCCGATCCGTCTCATTGATTGGGATGGGGAAAAACACCGGCAAAACCTTTACTTTCAACCAGCTGATCATGGAGGCCAGGCAGCTGGATATCGGCGTTGCCATGACAACGATCGGGCTTGACGGTGAACCAAGTGACAGCCTCTTTCACCATGCCAAGCCTAAGATTTTACTCAGCCCTGGGCAGATTGTAGCTAATGCCAGGTCTTTGCTTCTCGCTAGCGGTCTAGACTATGAAATCCTGCAAGCTACCGGGGTCACAACTCCGCTGGGGGAAGTGTTCCTGGCACGGGCCCTCAGTGCCGGTGAGACCCTGCTTGCAGGACCTGGCACTCGCCAGGAATTGGCCCTGGTTAAAGACCAACTGGAAGGTCTGGGTGTAGATCTGTTTATTGTGGACGGCGCCGTCGACCGCCGTTCTTTGGCAGCGCCTATGGTGACAGACACCACTGTATTGGCAGCAGGGGCTGAAGCCAGCTGGGATCGCCGCCGACTGCTTGAGAAACTGAGGCATCAGTTAAGGATCCTGCAGCTGCCGGCTTGGCAGAATCAGGCCCAGGCTGATTTGATTCAGCACGAATACGGCCTGTCCAAAGATCCAGATGTTAAGCTCGTCTTGCTTGGAGAAAAAGGTGTACAAGCTGTCCTTACCAATCAGGAGTTTTTTCATACGGAAACCCTGCCTGAGCTGATAGACCTGTCAACACGTGCAGTCTTTGTACGGGGAATGCTCACCGACAGTGTGCTTGCGAGAGTTTTGGCAGGTGCACATCAGCTTTCGTCCATTAATATATTGGTCCAGGACCCGACCGCAGTCTTTTTGGGTCCGCAGAGTTTTCACAGCTTAGATGCCTATCAATCTGCTTTGCAAGTGCTGGATTCCATCCACATCAGCGCTGTCACGGTAAATCCATTCAGCAGCCGCTACGGACTGGCAGATCCTTTGCAGCTGCTTAGAGATGTGGGATGTACTGTAGATCCGATTCCTGCCTTTGACTTGAATTTAGGGATGCGCTACAGGCCTGAGGAGGAGGATTTTAATGGAATTTCTTGATACTGAAACCCGGCGTCAGCTAGGTTTTGATCAAGTCTGGTCCCAAATAAGGCCCGCCTCGTCTTTGGGGCGAGCCCGCACGCGGCAGGCAGGTGCCTTTGGCAAGGGACAGGCAGCCGAACTTGAACAGGAACTCACGCGCCTGGAGCGTATCTGTGCAGATCTGAAAGAGGACCCAAAACAAGCAGATAATCTCCATTTCCTGCTAGGGACAGTCCGGGACATTGGCCTAAGCATTAAGCGCAGCAGGCAAGGGATTATCCTGGATGATACAGAGTTTTACGAGATCAAGAAACTGCTGTACACGGCGGAGAAAATTCAGTGGGAGCTAGAAAGGTTACAGTGGACATTTCTGCTGCCTGAACCTCTAGAACAGTGCGCCTCCTGCCGGGAAGCGTTAAGCATTGGCCAAGGGGGGCAGGAAAGTTTTTACATCTCTGATGCTTACAATAAAGAATTGGCTGAGATCCGCCAAGAGCGTGTCATGCTGGAAAGTGCCCTGGCCAAAGGGCGGGCAGCTGTAGACAACAAACTGATTCAGACATTAGGCCGCCTCTTGTCCATGGAAGGCAAAATTGCAGTGAGTGTCGGGGAGCGTGAGAAAATAGCTCGGCTGCAGGAAATACCGGAGCTGGAGAAAGTTCAGGAAACCGCGGATATTGTCACCTTTCAGCTGATTGAAAATGAGACCGAGGCTCGGATGAAGCAGAAGCTTGGCAAGGTGAGGGAAACAGAGGAAGGGCTGAAAGAGCAGATTCGCAGGGAACTTAGCCAAAAGGTGGCAGAGCACAGCTCCCGGTTAGACAAGGTCTTGGAGCAGCTGGCCTCCTTAGATCTTACAGTAGCTAAAGGCAGATTTTCAGCTGAGATCGGCGGGATTAAGCCTAAGCTGTGCACTGAACCGGCAATTCAAATTGAAGCAGGCAGACATCTCTTGCTGGAGGAAGAGGTGAGGCTGGCAGGCCGTAACTACACTCCCCTCAGCCTACGGATCTCACCTGGGGTGACGTTAATAACCGGGCCGAATATGGGTGGAAAAACCGCGAGCCTAAGGACAATAGGACTGTTAATTGCCATGGCCCAACATGGTCTTTTAGTACCTGCCCAAGGGCTGGAGTTTAGCCCCCGGGACTTTATCAGAGCCCATTTAGCCACGGCGGCTATTCCTAAGGGTTTAAGCGCATTTGCCGGAGAAGTGTCTTTCTTGCGGGATGTGATGGAACGTTCGAGGGAGGATGGCCTGATCCTGGTTGATGAAATTGCCCATGGAACAAATCCGGTGGAAGGTGCGGCTGTTGCCCAGGCAATCATTGAATATCTTATTGAAGAGCGGACGATTACAGTAATTACAACCCACTTTCCAGCCTTGCCGCGTGTTAAGGGGGTTTACCACCTCCGTGTCAAGGGACTGGATCGGGATAGGCTTAGACGGGTGCAGGCGGATTCTCTGCAGCGCTGTATAGACTATAGACTAGAAGAGGCAGATCCTTCAACTGTCCAAGGGAGCGATGCGGCTATTGTGGCAGAGGCTTTGGGCCTTGATGAAGCAGTAATTGCCAGAGCCAGGGAGCTCCTTGAACCCAGTATGAACCCAGAAGAGAGGGATAGCACGGATGAGTAATCAGTTATTAGCACTGGATGAAGAAAAAGTTCGCAAGGCAAGGCATTTAGCCCGCTCGATCGCCCAAGGTGTCCAGGCAGATATTGAACTTAATACTACAGTGAGCGTGGAGCGTACGGTAGCCCGTCTCTATGGTATTGACGGCGCAAACCACGCCGGTGTTCCCCTGGCAAATGTGGTTGTCGATCAGGTGAATGGGGCAGGCTGCCTCGACAGGGGCATTTCGTACTGGATTGCCAACGCAGCAGTCGCTCTGGATAGAACTCCCCAGCAAATCGCTGAGGAATGTGCCCGCGGTTTGCGCCTTACAGATTTGGAGACGCAAGAGCCGAACCGTGTAGCCCAGGCGGAGGAGGACTACACGAATCAGGCCTTGGCCGCCATTTCAAGACAGCGTCAGAGGCGGGAAGCTCTTAAAGAGAAGCTGGGGCTGGGCCGAGAGCCGTTGAAATATGTTATTGTAGCCAGCGGCAATATTTTTGCAGACGTAGAACAGGCCAAATCTGCCGCTCGGCAAGGGGCGGACATTATTGCCGTAATCCGCACAACAGCCCAGAGCCTCCTGGATTATGTCCCCTACGGCACTACTACAGAAGGTTTTGGAGGCACCTATGCGACCCAGGCCAATTTTAAGGTAATGCGTGAGGCTTTAGATGAAGTAAGCGAAGAGGTAGGCCGCTACATACAGCTGGTCAATTACTGTTCAGGGCTCTGTATGCCCGAGATTGCGGCTATGGGCGCATTAGAGCGGCTGGATATGATGCTCAACGATGCCATGTATGGTATTTTATTCCGTGATATCAACATGGATCGCACCTTTGCCGACCAGTACTTTTCCAGGATGATTAATGCCTATGCCGGCATTATTATCAACACCGGCGAGGATAATTACCTAACCACAGCAGATGCCTTCGAGCATGCCCATACTGTATTGGCATCCAACTTTATTAATGAACAGATGGGTTTGGCCGCTGGACTGCAAAATTGGCAGCTTGGTTTGGGACATGCCTTTGAACTTGATCCCAAAATGAAAAACGGTTTTCTCTACGAGTTGGCTACAGCCCAGACTATTCGGCAGATTTTCCCGGAGGCGCCTTTAAAGTATATGCCCCCGACCAAGTACATGACGGGCGACATTTTTATGGGTCATGTCCAAAACGCCATGTTTAATCTGGCTTCGGTTATGACCGGACAGAGCATTCATCTCTTGGGGATGTTGACAGAGGCTATTCACACACCCCATCTAAGCGATCGGATCTTGAGCATTGAAAACGCCCAGTATGTGATGGAAAATGCCAGGGACTTGGCGCAGGAAATCAGCTTCAGGCCTGACGGCATCATTCAGCAGCGCTCAGCCGCCATCCTCTCCCAGGTGGTAGATTTCTTGACAGAAATTGAGGCCAAAGGCCTGAAACGGGCAATCAGCCAGGGATACTTTGCTGACATCAAACGTCCAGAGGCAGGCGGCAAGGGCGGAGAGGGAGTGATCCGCAAGGGCATTGACTACAGCAATCCTTTTATGAACAGGATGCAGCAGGAATTAGGTATTAAAACTGGTGCAGGGAAGGGGAGACCGTTTTGAAACCAAAGGATAATGTAATTAAACCCTACGGTGATGCGTGGGGTGACGGCCAGGTCCAAATGAGTTTTACCTTGCCGGTACCTGCGGGGCCAACGGCCATGGAGGCTGCGAAGCGTTTGGCTGCCCAGATGGGCCTTGAGGCTGTCCAGGTCGTAAGCATGAAGGATCTCCACGGATTCAGCCATTTTATCCTGTACGGAAGCTGTCGGCACAGCGTAGATCTGGATCAAATCTCTGTGGCAGATGCCGGTGAGGAGGCAATGACCTTCGAGGAAGTCAACTCCTTCATCGCAGAAGAGATCGGCCGCAAGATAGTGGCAGTAGGGGCCTGCACAGGAACGGACGCCCATACGGTAGGCCTTGACGCAATCATGAACATGAAAGGCTATGACGGAGACTACGGTCTAGAACGCTATCCTATGATTGAAGCATACAATTTAGGGAGTCAGGTTCCCAATGAAGTGCTTTTGCAAAAAGCGGTCGAAGTTAAGGCCGACGCAATCCTCGTTTCACAGGTTGTAACACAGAAAAACGTACATATTCAGAATCTAACGGAGCTAATTGAAATGGCGGAAGCGGAGAATCTGCGAGAAAAGCTCATTATGGTTGTGGGCGGACCTCGCATTGATCGGGCCTTAGCTGCTGAACTTGGTTTTGACGCTGGATTTGGTCCTGGGACAACCGCCCGCCATGTGAGTACCTTCATTGCCAGAGAGTTGGCAAGAAGGTTATAAAAACAGCAAATGATGCAGAGAGGGGTAATAAGCAATGAAAAGCAAAATTCGTGTTCGGGTCAGCGCCTCCCAAGCCCATTATGGGGGAGAGCTGGTGGACGGTGCATTTGTATTGCAGCTCTTTGGCGATGTTGCAACCGAGCTTTTGATTCGCCATGACGGTGATGAGGGCTTGTTTTTGACCTATAGTGATGTACAGTTTAGGGCACCTGTTTATGCAGGGGATTTCATTGAAGCTGTAGGTGAGATTACAGAGGTGGGCAACACTTCACGCAAAATGGAGTTCACCGCCTATAAGCAAATTACAAGGCCTACAGAGCCAGGTTTGTCCCCTTCCGCCATGGATGTTTTGGATGAACCAATCGTTGTAGCTCAAGCCAAAGGTGTATGTGTGGTGCCTAAAGACAAGCAAAGAAGGGGGTGATCAATGTGTCAAAGTTGATTATTACCGCGGCGTTGACCGGGGCTGAAGTTTCTCGGCAGCAGCAGCCGAATTTGCCGATTACTCCTGAGGAAATTGGCCAGGCGGCCCAGGAAGCCTATGAGGCAGGAGCATCCATTGTCCATGTCCATGCCCGCCAGGCAGATGGCAGCCCCACTCAGGACCGGACGATCTATGCAGAGATCCAAAATATTGTCACTTCCAAATGCCCGGTCATTTTCCAGCCGTCCACGGGCGGAGCAACTTGGCACACTGCCGAAGAACGCTTGCAACCGGTGGAGCTGAATCCAGAAATGGCGACGTTGTCAACGGGAAGTTGCAATTTTGGTGAGGACATCTTCTCTAATCCCCAAGATTTTTACGTAAAAGCAGCCCGGATGATGCAGGAGCGGGGAGTAAAGCCTGAGTTTGAGGTTTTTGAAGCGGGCATGATTGACAATGCCCTGCGCCTAGTCAGAGACGGTGTGGTGAAACCGCCCCTGCATTTCAATTTTGTCCTAGGCGTCCCCGGCGCGATGGGAGGCAGTGTGAGGAACCTCAGCTTCCTGGTGGATTCCATTCCCCAAGGTGCGACCTGGACAGTTTCGGGAATAGGCAGGCATGAAACCCCGCTGGCAATGGCGGCAATCGCCATGGGCGGCCATGTGCGGGTGGGCTTCGAAGATAACATTTATTTCTACAAGGGTGAACTGGCTATGAGCAATGCTCAGCTAGTGGCTAGAATAGCCAGGATTGCCAAAGAGCTCGGCAGGGAAGTTGCCACACCTGATGAGGCCAGGGAGATTCTGGGCTTGCCTGCTCGCAAAACATAAGTCTATTACGGGGAGGGCAAAGAATTGCCGAAGATTTTGTCGCTGAAAGAAGTGGTTGGGAAAGTGACCGATGGAAGCAGAGTCATGATTGGAGGATTTATGACCTGCGGCACGCCTGTCAATCTAGTGCGGGAGCTGGTTAAGAAAGGCGTACGGGATTTGACAGTGATTTGCAATGACACAGGCTTACAAGGCGATGGTATCGGTATGCTTATTTCAGCTGATGCGGTCAAGCATCTGATTGTCAGCCATATTGGTACGAATCCTGAAACAGGCCGGAAAATGATTGAGGGAAAAATTCAGGTTGATCTGGTTCCCCAAGGCACGCTGGCAGAAAGAATCCGCTGTGCAGGCGCGGGTTTAGGAGGGGTTCTCACCCCCACGGGCGTAGGGACGATTGTGGCGGAAGGGAAGGAGCATGTCGAGGTGGATGGCAGGACCTACCTCTTGGAAAAACCGCTTCCTGCAGATTTTGCCCTGATTAAGGCCTGGAAGGCAGACCGCAAAGGCAACCTTATTTACCGGAAGAGCACTCGTAATTTTAATCCACTCATGGCCATGGCTGCCGACTGTGTAATTGCAGAGGTGGAAGAAATTGTGGAAGTGGGGGAGATTGATCCAGGTGAGGTTGTAACTCCCGGTATTTTCATTGATTTTTTGACAAAGGGGGCGAATTAGGTGGATAACAGACAAAAGAGGGTACTTATTGCCCGCCGTATTGCCCAAGAACTGAAGGACGGGGACGTTGTCAACTTAGGCATCGGGCTGCCTACCATGGTTAATGACTTTATTCCTCCTGGCGTCAACGTAACACTGCAATCGGAAAATGGCTTTGTCGGACTTGGCCCCAATCCAGAACCGGGCCAAGAGGACCCCTGCCTGGTTAATGCCGGCGGTCAGCCTGTAACTATCCTGCCTGGCGGCGCCTTCTTTGACAGCGCCATGTCGTTTGCCATAATCAGGGGCGGCCATGTAGATGTGACCGTGCTTGGGGCTTTGGAAGTAGACGCTGACGGGAATTTGGCCAACTGGATGGTGCCTGGAAAAATGGTGCCCGGCATGGGTGGCGCCATGGATTTGGTTGTGGGGGCAAGACGTGTCATTGTAGCAACAACTCATGTGACCAAGCAAGGTGAACCGAAGCTCCTGAAAAAATGCAGACTGCCCTTGACTGCGACAAATCAAGTGAATTTGGTTGTTACCGACATGGGTGTCTTTGAGATTAAAGACGGCAGCGTGATCATGCTCGAGAAAAATCCCGAGTTTACGGTGGAGGAGATTCAATCAGCCACCGAAGCCGAGATCGTCCTATCCCCTGAACTAAGAGATATGGATGTGTCGGGACTTTAAATGAGGCAGTAAAGGAGGTTTTGGCTTTGCACAGGCAACCATGGCAGCAGTGGGGCTGCAGTGAAGCTGAATGGCATGATTGGCATTGGCAAGTAAGAAACCGCATCCAGCAGGTGGAGGATCTAGAGCGGATTGTTCCCTTAACCGATCAAGAAAAGGCAAGCATCAACAAGGTCTTAGAAGTGTTTAGGATGGGGATCACCCCCTACTATGCTTCGCTGATGGATCCTGACGATCCGGCCTGTCCGGTTAGGCGCCAGGCTATTCCTACCATTTATGAGACGATGGCCGGCACAGCAGATATGCAGGACCCCCTCGATGAGGTCGCGGACTCTCCGGTACCAGGCTTAACCCATCGTTATCCTGATCGGGTCCTCTTTTTGATTACAGACCAATGTTCTATGTATTGCCGGCATTGTACCCGGCGCCGCTTTGCAGGCCAGCATGATTCAGGCCTGGCGTGGGAGTACATCGAGCAGGGAATTGAGTACATCAAAAATACCCCGGCGGTGCGCGATGTTCTCCTTTCTGGCGGCGATGCGCTTTTGATGGCAGATCATCGGCTCGAGGAGATAATTAAACGCCTGCGGGAGATCCCCCATGTAGATGTTATTCGGCTTGGCACCCGCACTCCCGTGGTGATGCCCCAGCGAATTACAGATGACTTAGTTAATATGCTGAAGAAGTACCATCCGATCTGGCTAAACACACACTTTAACCATCCCAAGGAGATTACGGCGGAAGCTGCTGAAGCTTGCCAGAAACTTGTGGACGGAGGTATTCCTGTCGGCAACCAGACTGTGCTCTTGCGGGGGGTAAACGACAATCCGCAAATCATGAAAGAGCTCATGCTGGGTCTGGTTCGCATACGGGTACGGCCTTACTACATCTATCAGTGCGATTTGTCCATGGGCATCGAACACTTCCGGACCAAAGTGTCCAAGGGGCTGGAAATTATGGAAGCACTGAGGGGCCATATTTCCGGCTACGCTGTTCCCACCTTTGTTGTGGACGTGCCGGGAGGCGGAGGGAAGACACCTGTCATGCCCCAGTACCTAATCAGCATGTCACCAACTAAAGTGGTATTGCGCAATTACGAAGGGGTTATTGCCACCTATGCAGAACCCCAGTATATTGACGACGGCTGGGAATCAGCCAATGGCGATGAGCAGATGTATACCGGTGTGGCACAGCTCCTTGAAGCCAAAGAAAATCGGGCCATTGAACCGGCGAATCTAGAACGGAGAAGGCGTAACGCCAAGAAAAAGATCGAAGGAGGAGTATGATGCAAGAGGTAGTAATTGTCAAAGCGGTTCGTACTGCGATAGGCAGTTTTGGCGGAACATTGAAGAATGTGTCAGCTGCGGAATTAGGCGCGATTGTAATTGAGGAGATACTAGAGAAGACGGGAATTTCGGCAGAGAAGATTGACGAGGTCATCTTGGGCAATGTCTTACAGGCTGCCCAGGGGCAAAATCCCGCACGGCAGGCTGCCATTAAGGCGGGAGTTCCTGAAAGCGTACCGTCTTATACAGTTAACAAAGTTTGCGGTTCGGGCTTAAAGGCAGTTGGACTGGCCGCCCAGGCTATTCGGGCCGGAGACGGCCACATGTATGTGGCAGGCGGTATGGAAAACATGAGCATGGCACCTTATGCCGATCTGAAATCCCGCTGGGGAGCCCGCATGGGCCATAGCGAACTTGTGGATGTAATGATCAAAGATGGCCTCTGGTGTGCATTTAATGACGTACACATGGGAATTACGGCAGAAAACATTGCTGAGCGCTGGAATATCAGCCGCACAGAACAGGATGAATTTGCCGCGGAGAGCCAGCAGAAGTTCCAGGCTGCACAGGCGGAAAACCGTTTTGCCAATGAAATAGTGCCGGTAATCATTCCACAGCGTAAAGGAGATCCTATTCGCTTCGCCCACGATGAATATCCTAGGGCAGGTGTGACCGCTGAAGGCTTAAGCAAACTGAGACCGGCGTTCAAGAAGGATGGAACAGTTACTGCAGGCAATGCCTCCGGCATCAATGACGGTGCTGCAGCCCTTTTGGTGATGTCAGGTGAAAAGGCCAAGGAACTCGGCTTAATGCCCATGGCCCGTATACTAAGCTATGCTGCTTCTGGTGTTGATCCTGCCATTATGGGAATAGGTCCGGTTGAAGCAAGCCGTAAGGCCCTTGCCAAGGCGGATTTAACAATTGATGATCTTGATTTGATTGAAGCCAATGAGGCCTTTGCCTCCCAGTCGTTGGCGGTAGCCCGGGAGTTAAAGCTGGATCCGGCTAAAGTAAATGTCAATGGCGGGGCCATTGCCTTAGGCCATCCGATTGGCGCCAGCGGTGCCAGAATTCTGGTCACTTTGCTCCATGCCCTCCAGCAAAGGGGCCTCAAGCGTGGTCTAGCTACCCTCTGCATAGGAGGCGGACAGGGCTACGCCACAGTAGTAGAAATGATCTAGCTCCAAACAGTGCGGAGGTGTGTGCAAAGCGATGATGAAAATTGGTGTAATTGGTGCAGGAACCATGGGAAGCGGCATTGCCGAAGTGGCAGCCCAGGTAGGAAAGGTAGTTTTGATTGATGTTGACAAGGCCAGGGCCGAGCAAGGTCTGGCTGCCGTTGAAAAAAGACTGAACCGCCAAGTAGACAGGGAGCGCATTGACGCAGCCCGCAGAGATGAGCTTTTGGGCCGCATTACTGCTACAGACGATCTGGCAGAACTGAAGGATGCAGAGCTCGTAATTGAAGCAGCTTTGGAGGATTTGGGGGCAAAGAAAGACATCTTCGCATCCCTAAGTGAGATTTGCTCGCCAGAATGCATACTTGGCACAAACACATCTGCCTTGAGCATAACTGCGATTGCAGCCCATGTGCCCCATCCCGAGCGGGTGGTGGGAATTCATTTCTTTAATCCGGCTGCAGTCATGAAGCTGGTGGAGGTAGTACGCACTCCCTTTACATCCCAAGCATGTGTGGATAAGGTCAAAGATTTTACAGAGTCGCTGGGCAAATCGCCCGTCCTGGTGGAGGAGTCGCCTGGCTTTGTGGTCAATCGCCTGCTGATTCCCATGATCAACGAAGCTGTGTTTGTGCTTTCCGAAGGTGTTGCATCTGCCGAGGACATCGATACTGCTATGCGTCTAGGTGCCAATCATCCCATGGGACCTTTGGCCTTGGCCGATCTAGTGGGTTTAGATATTTGCCTGGCTATTATGGAGACCCTGCATCGGGAGTTGGGCGAGGACAAATACCGTCCGGCGCCGCTTCTGCGTAAGATGGTAAGGGCAGGGCATCTCGGCCGCAAGACAAAGCAAGGTTTCTTTGCATATAACTAAATCCAGAGGAGGGTATTATGGATCTGCAGTGTTTTCAGATAACCATGCAAAAGGGATGGGCCCTTTTGGAAATGGCCCGTCCTGACAAATTGAATGTCATCGATGAGACGGTCCTGACAGAACTGGAGACCATTTTACAGCACTTTAAAGAAGAACAGGTTAAAGCCGTAGTCGTGACAGGTCAGGGCAAAGCCTTTGCTGCCGGTGCCGACGTTCGGGCCATGGCCGATATGGATTGTCAAGCAGCTAAGCAGTTTTCTGCCTTGGGCAACAGGGTTTTTCAGGCGATCGAAGATCACCCGGCAGTCTTTATTGCCGCGGTGAACGGCTATGCGCTAGGCGGAGGCTGTGAACTGGCTTTAGCTTGTGATTTGCGCTTAGCGTCGGAACAGGCAGCCTTTGGTCAGCCGGAGCTCAACCTGGGTATCATTCCTGGCTTTGGCGGCACCCAGCGACTGCCCCGCATTGTAGGGACAGCTCAAGCCAAGGAGTGGATCTTTACAGGCAAACGTTTTTCTGCCCAGGAAGCCTTAGGATCTGGGCTAGTATCGCGAGTACTTCCCCCTGAGCAATTGCTTCTGGCCGCGACTGAGCTGGCCGAGGAATTAGCAAAGAAATCCGGGCCAATCCTAACCCTTGCCAAACGGGCCATCGCAGCCTCGGGTACCGGTGTGAGCCCGAGCCATGGGGAGCAGGAAGCAAATTTCTTCAGCAAATGCCTGGCAACAGAAGATGGTCGTGAAGGGTTAAGGGCCTTTGTAGACAAGAGAGATCCTATTTTTAAAGATCGTTGATTCCCCCTTTAACTTAGCGGCAGGCATAGTTGACAGGCACAGGACACTTTGCATATAATGGGCTTATCAATTTCAAAGCGGAGATGATGGGGAGAGTAAGTGAGGCAACCTCGCGGGGAATGCGGGGCAGACCGCCTAGAGAGGAATACACTCGGTGGAAGTATTCTGCGGCCAACTCAGTGAAGTGCACCCCTGATCCTCCAACGTGAACGTTCGCCAGTAGCGTTGGACGGGTAGGCCCGTTATAGCTTGTTGAGTGCTATATGGATTGCTTGGGCAATGCATGTGGAAACAGAGTGGAACCGCGACCCTCGTCTCTGTAACGGAGACGGGGGTTATTTGTTAGTTAGCTGGGAGGTAAGAAAGATGACAAAGATTCAGGTTTATAATACCATGACGCAGAAAAAGGAAGAATTTATACCCCGTGAACCGGGCAAAGTCAGCATCTATGTCTGCGGTGTAACCCCTTACTCCGACACCCATCTTGGGCATGCGAGGCCCGTTGTGGTGTGGGATGTAATCAAGCGTTTCTTCAGGATGCTGGGTTATGAGACCTTTCACGTCACAAACTTCACCGATGTAGATGATAAGATCATTGCCCGCTCCGCGGAAGAAGGAGTGCCTGCACTGGAGATTTCTAAACGTTACATTGCAGAGTATCTGGCCAGCATGGATGCCCTCGGCGTGGAAAGGGCAGATGTCTATCCTAAGGTTTCGGAGCATATGCCCGAGATTATTGGCCTGGTGGAAAAACTGGTAGAAAAGGGGAACGCCTATGTGGCTAATGGCGATGTATTTTTCCACGTGGCGTCCTTTCCTGACTACGGCAAGCTGAGTAAGCAGAGATTGGAGGAGCTCAGGGAGGGTACCCGCTTCGAAGTGGATCCGGCCAAAAAGGATGCTGTAGACTTTGCCCTGTGGAAAGAGGCCAAACCAGAAGAACCGGCCTGGGAAAGCCCCTGGGGCGATGGGAGACCTGGCTGGCACATCGAATGCTCGGCTATGAGTTTGAAGTATCTAGGTGAAGCCTTTGATTTTCACGGCGGAGGAGATGAACTGATTTTTCCCCACCACGAAAATGAAATTGCCCAGTCTGAAGCAGCCACAGGCAGTGAGCTGGCCCGTTATTGGGTGCATCACGGTATGGTTAACCTAAAGGATACCAAGATGTCTAAGTCCATAGGCAATGTCATTTCCCTTCGGGAGTTGACCAAACGTTATCCTCAGGAGCTCTTGCGCTTTTATCTGCTGTCTGCCCATTATCGTTCTGCGCTGGAGTATTATGAGGGCAAACTGGAAGAAGTGGGCAAAGGCTGGACACGACTGAACGACTCCTTCCGCCACCTCAAGATTGATATGGAACGGGCAGAGGAGAAAGAGCTAACAGACTTTGACAAAAAAACCCTGGAAAATCTGGTCCAATTTGAAGAGGAGTTCATTTCTGCACTAGCTGATGATTTTAATACTGCCAGGGCCTTTGGCGTGTTGTTTGAAGTGGTGCGGGAAGTCAATGGTTATAAGCACCAAGGCGGCCGCACCCGGCAGGTTCTGCAAAAGGCTTTTGACATTTTCCAAAAGTTTGCAGGAGATGTTCTGGGCGTACTGCAGACAGAGCAGGCCCAGGATTCCGGTTTGGTTGAGGCTCTCATGGAGCTGTTGCTTGAACTGCGGCAGGAACTGAGAAAACAGAAAAACTTTGCCTTGGCTGACCAGATCAGGGATCAATTGGCCGGCTTAGGTGTGACTATTGAAGATACGCCGGAAGGCCCGAGATGGAAGGTGTAATATTGTTTGTAGATCCTGAGCTAAACCCCAGGGAGCTTTCTCCCCTTGTCCTGGCCTATGTGGGCGATGCCGTTTATGAGCTGTATATTCGTACAAAACTGGCTGCCTATCCGGCTAAAATGCACAAGCTGCATCGCATGGCGGTACAGTATGTTCAGGCCTCCCGTCAGGCAGAAATTGTGCATGCCTGGGAGCCTGAATTAACGGAAGATGAAAGGAACATTGTCCGCAGAGGCAGAAACGCCAAGGGCGGGATGAGCTATCGCGGCGATGCGGTAGAATACAGGTACAGCACTGGCCTAGAAGCCCTAATCGGGTACCTCTACCTGACGGGTCAGACCGGGCGTCTGGCAGAGCTTCTCGGCACAATTGACCCAACTCAGGACTCTTAGGAAAGGGAGGTAGCGAAACTCAGTGGGTGATATAGTAGGGCGTCAGCCAGTAATAGAAGCATTGCGCTCGGGAAGAGAGATCAATAAGATTTTAGTGGCCAAGGGTTCAAGACAAGGCTCTGTTCGGGAGATTTTCGCACTGGCCAAGGAAAAAGGTGTTGTGGTTACAGAAGTAGAACGCTCCCTCCTGGATAAGCTCAGTGCCGGACCAAATCATCAAGGTGTCTTGGCCCAAATGGCAGGTGTAGCCTATGCGGAGCTGGAAGATGTGATGCGCAGTCCGGAGAATTCCGCTTGGGCGCCGTTTCTAATTCTGCTCGACGGCATTCAGGATCCCCATAACTTGGGGTCAATCATTCGCAGCGGTGAGGCTATGGGCATTGACGGGGTGATTATTCCAAGAAGAAGGGCGGTACCTGTGACCCAGACAGTGATGAAGTCCTCGGCCGGTGCTGCCAACTATGTACCGGTCTGTAGGGTTTCCAACCTGGCCAATACGATTGACACTCTCAAGCAAGCCGGATATTGGATAGTTGGTGCAGATATGGCAGGGGCCAGCTGCTTTTCCCAAGACTTAACAGGTCCCATTGGATTGGTTATAGGCAGTGAAGGATCGGGTTTGAGCCGTCTGATCAAGGAGAAGTGTGACTTCCTAACCTCCGTGCCCATGCGGGGCCGGATTAACTCGCTGAACGCATCAGTTGCCGCGGCCTTGCTCATGTCTGAGGTAGTCCGGCAAAGGGGCATGTTATCTTGACCCTCCCCAAGCCTTAGTGTATAATAAGCTTGTGTCATTGGGACAAACTGTGTGCGGTAACACTTGAGGTGGAGGCGATCGATGGTGAGTGCTAATGCACCAAAGAGATACTATGATATGTACGAAAGTCTAAGTGACGAAGAGATTGTTCAGTTGGCCCGAGATGCCAATGATCAAGCGTTAGAGCACTTGATTAACAAGTACAAGAACTTTGTGCGGGCCAAAGCACGCTCTTATTTTTTAATTGGTGCTGATCGGGAAGACATTATTCAAGAAGGAATGATTGGTCTTTATAAGGCCATTCGAGATTTCCGCCCCGATAAATTAGCCTCATTTCGAGCTTTTGCAGAACTGTGCATTACCCGCCAGATTATTACAGCCATCAAAACAGCCACTCGCCAAAAGCACATTCCGCTCAACTCTTACGTTTCTCTAAATAAGCCTATCTATGACGAAGAGTCCGATCGTACGCTCCTTGATGTGATTTCTGGCTCGAAGGTAACGGATCCTGAGGAACTGGTGATCAGCCGAGAAGAATTCGTAGACATCGAAAGCAAGATGGTAGAATTCCTCAGTGAACTTGAGTGGCAAGTTTTGATGTATTACCTGGAGGGCAAGAGTTACCAGGAGATTGCCGACGAGTTAGGACGCCATGTTAAGTCAATAGACAACGCACTGCAGCGGGTCAAGCGCAAACTCGAACGCTATCTGGAAAAACGCGAGAGCATTCAGTGACATAAGTTGAAGCAGATTTTTTGACAAAAAGCAGTTGACAAAAGAGCGTTACGTTGCTATACTCTTAATTGGTTTCGCCGGTGTAGCTCAATTGGCAGAGCACTCGACTTGTAATCGAGAGGTTGTGGATTCGATTTCCTCCACCGGCTCCATTTGATAATTTGTTTGCGTGGAGGGATACCCAAGTCGGCCAAAGGGG
>JAAYOM010000055.1 GCA_012520315.1 Bacillota bacterium | reverse complement strand
TTTTCTTGATATACTTTCATCGTGACAGCTCCTTTTGATTACCTGATAGTGTGTTTTCGATAAATCCATTCTATCAGAATTATTTGGAGCCGTCATTTTCAATTTCTACGGAGTTTGGGGCAGAATCCGGGGATCTTCAGTTTTATTTGCCTAAATTTGAAACCCTTTTGTCAGGTCCATCAGCACTGCAGCCTGGTCCGCCAACTCATTGGCAGAAGCAGTGATTTCCTCTAAGGTGGCCGCCTGTTCCTCGGTTGCTGCCGCCATTTCTTCCGATCCGCTGCTAAGCTCAAGTGCCACTGAGGCCACTTCCTGAATCCGGGCACTGATATCGTTTACAGCCTTGCCGATTTCAGCAAAGGTCTCACCCGCGACTCTGACACTCTCCGAACCCGCCCTGACCTCTGTGATGCTGTCATTGGCCTCCTGCATCACCTGTACAATTAGGGCATTAATGTCTTTTACCAAAGTAGCAATCTGCTCGGTGGCAGTCCCCGACTGTTCTGCCAAAGAGCGCACCTCTTCTGCCACCACTGCAAAGCCTCGGCCCTGTTCCCCAGCCCGCGCCGCCTCAATTGCCGCATTTAGAGCCAGAAGGTTAGTCTGTTCCGCAATGCCCCGAATGATGTCGGTAATCTGTCCGATTTCTCTAGACCGCGTTCCGAGTTGCTCTACGCTTTGGTGCAGTCCGCCAAAACTCGCTTCAATAGCTGCCATCTGGTCTACTGCCTCAGAAACCAGGCCCTGACCCCGGCTGGCCACATTCCGAATGGCATTTCCTTCACCGTCAATGGTTTGAACATGATCGCTCATCTGCTGAACTGAACCGGCAAACTCATTGGTGGTAGCTGCCATCTCTTCAGTTGAGGCACTGATTTCCTGACTGGATCTGTATACCGCCTGGCTCAGCTGGGCAGTTGTATCGCTGGCCGCCTTAACCTCGGCAATTAACTTGCCCATATCCCGCTGCAGCGTGACGAAGGTGTCTGCCAAGAGGCCCAGCTCGTCTCCGCCTCCCGTTTTCAACTCTGCCGTAAAATTTCCCTTACCGATCTCTTCAGCCGCCTCCACAAGATCAGAAACAGGTCTAAGCAGGACATAATTGGAGAAGACAGCGCCAATAGCCAAGGCAGCCAGCAGCAGGCCGAAGCCAATGGCCAGGGTTCTCCTTAGCTGTGCCTGAGCATGAACCTGGGCCTCAGAGTAGGAAATGAGTGCGGCAATTTTCCATCCGGTTCGTTCCACAGTGGTAAAGACCGCGAAACGCTCATCGCCTGCTTCAGCATAGTCTAACTCACCGGAGAGGTTGGATGTAAACGCCTGCACAAGCTCGGGGGAATCAAAAGCTTTACCGATCCGATCCTGCTCGGGGTGGGCTAACACCTGTCCGCTGTCATCTAGCAAAATGAGATAACCGTCTTGGCCCACCGGTCTGGAGGAAATCAGTTCCACTAGACTGTCTAAGGCCAAATCGATGCCGGCCGCCCCTATGGCCTGAACATCGCGGGAATTGTATACTGGTGCGGCAACTGTAACCACCAAGCGGCCAGAACCTGCAGCCACATAGGGGTCTGTCCAGATTATTCTCCCTGCCTGTACTGCCCCGGTATACCAATCCCGGGAGCTGGGATCATAATCCGGAGGCAAGTCAGCTGGGGGGGTAGAATATAAAGTCCTTGTTCCTTGTCCCAAGAAACACGTTTAGTGCTTCACCATGGGACTGCTGATGGGCTGTAAAAAGTTGCAGGGCCCTTGCAGCCAAATCCGCATCAAGATGGCTGTTTTGTACACCGGTATCGTAACTTAGCATAGTAACAGCATCTTCCACAGACTTGAGAAACATGTCCGCTGTATCGGCAGAGCCCTTCAGAGTTCCCCTTGCCGTGTCACGGACGCTGTCGGCCAGCGCACTTACGGATGAACGGTAATTGCTTATGCCTAAAGAGACTATGGGAATTGCCAGCAAAATCAAGATCAAAAGCAGCATTCTCCATCTCAGCGAAAATTTCATCTTCCGCCCTCCTCAACTCATTTTTCTTACATAAGGCTGTCCTCACATATTCTTCCAAGCATGCACAACCCCTGCCGGCTTCCTTGCATGACCAAAAAACAGCCTGTGACCAGGTGTGGTCACAGGCTGCTTCCTGTTAACTTTCTCGGAAGACTTAGTACTTATGGTATTATCAACACCTCAGTGTAGTTATGGAAATACTTCTGGGCTGCCGCTTTAATATCTTCTGGTGTAACCTCGGCGAAGAAGTTCATATACTCGTCTACCCACTCATAGCCGCGGCCGGTCACTTCCGCTAAAGCAAGCATTGTAGCCTGGTTCATGTTAGTTTCATTTTGAATCAGATGTGTCCCCCGCTTCAAAGTCGCGATATGGGCGATTTCGGCTTCCGTTAGGCCCTCAACTGCAAAGCGCCCAAGTTCAGCTAGGACTTGCTCCCTCGCCTGCTCTACATTCTGGGGATGGGTAGCCAGGAAAATCAAGAGATTCGACGGTCCTAGCCGTTCATCATACTGGGAGATGGCGGTATAGGCCAGGCCCCGCTTGTCTCTAATTTCGGTAAAGAGGCGGGAAGACATTCCTTCGCCAAGTATGCCATTAATCACAGCCATAGCCGCACTGTCTGCATCAAAGGATGCAGGGGCAGGATAGCCCATGATCAAAAAGGCCGCCTCAGTCGGCAAATTGATTACCATCTCCCGATTTTCTGCAGGATAGACAAATTCCGCCTGTTCACGGGGGGCAGGCTCTGCGCTGTATCCACTCTCCCAATCCCCAAAACCCTCCCTGAGCAGGGGCAGGAGTTCTTCTGAGTCAAAATTGCCCACAACTGAGACTACAACATGCTCCGGCTGATATATATACTTCTGCCAGTTTGTCACATCCTGGCGGCTGATTGACGCCAGCCCCGCAGGTGAACCATAGGGAGAGTACTTATAAGGATGGGCTCCGTAAAAAAGTTCTAGGTAGCCAAGGACAAGGGCATTCATCGGATCGTCGGTCAGACTGGCTAAAGCGGCCTGGCTAAGCATGCGCTCCCGTTCAAACTCGACTTCTGGAAACGTTGAATTAGCCAACACGTCCATCAAAACCGCAAAGCCTGCTTCAAATGAACCCGGTGTAGACTGGAACAAAAGCGCGGCATAATCATAAGAAGCTGCGGTTTGCAGCTGTGCTCCCAAAGACTCCAGCTCAATTACGAGCTCCTGTGCACTGCGATTAGTTGTACCTGAAAGCAGGTTCCGCTGCGTCAAAAAGGTAAGCCCTTCTAAACCTTCCGGATCATGGACAGAACCAGCAGCGCTTACGAGCCCCATGGCAATAATATCAAAGGCCGGGTTCTCCTTGAGCAGGATCGTGAGCCCATTATCAAGCTCAACTTTCTGAACATCGGCGGTATAACTGAAGTCTGCGGCGGCCTGGGCCGAACCTATGACTAGAACCAGAATAAGTAAGCTAACAAGTCTTTTCTTCACTTGGACTACCTCCCCACCGGTGAAATTTCACTGTGAATATAAGCATCTGGATGCAGGAAGCTTTGGGCAGCCCGCTGAATGTCTTCTGCCGTAACCTGCTCCAAAACTGCTCCGTAATTTACCGCACCCATCACACCGCCATAGATTTCCATTTGCCCAAGATACATCGCCACATTTGTGCTGGACTCTGTAGAAAAAGCCAAGCTACTCCGGGCCATGGCCTTGGCCCGGTTTAAATCAGCTTCACTGACAGGCTCAACCTGCAGCCGCACGAGTTCTGCGCGGTAAATTTCCCTCAGGCGATCCATTTGCGCGGGATCGAGCTGTGCAAAGACGCCAAAAAGACCGATGTCTGCAAACCCGCTGTAAGCGGCGGACACACTCGTTACAATTTGCTCCTCTTCGATCAGTCTTTGATACAAGCGGGAGGAACGGCCGCCGCCCAGAATCACTCCAGCAAGGGTGAGGGCTGCTGCTTCATGGGTATTGGAACCCGGTGCAGGATGCCCGAAAAACACATAGCTCTGTTCTAAGGGACGTTCTTCGGTCAAGTGTACCACTGTTTCCAGACGGGGGATGGCAATGCAGCCAGTTTGGGGGAGTGCCTTTGGAGCCATGTCACCGTAGAGTTTTTCTGCCTGGGCAAAAATCGTTTCGGCCTCTACTTGGCCCGCCACAACCAGCACCATATTGTTGGGCACATAGTACTTTGCATGAAAGTCGACTATGTCCTGGCGCTGTACATTGGCCAGCTCTTCAGTTGAGCCGATCACATTCTTGGCATAGACTATCCCGGCAAAGAGGTGTTCTATGGCCTTATCCGTCAGATGGGTTTGGGGCGAGTCAATTCTCAGCCGAATCTCCTCGTGAATCACTGTCCTTTCCCGGTCAATCTCTTCCTGTTCATACAGTGAATTCAGCAAGGCATCAGCCTGGATTTCCATCGCCTGGCTTACATGTTCCGCGGGCACCACAATAAAGTAGGAAGTATAGTCCAGGCTTGTCATTGCATTTAAGTAGCCCCCCAGGGACTCCACCTCATAGGCAATCTGGCCTCTAGGTCGTGTTTCAGTCCCTTTAAAGGTAAGATGCTCAAAAAAGTGTGCTAAGCCAGAAAGGCCTTCAGGGTCATCCTTTGCGCCTGTATCTACCCACACATTTACGGTAGCAATGGGATAAGAGGGAATCTCCCTGACAATCACCCGCATCCCGTTATCGAGAACACGCATTTGCAGAGGAATCAACGTTGAGTTAGGATCAATGGGTGCGGCAAATGCCGCAGTGCCTGCCAAGAGCAGACTGACCAAAAGCGACGCAATCACAATTTTGATTCGGCTCATACTCTACCTCCTAATTTTTGCCAATTCACAACAGACTAAATGTATCATAGATCATCGTGAACAATTTGTCAAAGCTGTTTTCCATAGACCAACAGATCTACCCTTGCGATCTTCTCTGTGATAGAATGGTAGGAAATTCAAGCTGTGGAAAGGGCAGATGGAACAATGAAGCTTATAGAGCAGATTTTGGCTTATCAACCAGTCAATGAGCAGGAAAAGATGGATCAAATAATGATCTTAGACTGTTTAGCGACCCACCGGAATATCTTCAGCCGGGAAAATCGGGAAGCCCACATGACTGCCTCTGCCTGGGTCGTGAACCCTCAGCGTACAAAAGTGCTCCTAGTTTACCACAATATTTACGACTCCTGGTCGTGGATGGGCGGACATGCAGACGGAGAACAGGATCTGCTGCAGGTTGCCATCCAGGAAGTGCAGGAAGAAAGCGGGCTGCAAGAGGTTCGTCCGGTGACTGCAGATATCTTTTCCCTCGAAGCATTGACAGTAGACGGCCATGTGAAAGACGGCACCTATGTTCCCTCCCATCTGCATCTCAATCTTACCTACCTCCTTGAAGCTGATGAACATGCCAAGCTTTCCATTAAACCCGATGAAAACAGCGGTGTTGCCTGGTTTAGCCTGGATGGTGCAGTTCAGGCCTCTAGTGAGCCCTGGATGCGGGAGAACATTTACCACAAGCTAAACAGCAAACTGAGAAACTTTGCCCCCACACCCAGATAATCTGCCTCAAGACTAAATCCCCGGATGACCCGGGGGTTTGTCTGCCATAAGTTCCTTTTTAGCTGTTGGACGTGACATGTACATCCAACTGCTGATAGGGAATCTCAATTCCGTGTTCGTTAAAGGCGTCCACAACCTCTTCTAGGAAACTCCAGCGCATGTTCCAATAATCGCCGGTCTTCGCCCACAAACGTGTGTAGACAACATAGCCATGATCGCCATGGGCACCAACTACTACAACCGGCTCCGGATCTTGGAGCACCAGCGGATTATTATCCGCAACCTCGCGAATCACTTCCTTGGCACGCTTGATATCGGAGTTAAAGGATACACCAATCTCGAGGCTGGCCCGGCGTGTATCATAGGCGGAATAGTTTATGGCGCTGGCATTGCTCAAATCAGCATTGGGGATGATCACCTTCTGGTTTTCAGGGGTTTTTAAAATGGTGTGGAATACCTGAATTTCCTGGACTGTACCTGAAAATCCTGCCGCTTCAATGAAGTCCCCTACCTGAAATGGTTTTAGCACCAAGATCAAAACCCCGCCGGCAAAATTCGCCAGGCTGCCTTGGAAGGCGAGGCCGATTGCCAGGCTCGCTGCACCTAAAATGGCGGCAAAAGTCGTAATTTCTATGCCCAACGTGGCAAATACCGTAAGAAAAAGCAAGACCTTCAGCGTGATGTTGACCAGGGGCGACAAGAATGAATGAAGTGATTGGTCGATGTGGGATTTATCCATCCTGCGTTCCAGGAGATCTAAAACCAGTCCGATCATTTTTCTGCCCACAAACCAAATAACGGCGGCCAGCACAATTCGGCCTACATATGATGCAAGCAGTGCAGTTATGGTTGCCATTAAAACCTCTCCTTTGCTCCTCCAAAATTTGGGTAGTGTTCTTCTTCTCCAAAACCTAAGGCAACCCTTTTATTAATGAACCCTGACTAAACAGGAAAAATACTGAACCACAGGGAATATATCAGTTGAGAACTGGAGGGAGGAGCACTTATTATGCAAGGCACAATATCTGTAAGAAATCTCGTGAAAACGTTCGTATCAAAGGATGAGACGGTTACTGCCCTTGACAATGTTTCGCTAACTACCCCGCCCAATCGCATCTTGACTCTCCTAGGGCCTTCGGGGTGCGGCAAAACCACACTGCTCAGGTGCATTGCCGGTCTTGAATCCCCTGATTCAGGAGAAATCCTCATTGGTGAGGAGCCTGTATGGTCAAAGACTAAGGACATATCTCTGCCCCCGGAACGGCGCGGTTTAGGGATGGTGTTTCAATCCTACGCCATCTGGCCCCACATGACAGTCTTCGGCAATGTGGCCTATCCCCTGCAGATGCGCAAAGTCCCCAAGCCGGAGATAGAAAAGCAGGTTAAGAAAATTCTTTCCCTCGTGCAGCTTGACGGTTATGAGAACCGCCCTGCCACGAACCTTAGCGGCGGACAACAGCAGAGGGTGGCTCTGGCCCGGGCTTTAGTCGGTGAGCCCAAGGTGATTCTGTTCGATGAACCCCTCAGCAATCTAGACGCTAAGCTCCGTGAGAGTACCCGCAAAGAACTGCGGCATTTCCTAACCGAACTGGCAATATCCGCCATCTACGTAACCCATGATCAGGTGGAGGCATTGACAATCTCCGATGACATCGCTGTAATGCGAAAGGGCGTCATTGTGGAAAGGGGTACGCCCCAGGACATTTACTTACGCTCTGATGACCCGTTTGTGGTGGACTTTATCGGTCGAGCCAACTTCCTGGAAGCTAAGATCAAGTCGTATCAAAGTGAAGAGCTCTGCGTTGTCACCAGCTCCCTAGGTGATGTGGTATGTAATGCTCCGGCAGGCCTGGAGGCAGGAACCTCGGTTACGATTTATACCCGGCCCGAATCGTTCACAGTGGTGCCCGCCGATTCTGGGCTCACAGAAAACGTTTTTGAGGCCAAAGTCAACAGCGTCCTGTTTGCAGGGGAGGCCCACGAAGTAGAGTTTGGCATTGGCAATGCCACTGTGCTGGCCAAAATTGAATTCGATATTCCGCTTCAGAGGGGAGATCGGGTACGCCTCCACATTGAACCTGAGTGGTGCCGCGTGCTGAACCCTAAGAGGGGGGCTAGCCGTGCTTAACCAGACAAATCGCCATGTTCCCTTAACAGCCCTGCTCATTTTGCTTGTAGGCGGACTGACTATTGGGCCGGTATTGATGCTGATTATTGGGAGCTTTTCCGAAGGGATCGGAGCAATCGGGAAGTTTACCTTGGACAAGTACATATCTGCCTACGGGAACCCGACCCTCCCTGCCACCTTGTCGAACACACTTATTTTTGTCTTTGGAACCGCTATCTTTTCCACAGTACTCGGTGCGTTCCTGGCCTATTTAAGCGTGCGGACAGACATTCCGCTGAAGGGTTTGTTTGGTTTTTTGCCTATTGTACCGATGATGATTCCCCATGTGCTTTTTTCATCGGCGTGGATTACCCTTTTAAACCCGACAAACGGCATGTTCAACGTAATGCTCCGCAACTTATTCGGGCTGGCCAGCGGGCCCTTTAACATCTACTCTCTGGGAGGCATGATCTTCCTCGAGGGCATGCTCGATTTGCCCGTCACCTACCTGGTGATGGCACCGGCCATGGTTTCTTTCGACACCAAGCTCGAAGAGGCGGCCAGAGTAAGCGGCGCTTCCAACTTTCACACCTTGCGCACCGTTACGCTGCCTGTGTTGAAACCTGCGATTTTAGCCACTTTTACCTTGGCTATTATCCGCAGTCTGGCTTCCTTTGCTGTCCCCCGCATGGTGGGGGTGCCGGGACGGATTTATGTCCTAACTACACACATTCACCGAATCATCTCTATCGGCTGGTCCCCTGACTATGGCCAGGCGGCAGCCATTGGCCTGATTGTACTGGCTGTGGCGATTATCCTTGTTTATCTGTATCGCCGCTTAATTGCGGAGAGTGCTCAGTTTGTGACTGTGACCGGCAAAGGGTTTAGGCCTACGGAAATCAAACTTGGCAGGGCCAAGTATCCGCTCTTTCTTGTCTGTTTGCTGTTCTTTGCGTTTCTGGTGGTCATTCCCCTGGCCACATTAATCTACATGTCGTTCTTGCCTTATACTATGGTGCCAAGTGCACGGGCTTTCAGCATGATGAGCCTGGACAACTGGCGGACTGTGATCGGCGGCACCACTATTTTGCGGGCGCTGAAAAACTCCGCCTTCCTGGCAGTCGTAGGTGCTACTGTGGCCATTTTACTCTCTATCTTCGTGGCTTACATCGTTGTTAAGGTAAAAAGCAAGGCCAGCACTTTTTTAGAATCCCTCACCTTCCTGTCCTTTTCCTTCCCGGGCATGATCATCGGCGTCGGATTCATGTGGTTCCTGGTCAAAACGCCCCTTTACGCCACACTGGGAGGACTTCTGGTCGCCTATGTCGGCACCTATCTGCCCTATGGGGTGAGGCCGCTGCGCAGTGCCTTTACGCAAATTGATGAAGAGCTGGAAGAGTCGGCCCGGGTCTTTGGAGCAAGCTTCCTGCGCTCCCTGCGGGATATTGTGGTCCCCCTGTTGGCTCCGGCAGTAATATCCGCGTGGGTGCTGACGGCAGCAATGTTCATCCGTGAGCTCAGCGTCTCAGTGGTACTTTCCAGGCCGGGCACGGAAGTGCTTACGGTTGAGATTATGAAGCTGGCTGACGACGGTCTCTGGGGACAAGTCTCCGCTTTAGGTCTGATTATGGTTGGACTCTCAACCGTTCTGGTTGTAGGAGCCAATCTGCTCAGACTCCCACTGGCACAAAGCAGAAGTAAAAGAATTAAGACAGAAGGCACTGTAGACTCCAGTACAGTACCTATTCCCTAACCACGCTAAAGAAAACAGGCTGCCGAATTGGCAGCCTGTTTTTTCATGGTCTATTATGTGGTTTAGAAAATGGTTTGGAATACCTCAGACCACCGCTGAATCTCTTCATCGGAGAGTTCACGCAGGGGTATAATTTCAGCTTGGTCAAATCCGTCGATGGGCGGATAAACACCCTCAAACAGAACTGTTTCGCCTACATCGCTTGCCAAGATGTTTGCCGCAGCTTCAGACAGCCAATAGTCCATAAACAGCTTGGCAGCATTTGGCCTTTGTGCGTTCGCAGCCAGGGCGATTGCCCGTGCCGACCCCATCAGAGGCTCACCCTCAAGCCTTGCCCAGTCAAGGGGAGCAGGGGCCCGGGTGACAATGTACTTCGGCATCGAGATACCAATATGTTTTTCCCCGGTTTCAATCGGGCCAGGTGTGGGACCAAAGGACGCTACAAACATGGGCCTGTTTGCTGCCAGCCCGCGCAGGAAATCCATCCATTCAGCTTCGCTCGCAAAAACATGTTCTTTAAGTCCGACCAGCCAGGTAATGGTGGTGGCATGAGTGATTGGATCGGGCATGACGATTCTGTCGCGCCACTTAGGATCGGCAAGCTCAGCGTAAGACTTGGGAACATCGGCCGGATCAACCAGCTCAGCGTTGTAGATGATTCCTACCGTTTCTATGCCGAACTGCTGGATTACACCATCGGGATCCTTTGACCATTCTGGATAATTCTCGGTCACTGGTGATACATACTCAGCTAGAATACCTGCGTCCTTCAGGATCTGCAGAACCGGCAGAGGTCCCTGCAAAACGTCTGCCACCAAACGGCCAGCCTGGTGTTCGGTCTGCACTGTAGGAATGTACACTGCGGTGGAAATACGTGTGTATTCACCGACAACGCCATATTCCGCTTCAAAAGCATCCATAATCGATTCTACACCAGTAATGTTTGCGTAAAATATCGCCTTGCCTTCTTGCTTTGCTTCTTCCAACAACGGGTGTTCACTTGCCAGGATTGAGCCTGCGGCCATAACCAGAACGAGGCTGAATACCAACAGTAAACGAAATGCGTTTCTTGGCTTCATCGTCACTTTCCTCCTAATGTTTGTTGTATTTATGCATAACATAAATTCGTGGTTTTGCTTACAAATCCTGCTTTCATCTGGGCTTTTCCTTCTAGCCCTAGCTAGGAGGAAGAGTCCCCCGTTCGCGCAGGTAAATCTGCTTGAAACCTTCCTCCACAAAGGCTGTTGGAGCTGCCAGAAGCATCAGCTCATCGATGTTAGTTAGAACCAGCTTATCTTCACTGTCGGCAAAGGAGAACACCTCGCCGCCCTTGCTCGGTTTTAGGACTGCAAAAATGTTGGCCCATTCCACAGGATCTTTTGCCCCAAAGCTTACAGTCTCGCTGTCCTGAAAGACCAATTTGATCTTTTGATCATCAGCCCTTTCGCTCTGCCCTTTTCCGCCCGTTTCCTGCCAAACCTGGGCAAGTTTCACGAATTTCAGGTTCAGCGCCAGGGTTTGTCCATCCTGGGTGGCAAAAATAAAGAACCCCTCTTTCTTTGTCTCAAAAGAGCGTTTGAAGCGGAGCCAAGCTGCTTCCCCCACAGGGAAGTTCAAAGGTTCAGCCCTGTTTCTCAGCCATATTTTTATGTAATAATGGATTGATGTTTGTTTAGACACAAGAAAGCCCTCCCTTGGGATCACGCGGATGTATACCTCGATGGCTCCCTGAAGACCTCACGCCAATGCCATTGCGTAAATGAACTGTCTGGATTATAGGCCGGACTTTGTGGCCTGCGAATTGCCTGATCATGGAAACGCAGGAGCCACTCGTCAAAGCCTGATGTTCCGTAGGCTTGTTGGGCCACCTTCATAATATAGTCTCCATCAGAATAGCTCAGCGCAAAGGCCCCCCGATCAAAAAGTTTGTGATGCAAGGAGCAAAGGGCAAGTCCATTGCTTTCAACGTCCGGTCCGCCAAACTGGTGCCACTTGATGTGCGCGGCATCGAGGGCAACCGGTACAGTGCCCAGTTTTACGTTGAAACCGCAAATGGCGCACGAATACTCATAAGCCACAAGCACCCTTTGCCTAAAATTCGGATCCCTGCTTGCCCTGCTTGCTTGACTTAAGTCCCTGGGAGTCTCTGGACTGAATTCAAGCTTAAGCCCGACTGCATTTAGAATGTCTTCATGTACCGACTCAGGGAAGTGCTGATAAAGGAGGGCCTCCGCCAGCTCTTTAAGCAAACTGGGATCGCCGGCCAGCAGGCTGTAGATCTCATCGGTGAACCCACCCGCCACTTCATTTTGGAGCAGAAACGACTCCCTAAAAGGAGGACTGTCCACAGAAAGTTTCCAAAGATTGTCGTTTGGCAGGCGCAAGAAAGGATCGATTGCCGAGGTAGGCCTGGGCGGCCCGAACTCCAGCAGCAGCTGTCCCAGCCGGTCCTTTACCTCTTGATAAGAGATCCACTGGGTTTGGTGTTGCACTTTGGCTAAAGCCAGCAACAGCAGTAATGGCTTGTGAGGGGCCCGTTCGTCACCCCTTCGCCAAATCGTAATACTGGAGAATAGCTGTTTCACTTGTTCTTTGGTCACAAGCCCCATCTCCCTTCCAGTGTGCACTGCCCTCAGAACCTGGCAGCGACATTCAGCCCTTTCCTTGCCATCCTTCCCTACGTCAACTCCAGATCCCTTCCCCCTACAAAAAAACCAACCGCAGCCAGTTAGGCCAGGTTGGTAGACAGCGGCTCAGCACCAAGGTCTTTATGGCTGCATCTCAATCATATATAGGCCCTGCACTGCCCCATTTGGGCCTAGATCTGGAAAAGAGCTTACTATCTGACTCTCTGCAAAGAAGAGGAAACCGCCCATTAATTCCTCCGCCTCAAGTTCGGTCTGGCTGCCATCAAGGGCTGTCAAGCGAAACCTCTCCCCTTGCACCATCCCCAGATCAGCCAGGAGTTCAGCGAGGGGCAGAGCTTTCACATTATCAACATTGACAGATTGATAGTATTCGAACGCCTGCCTCAGGGAGACAAAGGCGTGGTCTGCATAAATAATGCAAACAATGTCCCTAATCTGCATGCCTTCCGGCAGCTCGGGCGATAAAAATAAAGGGGCATGTTCACCGGTCATCTTGATGTAGCTCGACGAAAATGTTCCAGGAGTCTCGCTTTTCTCAAAGCCATCTGCTGCAGTAAAGAGAATGCGTGTAGGTTGCCCAGTCAAACCCAGTTTCTCCAGGGTGTCGCCAATCCTTAGCGCTTGATCAACCTCACCGTTGTAAGCGTAGTCTATAAGGGGCACCCTTGCTGCTAGACTCTCCAGGAAATAAACTGTCTTAGTTTCTGCGAACTGCACGTGCCCCATGATCTCAATCTCAGTCAGATTGCGAACCCAGTACATTGCCCTCTCGCCCGGGATCACAACTCTGAGCGCTTCACCCTGGTCTGCAAGGGGCTTTGCATCTACAGTATGGACGAGCATAATCTGCCGCTGCAGCAAAATTTCCCGGGGCACATCAACCGAATAGCCGTCGCTTGCCAGCAAACGAATTCCCAAGAGGCCGTCTTGCCCTTTGCCATACTCCGCCAACAAATCACTAAGCAAAGCCCCCGTTGCGCTGTAGGGCTCGGCTGGCCCAGCTGAGGTTAGAGGTATGACCTGTTCTGTAACCTGCGGAAGTTCCCGAATCATGACCAGAGGGACCATGGTTTCCTCAGCGAAAAGGCCCCTGATAGTCAGGGATTCTTCTGCAGAGCTTATTCCTTGTAACAACACTAGAAGCAACAAACAAAAAGCGACCTGGCTAATCCGTTCTAGCAAAGCTGCCACCCTCTCAACTAGCAAAAGTACTTCTCCCAAGAAAAAGCTTGACGTTCCAAATAACCCCACACCTCTTAGGGGCTAAGTCCTATTATGCAGCAGTTCTTTTATGACCTCTATTTTCAATGGCTTGCTCAAGTGCACATCGAATCCGGCCTGCAAGGAACGGCGCACATCCTCCTCGCTGGAATAGCCAGAAACAGCTACTAAGAATATATCTCTGAGTTCTTCATCGCTACGCACCTGCCTGGCAACATCATGGCCGCTCAAATCTGGCATGCGGACATCACATAAAATCACCCTTGGCTTGCGCTCCTTGGCCAGGGCAAGCCCTTCTTCTCCACTATAGGCGGCAGCGGCTTCATATTGCTCCCTAAGTAAGCATTCGCACCAGAGATCGGCCAACTCCCGGTTATCATCAATGACCAGCAGCATCGCGTTACATCCTTCCCCTTAAGGTTACCGGCGTATTGGCAGTCGCAGCGTAAATACGGAGCCCTGCCCTGGACCTAGGCTGTCTGCGTAAACCTCACCGCCGTGCATCTCCATTATGCTCTTCACTATATAAAGACCTAACCCAAGTCCCCGACTATTGTGGTCACCGGAGTCACTGGGGCCCTGCAAATATGGTTCGAATATCTCGCCTAAGACCCCTGGTTGAATGCCCATACCGGTATCTCTTACGATAATGACTGCACTTTCATTTTCCGCCTTTAGTTCAAGGCTAACCGTTCCTTGCGGTGGAGTGTACTTCATGGCGTTGGCCAAGACATTGCCGATGCACTGTGTCATTCTCACTACATCAGCATCCACAAAGATAGGCTCCGGGCAGATGTCTGCTGTTAGACTAATGTTCTTGTCAGCAAAACGTGGCTTTAGGTCATTAATAATATCGGTAACAATAGCATTTATCTTTACCACATTTTTGTCTAAAGAAAGAACCCTGCGGGTAATCCTTGTGATATCCAGCAGGCCGTCTACCAACTGAGAAAGATGACCAACCTGACGTTTCAGGGTTTCTATCGTCTGCAGGTCCTGTTCACTGTGGTCAGAGAGCTCTAGGAGCTCTGCAGCAGCCATGATTATGGCCAAAGGATTCCTCAGCTCATGTGCGAGCATACTAATGAACTCATTCTTGTTTTCATTTTCCGCTTCAAGCTCAGACACCAGCGCCAGCACTTGTTTTTCAGCGATCTTTTGTTCTTCAACATCCTTGAATGCAACTAAAACGCTCGGGAACTGACCCGCCTCATCCCTCAAGGGGGAACTGCTTGCCCTAACCCAGATTGAACTCCCATCCCGTCTCCGCAATTTGAGCTCACAGCGCCTTGTTTCTCCTAATTTGGCAGCCTGCCAGTGCTCACGGGCTGCCTCTAGCCAATCCGTATCGATGAAATTCGCCCAGGGCCTGCCCAAAAGCTCTGCCTGGCTGCAACCTAACATTCTAGCTAAGTCTTCATTAGTCTCAATTATCTGTCCATGCTTGTCAATCCACCAAAAACCATCATTGGCAGTTTCAAAAAGCTTGCGGTACCTGCTTTCACTTTCCCTAAGCTGCCTCAGTAAATCCTTGCGCTCATTTACATCCGTCAGCATGACGGCGAATTTGCCTCCCTCAAGGGGAGTTGACAGAAACTCAAACCAACCCCCAAGTTCTGCATTGTACTGCTCCCAACGCTTGGATACCCCTCTTTCCATTACTTCCACACTTTCTCCAAGCCACTTGGGACCAATGCCGGGATGGAAGTCTGTCGCTCTCCTTCCCACCAGCCCTTCTTTGGGTTGGCCAACAGTGGAGGC
>JAAYOM010000054.1 GCA_012520315.1 Bacillota bacterium | reverse complement strand
GGCTGCGCCCTTTGGCAGCTATGGCTGGAGCGGCGAAGGCAACAAGCTCCTCGCCGAAGATTTGGCAGGCGCTGGCTTCGCCCTTGTCAACGAAGGATTCAAGACCCAATGGGTACCTGATGAAGAAGTCCTAGCCGCATGTCAAGAGTACGGCAGAGAGTTCGTCAAGAGCCTCTAAAATGAGAAGTGCACCCCCAGCGGGTGCACTTTTTTACTAGACCAGGCCTAGAGCATACTGTACGGCTAGGGATACAATATTTACAGTGACTGAGACTATGAGGCCCAATAACATAGGTCTGAATCCCGCCGTCTTCAGCTTGCCCAGATCTGTTTTAGACCGATAGCGCTCAACGATATCACATTTGCGGTCAGGGAAAACATTTACAGAATGGAAAAAGAGGTGCTTAAGCCTCTTCTTAAACACCTCTTCAAAATTCTGCTGTTTACTGGGTAAAGATTGTGACACTTAGCCAGTAACCATTAATAATTCTCTGCATACTCCTCATAATGGGCACGGGGATGGGCGCAGGCCGGGCAGAGCTCTGGGGCCTCTGTACCGGTATGTATATATCCGCAGTTCCGGCATTTCCAGCGAATAGGCTCTTCCCTGGTGAAGACTGTACCTGCTTCAACCCTGGCCAGAAGTGCCAGGTAGCGTTTTTCATGTTCTTCTTCCACCTCGGCAATTTCAGTAAACACTTCGGCAATCTCGTCGAAGCCTTCTGCTTTAGCCGTTTCCGCGAATTCCCTGTACATGCTGGTCCATTCGTAGTTTTCGCCGGCTGCAGCATCTTTGAGGTTTTCGTCTGTGCTCTTCACGACGCCTAAGAATTTGGCCAGCCGCTTGGCATGTTCCTTTTCATGGAGGGCGGTCTCCTCAAAAATACCGGAGATCTGGTTATAACCTTCTTTTTTCGCGGCACTGGCATACCAATCATACTTATTGCGGGCGACAGACTCGCCTTTAATTGCTTCCCACAGATTTTTCTCTGTTTGTGTTCCCTTTAAGTTCACATCAATTCCTCCTTCTGATCTTCTCTGTAATACTCTTCAGCAAATACGTTCAGTTTCCTGCCTGAAAGCGCATTGTTTGACTAATGATAATCTTTAACGTTACTGCAGGAAATCCTTGGATAATGGCGAATTTATGAGGGATGGTTTTCAGTTAGTTTAATCCGCAGCGTACTTTCTTTGGAGGACATGTCATGCTAAACAAAAGACGAAACCTAGTGGCTGGAATTTGTCTGTTGATTCTGCTCTTGGTTTCTGTGACACCGGCCCTTGCCGGTCAGTATTATATAAATGAATTGCTGGACGGAAATCCGCCCCACCAAGTGTTGAAAGAAGGCCCTGTCGTGCGAGTTATACAACCGGTTGTGCCTAAGCCTGTCCCAAGTGCAAGGGAGGAAAAAGACGAGGAAGTGAAAAAAGAGACCCCGCTGCGCGGCAAGGTGGCTTTGACTTTTGATGACGGACCCGATACCCACAATACCTCTGCTATCTTGGATATTCTCAAGGCTGAAAACGTCCTGGCAACCTTCTTCGTCGTAGGCGAGAAGGTGGAACGCTACCCGGCCATCCTAAAAAGGATCTTTAATGAAGGCCATTTGATTGCCAACCACTCCCGCACCCACGCAGACTTCAGCCTGCTCACCAATGATGAAATCGTCGAATTAGAACTGAACCCGACATCAAAGGCAGTGGAAAGTCTCACTGGGTATTACCCGCTGATCATGCGCCCTCCCTATGGGTCGCTGCGTCAAGATTCAGTCATCTACCTGCAAGAGCAAAGCTGGCGTATCGTCCGTTGGTCATTAGATACCTTTGACTGGGACAGCACACGCAACAAGCCCGAACAGATCCTCAGCCGCATTCAGTCCCAGCACCATAATGGCGCCATTATTCTTATGCACTGCAATGGGCCGGCAACCGTCAGGGTACTGCCAGATGTAATCAAGAGCTTGAGAGATCTTGGCTACGAATTTGTAACCGTGACGCAGCTGTAAGGGGATGCCACCTTATAGACTCAACATAGCTTTCTGCCACAGAAGCGCCATCTAGCCTCAAGTTGTCGGCGCTTTCCACCATTTGATCCCAATCCCCTTTTTCATAGGCTAATACTGCCTTGCAGATTTCTGCAAAGGGGCCTGTTTGCCGGAGCAGAGCCTCCTTCGTTTCCTGCTGGGCTTGCACTTCAGCTAAAATCGTTGCCAATGGCCTTTGCAGCATAACATCAAGCAGGGAGAACAGCCCTGTCAGATACAGACTGTTATGCTGGGTGCTTAAGGCCGTTTTTTGTGCCAAGAGCTGCGCAAAGCGCGCCCGAATCAAAGACTGGCTGACAGGTCCATCCATTTGATTGACACTCATGCCCTGTAAGGCAATGAGCGTTACCCATTTTCTAATCTCCCGTTCGCCAAGGAGCACCAGGGCTTGTTCTACTGTTGTGACCCGGTTCCTCTGGGCAAACATGGCTGAATTAGCCAGTTTGAGGAGATTATAGGTGAGGAAAACATCCATAGAGATGGTGCGCGCTAGCTCAAAGTAGTCCAGATCAGACTGGTTTACCTGTGCTACCAGCTGCATATAATGAAGTTCCAAAGGTGACAGGCCGCTGGTTCTCAAAATTTCCGGTTTTTCGAAAAAGTAGCCCTGGAACAAAGTAAAGCCCAGCTCGGTAGCGAGATGGAACTCTTCCCAGGTCTCAACTTTCTCAGCCAGTAGCACACAGTCTCTGGTCAAGAGGCGTGCCCTCAGCTTGCGAATCTCAAACGGATTTGTTTCCCGAAAGTCTACTTTTACAATACTGGCCAGATCAAGCAATGGTTCGTAAGCTGGAGAATATACGAAGTCATCCAGGGCGATGTGATAGCCAGCTTCTTTTAACTCTCTGCACTTTCCCACAATCCTTAAAGTTGGCTCGACTGTTTCTAAAAGCTCCACCACCAAGTGTTCCTTGGGAAAAAGCGTGGCAACCTCTTCTTCAATCAGTGTAGCTGAGAAATTGATAAAGGCTGGATAACCTGAAGTAATAGTCTCCAGGCCGAAGTTTTGAAAGGTGTTAAAAATAACTTTTGAGGAAGCTGCATCAGCTTGAACCTCACCGCTGAAAGCGTTGACACTTCCACTCCTATAGAGTATCTCATAGGCGACAATTTCTCTGTCGACATTAAAGATAGGCTGCCTCGCCAAAAATACATCCATGTATCGCTCAAGCCCCATTCCGTATCCGTAATGATTACCAAATCGATATTTTCGCCAAGCTTGAGTAAAGTCCTGCTGGCCACTGCCTTGAATGACAGTTCGCCGTTCAACAGGGATTCTAGTGCCAGTGCAGAAATGCTGAATGGTATTGGGGAATTACAAGCTATATCGCCAAGAAGTGGAGGATATTGATGACAGCAAAGAAAACACCTACTCAAATTTTTTGTAATGCCAAATTCATCACTCTCGACGAAAGGCTTCCCGAAGCTGAAGCTATGGCCCTGGCTGGAGACAGGATCCTAGCCTTAGGCACCTATCAAGCAATCAAGGATCTGGCCGGAGAAGAAACCAAGATCCATGACCTGGCGGGACAGGTGGTTGTGCCTGGCTTTAACGACAGCCACATGCACCTGATTAATCTGGGTCAGGGCATGGATGGTGCAGATTTAACTAAGGCCCGTTCTATACAAGATCTGGTTCGCCTTGGCCAAGAATACAAGGCGGCAAGATCTGACAGCACTTGGATTATTGGGCGAGGTTTCAATGAGGAGAATTTTGCCGTCAAGGCACTGCCTACTAAGGACGACCTAGATGAGATTTCCCAAACCCAGCCGGTGTTTTACACCCGCGTTTGCGGGCACATCTGTGCAGTTAATTCCAAGGCGCTGGAACTGGCAGGAATTAATGTAAACACAGACGATCCTCCAGGGGGAAGTCTCGACCGTGACAGGGAAACTGGCGAACCTACAGGTGTCTTGCGGGAAAATGCGATTGATTTGGTGAGAAACCTTATCCCCTCTCCCACCATCAAGGATCTAAAGCGCGTGATCCTGACTGCAAGCCGCCTGGCGGCATCCTTGGGTCTGACTACGGTACAGAGCAATGACCTGCACGGCACCCGCACACTAATTAATCGCCTGGAGGCCTATGCCCAGCTGGCAGCATCCGGGGAACTTCCGATTCGGGTAGAACTCCAGGCGGCGATGCCAACTCCGGAAGAGCTGAAAACCTATTTGGAACTGAAGAAAGCCCACCCTACCCTGGGAGAAAAAGTTAGCCTCGGACCATTGAAGCTTTTTTCCGACGGTTCCCTAGGCGGACGGACAGCAGCCCTTTCCCAAGCTTATGCAGACGATCCCTCTACCTCCGGCATGCCCATCTTTTCCCAGGATGAACTAGATGAGCTGGTGCTCATGGCGGCCCAGGCCAATCTCCAAGTTGCCTGTCATGCCATTGGCGATAGGGCCATAGACATGGTGATGGACAGCTATGAAAAGGCTAAACTGACTGAGCCCGGCTGGACTGCCCGTCCGAGGATCATCCATGCGCAAATCACCCGCTTTGACCAACTCGAGCGCCTGGCCAAGCTGGGCATTGTCTGTGATATTCAGCCGATTTTTGTGCCTACAGACTTGCACTTTGTCGAAGCCAGAGTTGGCAGAGAACTGGCGCAGCACGCCTATGCCTGGAAGACCATGGCAAAGCTTGGCATACGTACCGCAGGCGGCTCTGACTCTCCCGTAGAGCCCTGTAATCCGCTCTGGGGCATGCATGCCGCCATAACCCGTCGGGGCCAAGACGGCTTGCCCCGGGAAGGATGGCAACCTAAAGAACGCCTGACAGCACAGGAAGCCCTCACTCTTTTCACCTCGGGCCCGGCCTATGCAGCCCATGAGGAAGAGATTAAGGGCACCCTAAGTGCAGGGAAATTGGCAGACTTCGTTGTTCTGCCTGAAGATCCAAGGCAAATCGATCCAGACAGGCTTCTGACCATGAAAGTTACAGCAACCTGCGTAGGCGGGCAAATTGTGTGAGGGCCTTTTCCTCGTTAATCGTTAATTTGTGTGAGGGCCTGTCCCTCGGTTACAATTCTGTAGTAGACCCTGGCGGTTATGGCGTAGACCAGGGCATAGAGTAGGGCAAAGACCAGCGCTGTTCCGAGTGTGCACCAGAAGAAAAGGGCGATGTTGGTCAAATTAAAGACGGCCAAGAGTTTGGAGATAAACCTGAAGGCGGCCGCTACATGGATTACGGCGGCTGCCAGGGGCAGGAAGAATACCATCACAACTTGACTGCGGATGGATTTCTTTACTTCTTCCAGACCCATACCTACTTTCTGCATGATCTCAAAGCGTCCTTTGTCCTCGTATCCTTCTGTAATCTGTTTGTAGTAGATGATCAACACAGTTCCCATTACAAATAGGGTCCCCAGGAAGATTCCCAGAAAGAACAGGCTTCCGTAAAGGGCATAAAACTCGTCCTTAACTGCGTCAACTGACTCCACATGGCTAAAGGGTTCGCCGCTTGAGAGCGCTAAGCGAATAGCCCGGTAAATTGTGGCAGAGTCTGCATCCTGAGGCAGGTCGAAACCTAGGAAATGCCTGAGCTCCGACTTGTATTCGCTGGCAGACTGCTCCTGGGCCCGGAAAAGCTCTTCTAGAACAGACATGTCTCTTACGATTACATAATGGCTCTGGGTAATGGATGCCTCGTGGGAAACAACCGGGAACCTGCTTAGCCTATCCTTGACTTTGAATGTGCGCCCAAGCACACTTAAGGTTGCGTGCTTGTAGCTTCCACCCTTAGAGAAAATCAGTACTTCTGCTTCCTCGAGAGCAATATCTTCCCCGGCCATGCGGCTGTAATCCTCGCCAGGAACTAAAGTCAGAGACTGGGGGTTCCCCGCGAACAGGCTACTGGGTTCAATGTCTGTTAAAAACTCGCCGTCCTCCTCCTGCCCCAAAAACACAAGGCTGCGATACTCCAGCGTATCCTCAGGGGCAATCTCGTGGCTTTCCAAAACTTCAGAAACATTTCGCTGCAGCTCCACAACATGTGCTTCCGTTATTCCATAAGAAGATATCGTAATCTCCCTCGGGTAGCGAGTCCTAAGGACATCTTCAATGCCAACGTAGAGCGATACCGTCGTAGAGATGGTTACCAGAACCATCGTAGACAGAATGCAGATATTGGCCAGTCCCACAGCATTTTTCTTCATCCTGTAGATCATGCCTGATACCGACGTAAAGTGGTTTGGTGTGTAATAGTATCTTTTATTTTTGCGCAGCAGCTTCAAAAAGCTGATACTGCCTGATGTAAACAGGGCATAGGTCCCAACCATCACCAGCATAACTGCGACAAAGAAGAAAACCAAGGCTGCTATGGGTGATTCTGTAGTCAGGGCGATGTAGTAGCCCGAACCGATAGAAATGAGGCCAACCAAAGTCAACAGCCACTTTGCCTTCGGCTCCCGTTCCCCAACTTGCCCGCCTTTCAAAAGATCAACCGGTTTGGCTAGATGAACCTGCCACAGGTTCCAGACCAGGGTCACCAGGTAAATCCCGGCGAAAAGGAGTAGCACCGAAACAATGGATGAGCTAGAGATTTCAAAGGCCAGCTTCACTTCAAAACGCAGGATCTTAAGCAAGAGCAAGAACATGGCCCTGGAGAGAATGATACCGCTGATTAGCCCAGACAAGACGCTGATTATGGCAATATAGGCGGTTTCGTAGATCATGATGCGGGCGATGTGTTTTTTCTCCATGCCCAGCACTTGAACAAGGCCAAATTCCTTCTTCCTGCGCATGATCAAAAAACTGTTGGTGTAGAGCAGGAAGATGACCGAAAACAGGCCTACTATCGCAAAACCAAAGGACAGCATAGAGCGCACTTGGGCGGCGCCGGCCATCTTTCCCAGGCTTTGGTTAACGGCCATAGAATGCATCAGGTAGTACATGATCACAGTCGAGATGCTGGTTATTATATAAGGAACATAGACACGAGAGTTCTTGCGGATATTGTCAAAGGCAAGTTTGCCATAGAAGAACCTACCCACAGACCACACCACCTGTAGCGATCATAGTCATGGTATCGGAGATTTTCTGGTACATTTCTTCTTCTGACAAGGATCCTTTGTAAAGTTGGTGGAAAATCTCCCCGTCCTTGATAAAGAGCACGCGCTTAGCAAAACAAGCCGCCTTCGTGCTGTGGGTGACCATGAGGATGGTTTGCCCCTCTTCATTAATGTCCCGAAAAAGGCGCAGCAGGCTGTCGGTGGATCTCGAATCCAGGGCCCCGGTTGGCTCATCAGCCAGAACCAACTGGGGCCTGGTGACAAGTGCCCGGGCGATAGCAGTTCTCTGCTGCTCACCGCCGGATACCTCATAAGGATACTTGCCTAAGAGCTGTTCAATCCCCAGCCGCCGGGCAAGGGGCTTTAGGCGCCGCTCCATTTCGGAAAATGGGACATTGGCCAAGACCAGTGGCAAGAGGATGTTATCCTGGATCGAAAATGTATCCAGGAGGTTGAAATCCTGAAAGACAAAGCCAAGGTTATCCCGGCGGAATGCAGCAATCTCCCTGTGGGGCAGGTTGAGGATGCTTTTTCCGTTCAGCAGCACTTCGCCCTCTGTGGGCCGATCCAAGGTGGCCAGGATGTTCAAAAGAGTTGTCTTGCCCGATCCCGATTCCCCCATAATTGCCACATACTCGCCCTTTTCCACTCCAAAGGATACATTCGTTAGGGCCTGAACCTGATTGGCCCCGAAGCGTGTAGTGTATACTTTCTTGACATTTCTCACTTCTAGAAAATGCATAAGCCAGCCTCCTTCCAATCTTAGGCCCAGTATAACAAAGGGGGGAAATGCACTGCCATAGCTTTGGCTTACACTTCCCCGCCCAACCTTACATTCTGGTAAGAATCGATAGTATCCGCTGTATCAAGTCCAATTTTCACCTTAGTACCCTTCCCCGCCTCAGATTCGATCCTAATTGTGTGGGACAGTTTATCAAGAATCTTCTTGGATAAATAGAGTCCAATGCCTGTGGCCTTCTTTTCCATCCGTCCTGTATATCCCGTAAACCCCTGTTCAAAGACTCTGGGTAAATCTTCCGAGGAAATCCCTATTCCCGTATCCTCAATCACAAGGATCTTCCCCTTTCGATCCTCGAGGTAAATAGAGATAGTTCCCTCCTTCGTGTATTTCAGTGCATTGGAAAGAACCTGGCCAATGACAAAGGCCAGCCACTTCTCATCAGTAAGCACTGTGCAGTCCAGCTCTTGAAAGTCAAGACGGATCTGCTGGCGAACAAACAAGCTGGCATAGCGTTGTACCGCCTGCCGCACGATAGAATCAAGGCTGTGGCGCCTTAGTACAAAGTCTGTGGTTGGACTTTCCACCCGCAAATACTGAAGAACCATTTCCACATACTGCTCGATCTTGAAAAGCTCGGGCAAGAGCTCCCGGGAGTCCTCGTCCTCCTTAGTCTGGAGCACCAAGCGCATGGCTGCGATGGGGGTTTTAATCTGATGGGCCCACATCGTGTAATATTCCGCCAGTTCCCGCCGCCTGCGCTCTGCTAAGAGGGCCTGTTTGCTTTTATCCTGGAACAAAAGGGTGAGCAGTTCCTGGTAATCCTCTTCCAATAAACCCTTCGGCCGGGGCAGGGCAGGCAGGGCCGCGGCAATACTGCTCTTCAAGGCCTGTAGCACAAGGTGGCGTCTACTGAAAGCCAGGAAGTCACGGATCATGAAGATGAAACCGATCCAAAGGCAGAGCAGCATCCCATACCACCAGGGCTCCCAGGGCAAAGCATACAAAAAGAAGACTGCTGCAAAGAGCAGTGCAAAAACGGCAAACAGAGCCAAGATTCTGATCCGAGACTGTAAATAGGATAGTACTGTGCTTGCCTTGTCCATCGACTTATTTCACCTCATACCCCATACCCTTTTTTGTGGCAACATAGTCGGTAAGTCCCAAAGCTTCCAGTTTCCTTCGCAGCCGAGTGACATTGACTGTCAGGGTGTTATCATCAACATAACTGTCTGTTTCCCACAGCATAATCATAAGTGACTCTCGGCTAACCACCTTCCCCTTGTTTTCCATAAGCATCTTGAGAATCTTGTACTCATTGCGGGACAAATCAACCTGTTCACCTTGGTAGGTCAGGGTCGCATCACTGGTATTGAGAATAGCTCCCCGGTGTTCCAGGAGATTGGTTTGGCCTGCAAAGTCATAGGTACGGCGCAGCAGCGCCTGGACCTTGGCAGTTAGGACAGAAAGATCAAAGGGTTTGGCCAAAAAGTCATCGCCGCCCATGTTCATGGCCATTACAATATTCATATTATCCGATGCGGACGAAATGAAAATGATCGGAACTTTGGAGAGCTTGCGGATCTCATTGCACCAATGGTAACCATTGAAAAAGGGAAGGGAAATGTCAAGCAAAACAAGCTGGGGGTCGAAGGCCGCAAACTCAGACAATACATCGCTGAAATCAGTAACACAGGCCACTTCATAACCCCAGCCGGCTATATGTTTTTCCATCGTCTTGGCGATGATTGGGTCATCTTCCACAATGAGAATCCGGTACATAGTCAAGCCCCCATTTTCCTTACAAGAGCCTCTTCAAATCTTCAATAAACTCATCCACAGCACTTTCCTGTGTTGCCCAGGATGTAACCAGGCGAATCAGGGAATGATTTTCATCCGCTTTCCTTTGGATCTCAAAGGAGTAGTCCTTAGCCAGCTCTGCAATGACCTGGTTGGGCATGATCGGGAAAAGCTGGTTGGATGGTGAGTGCAGCAAAAGCGGACAGCCCAGGGCGACCAGGGTATCCTGGATCTTAGCCGCCATCAGGTTAGCGTGCTCGGCCAGCTCAAAGAACAAGTTATCACGGAACAGTTCCCGGAACTGAATGCCAAGCAGGCGTCCCTTCGCCAACAAGGCGCCCTTTTGCTTGATATGATAGCGGAAATCCTCTTTCAAACTGTCTGTTATAATCACCAGGGCTTCCCCAATCAGGGCGCCGTTTTTCGTGCCGCCTATATAAAAGGCATCGACCAGACTGGCGATCTCTATCAAGGTCAGATCGTTTTTGGTCGAGGTCAGGGCTGAGCCAAGCCTGGCCCCATCCATAAAGAGCAGGAGATTATGCTCCCGGCACACCTTGCCCAAAGCTGTCAGTTCAGCCTTAGTGTAGATTGAGCCCACTTCGGTGGAATTTGAGATATAAACCAATTTTGGTTTCACCATATGTTCATCGCAATGGAATTCCACCGCCTCTATAATGTCTGCCGGGCTGAGCTTGCCTTCTCTTCCTTCCTTAGTGATGATTTTATGCCCCGTCGCTTCAATCGCACCTGTCTCGTGCACTTCAACGTGGCCGGTTAAAGGCGCGATTACTGCCTCATGGGGTCTGAGAAAGGCCGAAATAGCAATAAGATTGGTTTGGGTTCCACCCGGGATTAGGTGGATATCCACATCCTGGCGCCCGATTTTTTCTTTGATCAACTGAACCGCTTCTGACGTAAACTGATCCAAGCCGTATCCGATTGCCTGCTCTAGATTGGTCTCCAGCAAAGCCTGCAGTATCCTGGGGTGAGCCCCTTCACTATAATCATTCATAAAACTGTACATACACTGGCCTCCACTCGAATTAATCCTAGCTTGGTTTTCGCCACCTGATCACCAAGACCCTTTCATCTGTCGCCTGAAAAGATAGGAATCCTGATTTCGTCAAATTGTGTGAGGGACTGTCCCGCGGAGCAAAGCAGAGGAAATTCCCCACAACCACCATTTTTCGGGCATGACGAGCGAAGTGATCCCAGTTGGCGACGATCATATTCACATTTTTCAGGCCGACACTGATTTCACCAGCCTGCACCTCCATGAGGTGGCAGGAGCTACGGGACTGTCCATCCCGGTGGGAAACGGCAGGCACATCCACGCCATGAGCGGCATAACTACCCTAAATCGCGGTCATGTCCACCAGTTTGTCTTCGCGACTTTAATTGACGATCCTTTGAGAATGTAGCCCGCCAGCTCCCAGACGGAGTTTCCCTTTGTCTGGGAGCCTGTCAATTACCAGAGAGAGATCGCTTGGGGCAAACAAAACCCCGTCCAAGATTTTTCCTCTTCACGCAACTTTCTTCCTTCCTTTCTTATCCACCCGTACTTCGCCCTTTACTACGCAGGAAAAAGCTTTCCATTGCAGAAGAACAACATATATCTATTTTTGAAAGAGGGGATTCCTATGCTTAAAATTGCCATGCTTGGCGCCTGGCATGTCCATGCTCCGGATTATGCCGCTGAACTTAAAGCCCACCCAGAGACAGAAATCTCTGTTGTTTGGGATAATGAAACCGCTCGGGGCGAAAAATTTGCCCAAGAACTTGGTGTTCCGTTTCAAGCGGACTTAGCCGAAATTCTTCAAGACTCTGAAATTGACGGCGTTGTAATTAATACCCCAACCAATCTGCACCACGAGGTGATTATCAAAGCCGCCCGGGCCGGCAAGCACATTTTCACCGAAAAGGTATTAACTCCAACCCTCGCTGAGGCAGAAGAAGTGGCCAGTGCGATTCGGGAGGCTGGAATCAAGTTCACGATTTCGTTCCCCCATCGCAGTATGCCCCACAATCTCTTTGCCAAAGAAGCAGTGGAAAAGGGATGGCTTGGTGAGATTTCACTGCTGCGCATCCGCAATGCCCACGATGGAACGGTCGCAGGCTGGCTGCCAGCGCATTTTTATGACAGCGTCGAATGCGGCGGCGGTGCCATGATTGACCTTGGCGCACACGGCATGTATCTAAGCGCTTGGCTCTTAGGGAAGCCGCAGCGCATTCAGTCCATGTTTACGCATGCAACCGGCAAGGATGTAGAAGACAATGCGGTCACCGTCATTGAGTTTGAAAACAATGCTACTGCCATTAATGAAACCTCGTTCTTGTCAGCCCGCAGCCCATTTTCCCTGGAGCTTTACGGATCCAAAGGAAGCCTGTTTATCGGCGGACCGGAAGGCAAAGTTCGCCTCAACTCCTCGGTGCTGCAAGGAGAAGTCAGCGGCTGGATCCATCCAGATCAGCTGCCTCAGGCCCTGCCAAAACCAATCGAGCAGTGGGTAGGAGCTATCTTGCGTGATGAACCCAACCACTACGACATCGACTGCGCTGTGGCACTGACCGAGTTAATGGATGGGGCTTATCGTTCCCACAACCTGCGCAGGCAGATTCTCTTTCCACTGACCTAGCACCTTGCGCCTGGAGGAGATTAATTATGCCTGATATGCTAGTTAAACTTTATGAACTTCCCAAACTTGACCCGCTTCTAAAAGTCATGGAGGAGCAGGGCATTACCATACGCAGGGGAATACCCCCTGAGAAACACCTGGTTCTGGATTGGATTCGGGAAAGCTTTGGTGAAGGCTGGGCGAGCGAAGCTGATGTAGCCTTTGCAAATAAGCCGAGTACCATTTACTTAGCGCAGGACAAAGCAAGTAAGAAGCTGGTGGGTTTCGGCTGCTATGAAGCCACCTATAAATGTTACTTTGGGCCCACCGGAGTAGATCCCGCCTACCGGGGCAGGCAAATTGGCTCCGCTTTGCTAATAGCCTGTTTGCATGGCTTGGCTGAGCTGGGTTACGCCTACGGCGTTATTGGCGGCGCGGGACCGGTCGAATTCTATAAAAAAGCGGTGGGGGCGATAGAAATACCCGATTCTGTACCGGGTATCTACCGAGACTTTCTGCGGGAATAGGGGCTTTGCCCCTATTCCCTTTTCATCCCTGACTTGATCTTCTCCACCGTGCTGCTAAAGTCCGAGCCTTTCAGCATTCTTATAGTAAACCTTCTCTAAGACAGAATCGTCCAGCCCGATCCCGTAGATTCTCCAGCGTCCTTGACCTGGAATCTCCCCTGAGGAGTAGGGGAAGGATTCATTCCAGGTTTCCAAGAACTCAAAGTAGGGTTGATAGTTAAAGGCGCAGCCTGCGGCAGCATCGGTGCCAAACAAGATGCGGTCCTGATGTCTTTCAAAAAAACGCCGGGCAGTGTAGGGCTGGCGCCCAAACTCATTGATCCGGGCAGCAATATCAATATACATATTCGGATACTCATCCAGCCACCTGCTGACGCAGCCCAGATTCTCGCTGTAGGAACCGCCATGGGCGATAATAAAGGTTGTGCCGGGATTATCTCTAATCATCGCTTCCTGCTGCTCCATCAACTGCTCAAAGGAATAAAGTCCAGGGCGGCAAAAGGACCAGTCTGGAACCTTGGAGAGTTCTTCATATCTTTCATTATACTGATCAACGGGCTTGAAGAAGGCCACAGGATCAGCCACATGATGCAGCACTACCAAGCCCAGTTCAGCTGCGGCTGCCCAGATCACCTGCAATCTCGGATCATCCAAGGCAATGTACTTCCCAATCTCATCCCTTGTAGCCAGGCTAAGGTCCTTCCAGAACTTCAGGCCCCTAACCCCCTTGCCCTTCGCTTCAGTCAAAGTGCGCAGCACATAGGTCTCAAAGCCCGGCTCATCCAGCCTGCTTACATCGACGGAACTAAAGGTAGTAATGAAATCTCCGTAAGGATGAATCTTCTCCAAAAGCCTGTCCAGTTCTGCACCCCAAACAAGCTCCAGATTTACCACCCGCTTTATGCCCGCAGCCCTGAACCTTTCCACTTCCCTGGCTGTATCATAGCGTTCAGTATAGTTCTCACCTAGAACCAATGGGCCAAAGTGGGTGTGCATATCAATTACGGGGAATTTGGGCTTGGTTACAGCCTTCCTTTCGACCACAAGTTCGCTGCGGGGTCGATACTCGTTTAAACTAACGCTTTTTGCAGTCACACTCTTCACCTCGTACCTGGCAGAAGTCCCAACCTTTCTTTTGAAATATTCTGCAACCCAGGCCCTAACCCTGCCCAAGAACCGGCAGGAAAAGACCCCTGCCTAATGCCGGCAGAGGTCTCCCTAGTTAAACATGTCTTCTATTGTAGAAATAAAGATCGATCAGCAGTACCGCAAGGCCGGCAAGCATCACCATGAGGCCCTGAATGCCCGACATTTTGTGTCCCCTTGTGATAAGGCAAAGCCCAAATACAAAGGCGGCGGCAGCGCCCAGATAATAAAGCT
>JAAYOM010000053.1 GCA_012520315.1 Bacillota bacterium | reverse complement strand
TGTAGTTTACTTTCCCTTGCTGTTTCCTGCTTTGACAGCAGAACTCTCGGCATTTACCCGCCTATTGGCCAACTTCTTCCCCACATTCCATCTCTTTTCTGCGCTAGAAGCAGTCTTGCTCCATGGGCAGGGAGTGGTCGGCATCTTGCTTCAGCTCCTGCTTTTAGCGGCCTTCTCTCTGGTTCTTTGGGGAGTTACATTACTAGCTTATAGAAAGATGGTGCATTCCTATGATTAGGCGACTATCCCTGGCACTTTTGATCGGTTTAACAGCCGTCATAGGCGGTGCGGCCTCCTCTGATAACTCGTCTTTTCTGCAAGTGCAGAACTTTGTTGTCCAAATCTATAACGACTATGCTGCACAAAGTTTTTCTGCAGTCCATGGTGCTATGCATCCGCAGATCAGAGAGAGTGTCTCTGAAACTGAATATGTAGAATTTCAGCGCCAGCACTTTGCCAAGCTGAACTTAGAGTTAAGCGATATTGAAGTAGGCGAGGTGACTGTACAGCCTAGATTGCCCCGTACAATTCGAGACCTGGTGGTCCAGGAGGAAAACATTGAGGTTTTTGGAGTGGAGATCAGTTACAGAGTGCGGCTGGAAAGTGGAGTGAAGCTGAATCAGAACATTTCTAAGACTGTATACGTAGCACTGGTTGAGCCTGGAAGCGCCCAGGAGTCGGTATATTTGCTCTGGGATCCAAGCTCAATGCAGGAAGAGGAGATTGGCGATGGCAGTCATTGATGTGCAAAACCTTACCAAACGTTTTGGCCAGTTTGTAGCCGTTGACCGGATCAACTTCTCGGTAGCCGCCGGGGAGGTGTTTGGGTTTTTGGGGCCTAACGGGGCGGGGAAGACATCTACGATCCGAATTCTAACGGGCTTAAGCAGGGCAACAGATGGACATTGCCGTGTACTCGGTCAAGAAATGAGCCCTGAGAACAAGGAAGTCCGCCGCAAAATCGGTGTTGTCTTCGAGGAGCCAAACCTCTATACCCGCTTGACCGGACGGCAGAACCTGGAGTTCTTTGCTACCTTGTACGGGGTGAAAAAGCAGAGGGTTAGCGAGCTGTTACAAGAGTTCCAACTGGGAGAAGCAGAAGGCAAGGCTGTGGCCCATTACTCTAAGGGGATGAAACAGCGCCTTTTGATTTGTCGCGCCCTGCTTTCCGATCCGGATCTGCTGATCTTAGATGAACCGACCAGCGGCTTGGATCTGGCCTCAGTGGAGCTGATCAGGGGACACATTCACTCCCTTGCCAGGCAGGGAAAGACGGTGTTTATGAGCACCCACTCCCTGGAAGAAGCAGATGAACTGTGCGGTCGGGTTGCCTTTGTAAATCATGGGAAGATCATCGCCGAAGGCGATCCTGCAGCACTGAAGCTGCGTTTTGGTCAGGACTACCTCAAGGTTGATCTCATACCATCTCTGCCGTTGGCTGAGTTTTGGCAGATGGTAGAGTCGATTCAGCCCATCAAAACTGAACAGGATGGGAAAGTGATCTCTGTCATAGTAGGTTTGAGTTCAGACAGGCTCGGATATGAGATCGATCAGTTGCGCTCTGCAGGACGAATTCTGCGCGTTCACTCCCAGGAAGCCTCTTTACGCGAGGTCTTTAAGTCGGTGCTCGGATAAACTTTCAACCTGTCCTACTTCAGAAAGGATTACAAGAAAACCCAGCGAAATGTATGAGAGGGCTTTAGCTGTTAATCTAGGTGAAAAAATGATTTTATAGGGAGAATGATATGGAGAGCTTTACGATACCACTAAACCAGGTCCAGCCCAGTCAACTGTACATCAGCGAAGTGAAGCTGAAAAAGGTTAGGACCTTCTTAGAGAACACTGATCTCAGCGCCCTTGATCCCCTGCCAGTGAAAAAAATCGGAGATGCTATCTTTTTTACCGATGGACATACCAGGGCGCTGGCTTTGATGGAGCGGGGAATCAAGGAAATCAGGGCACATTGGGATCACGATGAGTTGGACTGGCTCCAATACCTGATTTGTGTTGCCTGGTGTGACGAAGCAGACCTGCGGGAAATTACCGACTTGAGGGAGAGAGTGGTTGATCACTCTACATACAGACGCCTATGGTACAAGCGTTGTGATGCCATGCAAAAGGAGGTTAAGCAAGGGCATTATCCAGGCGTCTACACGCAGCAGATCATCAATCCTGATGAAAAATCACAGATCACTGAGTCGGTGCTGCGAGCCCTGCCCGATTGGTTTGGCATCGAAGAAGCGCTGCAGAACTATGTGCGGAGAGCGGCAGAGACAGAGTTTGTCGCTGTCAAAGTGGGCAGCCGGCCTGTAGGATTCATCAGCTTAACTGATCACAATGAGTTTACGAGCGAGATCTATTGTATGGGAATATATGAAGAGGTTCATCATCGCGGTCTGGGCAGGCGACTTGTACAGGCCGCCGAGAAAATGTTGCGGGAGCAAGGAAAGAAGTTTCTCACAGTCAAAACACTCGGTGACAGTTGCGCCAGTGCAGAATATGAGCGTACCAAGGCTTTTTATCGCTCTGTTGGATTTTTCCCCCTAGAAGAATCAACGGGAATTTGGGCTGGTACCCCATGCCTGCTCATGGTTAAGCCACTCTAAAGGACAGCGGGGTACCGAAAATTCAGCATCCGGGGCACTAAGCCTTAACTTCTCTCCCAGCGCTTCTGGTCAACTCTTTAGCGCGCCATGCCCCTCGCCTGAAAAAGGCCAAAGTGATCAGCGATCCTAGGGTCCAGGAAATCAAAAGTGAAATGAATACCGATTCGGGTCTGCCTGTGGGATGGACTTCACTGCGGGTTAGATAGGCCAGTCCATAGGCCACCGGTACCCTCAGACCTACTGTGGTGATTAAGGAAATCCACATGGGGGTCATAGTGTCTCCTGCACCGCGCATTACACCGGACAGGCACTGGGTGACTGCAACAGCGATGTAACCGACGGCCAAGATACGCAGCATGCGCACGCTGAAAGTGACGAGTTCAGGAGTGTCGGTAAACACCCTCATCAAGTGGTGACCGAAGAAGAGGAGCAGGATCGTAATTGCAGTGGATACGCCAACTGCAATGGCCGTTCCATGCTTGGTACCTTCATCTACTCGATCGAGGCGCTTGGCGCCAACATTTTGGCCGGTGAAGGTAGTCATGGCATTGCCAAAAGAGAAGTTTGGCATCATCGCAAAGCCGTCCACACGCATAATGATCACATTCGCGGCAATAACCATCTCACCAAAGCTATTGGTTAATGACTGTACCGTAATCATGGCCAGGGAAAAAATGGCCTGCGTCAACCCGGAGGGCAGCCCAAGCTTAATTATCTTCCTAGACAGTTCAGGATCAATTTTCAGCATGGACCAGTTCAGATCGAAGTGTTCTTTCATGTTCAAAAGTTTCATTAAGCATAGAATTGCAGAAACGGCCTGGGCTATTACAGTTGCTAGAGCTACACCTGGGACCCCCATGTTAAAATAGGCCACAAATACGATGTCTAAGATGATATTGAGTACGGTAGAGAGCAGCAGGAAGATCAGGGCTGATACGGAATCGCCCAGTCCACGGAGGGCGCCTGCGAGAATGTTGTAGTAGGAAAATCCGGCACTACCCAGAAAGAAGATGTTCAGGTAGCCTGTACACCAATCAATGATCGACGGGGGCGTGTTTAACAGCTCTAAAAGGGGGCGGCTCAACAGCGGGCCAACCACCATGATGATGATCGAGGTAAAGGCGGTCAGGATAATACAGGTACCAATAGTCCGGGACAGGTTCTCCCGATCTTTTGCTCCAAAGTACTGGGAAACCATGATTCCTGCACCTACTGCAATACCTACAAAGAGGACGAGGAGCAGGTTCAAGATGGGGCCGGCACTGCCCACCGCTGCCAGGGCATTATCGCCAATGTAACGGCCAACAATGATGGAGTCGGCTGTATTGTAAAACTGCTGAGCAACGTTACCCAGCAACAGGGGGATTGTAAACTCAACAATTCGCTTCCACGGCGTGCCCTGGGTCATATCTCTAGCAGCAAATAGTTCTTTGATTCTGGCCATAAACAACCTCCTTAATATACTGCATAAACAAATAGAAGCCTGCTAGAGGCCATCGGCTGCAGGCACTAATTCGATCCTAATCCGGTTTATGGGTTCTGTCAATACTTAGGTCTCTGAAAAGTCAAAGGACAGGGGAGTAGGCATTATATGGAAGTTTTGCCAGTTCGACATGGGCAGTCCCAGGCCGATTTGGAAGAGCCCCATGACACATTCGCCGAAACTTCTGGTCGAGGTTCATGTATGAGGATCTAGAGACCAATGCTATACATGGATAGCATTGGTCTCTCATGGAGGCATGCTTAACATGCTGTTTCACTCCTTCCTTGCTCTACCCATGGTCAGCGGCCTTACTATTAGTACCTTCGATACTGGTATTCATCTTTGGAGCGTCACAGCGAGGGAACGGAGAATAGTTTTACAAACCGCCTAGAACACTTGCGACACATTTGAGGAGGTAGTCAGCTTGAACTCGATTGGCAGAGTATTTATGGAGAAGACGAAGTATCAGTATCTGGAAGAGTCAGACCAAGACCTGGGTTTGCCCCAGCCGCCCTTGGAACTTAGCTGCCCTGAGGGTGCCGAGGTAGTTAGTTTACCGAAAATAGAGCAGATTAAGACACAAAGCCTAGATTTGACTGAGGCAATAAACCGGCGGGAAACCTGTAGAAAGTACCGCAGGGAAGCACTGACCATAGATGAGCTTGCGTATTTGCTGTGGTGCACACAAGGGGTGAAACGCGTAACGTCACGTCCTGTCACCCTGCGGACGGTGCCTTCTGCAGGCGCCCGGCACGCCTTTGAAACCTTCCTTCTGATTAATAATGTAGAAGGCCTCCAACCGGGACTGTACAAATATGTGGCATTGGAGCATAAGCTAAGGGTGGTTAATCTGAAGGCAGGATTAGCGGAGAGTATTGTGCAAATTACCGGCAATCAAAAGTTTATTGCAGACAGTGCGGTCACATTTATTTGGACTGCTTCCATCTACAGAATGAAGTGGAGATACGGCGAGCGCAGTTACCGCTATATCCATTTAGATGCAGGCCATGTTGGCCAAAATCTATACTTAGCCGCACAGACAGTGGGCAGCGGTGTCTGTGCAATTGCCGCTTTCGACGATGATGCACTAAATGACCTGTTGGGGTTGGATGGTGACGAACAGTTTGCCGTTTATCTCGCTACGGTGGGTAAAGTTTGAGACGGAGGTGCACTTTGGGAGACAGGAATTTTCAGTTGGAACAGAGATGGCTTGACTTTGTCTACGAAAAAATTGATGAACAATTGGCGCATCAGACGCAGCAGACACTCGATTACAGAGGGCACATGAGGGAGATTCGCACTTCGCTCTGGGAAGAACACGGCATCAGTACTGCCAGTGCAAATCGCATGATGGACGTAGCCCAGCAAATAGCGGAGCTTAGGCATGGTGCAACTTCGTTTGGGATTCAGCATCGGCTGCTCAAGCAGCTCCAAGAGGCGGAGAAGGCGCCTTACTTTGGACGCATCGACTTCCATGAGGAAGGCCTGCCCCACCGGGAGACATTGTATATCGGAATTCGTTCCCTTATTGACGAAGAGACCGGCTTTCCCTTGGTTTATGACTGGCGCGCACCTGTTTCCAGCATGTTTTATGACTATGGTCTAGGTTCCGCCCAGTACGAAGGTCCAGGCGGCATATACCGCGGAGATATCTCGCTGAAAAGGCAGTACCGGATCAAGAATCGCAAACTGATCTACATGTTTGATAATGAACTTACAATTGACGATGAGGTTCTCCAAGAAGCGCTGGGGCGGCAGGCCAGCGAAAAGATGCGCACTATTGTCAACACAATTCAGAGGGAACAAAACAAGGCCATTCGCAACGACCGCGATGAGCTGCTCTTAGTTGAAGGTCCGGCTGGGAGCGGGAAGACTTCTGTTGCCCTGCACCGCGTGGCTTACCTGCTGTATCGCTACAGGGACAGCATGCAATCCCAGAATATAGTCATTTTCTCACCCAACCGCATATTTAATGATTATATCTCCCATGTCCTGCCTGAACTGGGCGAAGAGAATGTTTTCCAGACAACATTCCAGGACTTTGCTGAGCCTTTCTTGGGCTGGGAATGGGATATCGAAACTCAGTCAACGTGTTTGGAGAAGTTGTTGGACGCAGAGGGCGAAACTCGGGAGGAGCGCTTGGAGGCTATGGCCTTCAAGTCGTCCCCTGACTTTCAGGCCATTCTCGATAATTTGGTTGAGCTAATTGTTTGCGCAAAATGCGATTTTTTCGATGTTAGGATCGGCAAGACGCTTGTTATTTCAGCTGAGGAACAAAGGAAGCTGTTTTGTGACAATTACAGCTACCTTCCGGTTCAAAAACGCCTGGCGAAAATAGAACAGCGCATCATGTTCCTGTTAAGGCCCCTCAAAAAGAAGCTGATCAGGGCGGAACTGAAAAGAGCAGGCCAGGCAGTGAGCCTTGAAGGGGAATCATGGTGGGATATGGCCAGGAAAGCTGTGGGCAAGGTCAACTCTAGTCTGAAGCCTATATTGACTAAACTGCGTAGCCATTTGCAGATCAACAGTACTGACTGGTATCGGCGTTTGTGGACAGACGGCGACCTTTGGCGCCAGGTTGCGGGCAGCCTGGAGCAGCCCCAGGCAGGAGGTAGAAGCATAGCCGTCTTAGATAGAGGGTTGATTTCCTTTGAGGATTCCGTTCCTTTATCATATCTCAAAGGTGAACTTGAGGGGTACCCGGTTAAGCGGAACATCCGGCATGTTGTTGTCGATGAGGTGCAAGACTACGCCCCGATGCAGCTGCAGATCCTCGTTAGAACTTTTCCGCGGGCCAGATTTACGTTTGTGGGGGATGTATATCAGTCACTGAACCCCTACGTGTGGCGGGCTGAGCACACTCTAGAGGAAGTATTCGCTGAAATTAACTTTAGGACCGTTAGGCTGAAGAAGAGTTACCGTTCCACCCAGGAGATCTTCCATTTCTGCAACGGGCTCTTGGGGGAAAGAATCAAGGCTGAGACCGTCCTGCGCCAAGGGTTGAAACCTACCGTGCACATAGTGGCTGAGGGGGACAGGATGGAGAGGCTCTCTGACTTAATTCTCGCCCACAAGGGAAGTTTTGAAACCATAGCCGTAGTCTGCGAGACAGTTCAGGAGTGCCAGCACATTACTGCACACTTGAACAAGCTCGATCCAGCTCTCGATTTGTCTTTGATGCTTGACGAGAAATCCGAGTTCAAGGCGGGGGTAAGCGTTTTACCTGTATTTTTGGCCAAAGGGTTGGAGTTCGACGCTGTCATTGTTCCAGATGCCAGTGCCGGAAAGTATGGGGAAGAGTACCAAAGGCGTTTACTGTATGTGGCATGCAGCAGAGCCCTCCACAGTCTGAATCTGATAAACAGCGACAGCGAACCGCTCTCCCCCTTCATTTTAGCTATGGAGCCTGAACTTTACGTTGTTGAGTAACAGGCTATTCTGTGCTATAATAACATAGAAGAAAAATTTACACATGGAGGAAGGCAATGTTCAACTAGTCAATATGGGGAAATTAATGGCCATGGAAACTAAACCTCGCTTGAGGTTCGTTTGTGGTCGCCATATTGAGCAGATGAACAGCCGACAATCGATCATAGATTGTCAGAATTGAAGCCAATCATTGGTTTTTCTTCCCATGTTTTCTTGCGTGGACAGGAAGCACAATTTATCTGCTCGTTATCGGGCAGATTTTTTTATGGCGACCCTCTTTGGAGGTGAGTGCTAATGCTAATTTTGAAAGATGTAACCTTAACGTTGACTCGTGATCTGCGCACCTTAGTCGAAGATTTCAGCTTTTCCCTGCAGCCCGGCATGAAAGTGGCACTAATTGGGGAGGAAGGCAATGGCAAGTCCACATTGCTGAAAGCCATTGCCGAACCGGAAACTCTGCATAGCTACATGGAGATCCAAGGGGAGATTATCACGAGTGGGGAAATCATCGGCTACCTTCCCCAAGTACTGACACAAGATACATTACAACAAACTACAAGAGCCTATTTCGACCAGCATGTTGATTTCAATCACTTCGACTACACTGACTATTACAGACTGCTGGAGGAGATGGGCTTTCCCGAAGACAGGATCTCCGAGAGCGTCTTGCTAGGCAGCTTATCCGGAGGGGAGAAGATTAAGTTCCAGCTCCTGTGTGAGCTGCTCAAAAGGCCGACTCTGCTGTTGCTCGATGAACCCAGCAATGACTTTGATGTAAAGTCCGTACAGTGGCTCGAACATTTTATCAGTGAACTGAAAATTCCTGTCATGTTTGTCTCCCACGATGAGCTTCTGCTCGAACGCTGTGCCAATACAATTATTCACCTGGAGCAGCTTATGCGCAAGCGCAAGCCTCAACACACCATAGCGCGCCTTAGCTATGCCCAGTATGTGGAGAACAGAGAAGATCGTATTATCAGGCAAACTCAGTTGGCCAGGAAGGAAAAGGAAGAATACGACAAGAAAATGGAGCGTTACCGTCAAATCTACCAACGGGTTCACTATGAGCAGAAGACGGTGTCCCGCCAAGCGCCTTCGGCTGCCAAGAACCTCAAGGACAAAATGCATGCTGTAAAAGCGATGGGCCGCCGCTTCGAGAAGGAAAAGGAACAGCTGGCCAGACGGCCTGACTTTGAGGAGGCCATTGCAGTCCGTTTTGAAGACTCGATAGCGGTCCCTCATGGCAAAGTGATCCTTGAACTTACCTTAGAGACTCTTCAGGCAGGAGAAACCATACTCAGCCGCGATGTGAGACTGCGGGTAACGGGGCCTGAAAAGGTCTGCATTATAGGTGCTAATGGGGCTGGAAAGACCACATTGCTCCGGCACATCCTGGCTGAGCTGCAAAAACGGAATGTAATGTGCGGCTACATGCCTCAGGAATACTCTGAAATGATGAATCCCGAGCAAAATGCCATAGAGTTTCTCACAGTGACCGGAACGAAAGAGGAGCACACCAAGATACGCACCTATCTGGGCAGCCTGAACTTTATCCCAGAGGAGATGCACCATCCTATTTTGGATCTCTCAGGAGGGCAGCGGGCTAAACTCTACTTTGCCAAGATGATTTTGGCAGAAGCAGAGGTATTGGTCCTAGACGAACCAACCCGCAATCTATCGCCCCTTTCGGGTCCTGAGATTCGTGATGCCCTGCGAGCTTTTGGCGGAACCATCATTGCGGTTTCCCACGACCGCAAATTTATCAGGGAAGTTTTTGAACGAGTGATCTGCCTTGATGAAGGAGGGCTGAAGGAGATCCCCGCAGCGAGCTGGTATAACGAATCATCGTAGAGGGATAATAGAGGCACATCCTACTGGTTGGGAGGGTTTCTCCTGATTATCCAAAGTTCTCTTGGCCTGGAACAGGTGCAAAGCAGAATCACTGAAGTACTGAAATCCAGCGGAGGCGCCGCAGATGTCCTGAACTATGTGGTGTCAGCACGGGGCAAGGGATTGCGTCCTTCGCTGGTTTTTCTAACTTTTGATTTGTGCGGCGGCACTAGATTTGGCGAAGCCGTCGATTGCGCCACTGGAGTCGAACTGGTGCACATGGCTTCCCTCATCCATGACGATATAATCGATGGCAGTGAGCTGCGACGTGGCAGAGCGACTGTCTACCGCAAATTTGGAACTCAAGTTGCGGTCTTGGCAGGTGATCATCTCTTTGCTGCAGCATTTAACCTCTTTGCCCTGTGTAGAGAGAACAGAGTGTCCCAGGTGATGACAAGGGTAATCCAGGAGATGTGCGCGGGAGAAATAAATCAGTTACTGTCCCCTGCCGCTACAGAGTCTGATTACCTGGATTACATACACAAGAAGACTGCCTGCCTTATCGGGGGCTGTTGCCGTTTAGGTGCTATTTTAGCAGGGGTAGAGCAAAGGGAGGGAGATCGTTTACAGGCTTTAGGTGAAAATATCGGCCTTGCTTTTCAGTTAACTGACGACGTCCTTGACTATCGAGGAGTTGGATCTGTCATGGGGAAGGATGGAGGGAGGGACTTTGCAGAACGGCTCTGGACCCTACCGACAATTAGGGCCTTTGGGCGCGGGCTGATTCCAGGGAATTGGTTCTTGTCAGATTTTGACTCCATCCGGTTTATCCTGGAGAAAAGAGGTATCTTAAATGAAGTCTGGCAGCTGGCCGCCTCTTATATTCAAATGGCAGCAGATGTCCTTGACCATTATCCGGATTCCGCTTCCAAACGGGGACTAGAGAGTCTCTTAACCCAGTTGGTCAACCGCCGGTCGTAATCAGATAACTCCCACCCTGCGCAGGACGGCGCAGAGGCGGAGCAAATTCCGGCCCCATCTATCTTCCGCCATAAGTCGAATGGTACTTTCCAGTGCCTGCATGCGGACCTTGGGATCGGAACCGTAAAGTGCAATGAGCCCGTCTACTACGGTTCTGTGAAAGCCTGCTTGGGGAAGGCTTTTAGCCATAGATTTGCTTGTCTGGGCAAATCTGCTCAAAGAACGATCCCTGGTCTTTTGGTCCGGATAAAAGCTGACAAAATTTAAGTCACCTTCAATTTCATCTTCTTCCAGATCGATCAAATAGTCGAGTAGAATGTGGAGACCCTGAATCCAGGGGAAATAGGCCTGTAGTAGGGGTTCAGGATTACTGCCTGAAGAATTGTGACCTAGGGCGAAGAGCAGGAAGATGCCCAAGGTTGAGCCGCAGGCTGCAGCCCACTCATACCACTCCAGCTCTGAAGCTGAGTTTCGTTTCACCCAGTCCCGCAAAAAATGGGCACCGCCCACAGGCACATGCTTCAGCACCTGCAATTCGCAGTACCTCTCAGCAAGTTTCAGCGTAAATGGTTGGTATAACTTATAATTTGGAACTTGACCAAGCAGCTTCTGACAGGTTTGCACAAGGCGGGGCAGGTAGATTGTTTCAGCATAAGGGTAGAGCTGGTAGTAATCATGGAGAGCGGCCCCTGGCGTGAGTGCATCGTAGATGCTCATATGTAACAGACGAAAAGCTTTAGGGTCGCTAACATTTAAGCGATCGCAAAGATTGTCCAGATAGTCGCTGATGGTCTGAAAGGCAACGATGAGGCGCAGGGTGTCTTCTAGATCGGTCCCGGGGTAATGGGCGTATACTGAACCGCCAAGGCAGTGGAAAGCCTTGCGTTCAAGGCTGGACAGGGCCTGGGAACGGAGGGGATCTGTTAACTGACCGGCGAGGCAGGCCCAGCCCTGCAGCTCCTTTTTGACAAGGGGCAGTGTTGAAATAAATCGGCGTAATAATACCCGCGGTTGAATGCAGTGCACAAAGAATCTCCCCCTTGGCACTAGCTTTCCCAATTCCCGAGGTTATAAAAAAACCAGGCACCGCTGCCTGGTATCCATTATTAAAAAAAGTGGCAGGGGAGACAGGAATCGAACCCGCAGCACCCGGTTTTGGAGACCGGTGCTCTACCAATTGAGCTACTCCCCTGCGAGCCAATATAATAATAGCACAGGAACTGAATTTGGTCAACCAGTTTTCGGGAGGATTTCCCATGCGGCTGTCTAAGTAACTAGTTTGGAAGACATAATAAAGGAGTGAAACATGTGGCTAAGGAAATTCTAGGAAAAGTACCTGTAGGTATTTCGAACCGCCATATTCATCTATCCCAGCAAGATCTTGAAACACTTTTTGGGGAAGGTTATGAACTGACTGTGAGAGGTGATTTGTCACAGACAGGGCAGTTTGCCGCTGAAGAAACAGTCACAATTGAAGGTCCCAAATCTTCTATAGCTAAGGTGCGCATTCTCGGACCTACCCGTAAAGAGACTCAGATAGAAGTATCCCGTACTGATTCGTTTGCGTTGGGCTTGAAACCGCCCGTGCGCGATTCGGGCCTGTTAGACGATTCTCCAGGTGTGACCGTAATTGGTCCCAAGGGCAAGGTAGAGCTCGATCAGGGTGTGATTCTTGCCCAGCGTCATATTCATATGAACGAAGAGGATGCAAAACGGTTTGGAGTCAAGGATAAGGAGATGGTATCGGTACGTGTCGGAGGCGAGCGCGGCGTGGTTTTTGAAAATGTGCTCGTTCGGGTACGCAACGACTTTGTTCTCGAAATGCATATCGATACAGATGAAGCTAATGCTGCTGTCCTGAATAATGGTGAGCTGGTTGAAGTCTTTCGCAGTTAAATAAAGGAGGCGGCATGAATGGAGCTGCAAAAAATAGCTAATGTCGTCAGGGGTTTGTCGGCAGATGCGGTGCAGAAGGCTAATTCCGGACATCCGGGAGCACCTTTGGGCTTGGCTGACCTCGGCACAGTGCTTTATTTTGATTTTCTGAAACATAATCCTGCCAACTCCAGTTGGGCCAATCGCGACCGCTTCATCCTATCTGGCGGTCACGGTTCCATGTTGCTGTATTCTCTCCTGCATCTATCGGGATACCAAGTCTCTATGGATGATTTGAAGAATTTTCGACAGCTTGGTTCCAATACTCCCGGCCATCCCGAATATGGGGACACAGATGGAGTAGAAACCACTACCGGCCCACTAGGTCAGGGTATCGCTAATGCAGTCGGAATGGCTATCGGCGAGAGAATGGCCGCTGCCCGCTTCAATCGGCCGGGGCTGGAGATCGTTGATCATTATACCTACGTTCTGGCAGGTGACGGAGACTTAATGGAGGGAGTCAGTGCAGAAGCATCCTCCTTCGCTGGCCATCTCGGGTTAGGCAAACTAATTCTTATCTATGACTCTAACCAAATTACGATTGAAGGTTCTACTGATTTGGCCTTCAGTGAATCTGTCCGGGAACGGTATCAGGCCTACGGATGGGAAGTATTAGAGGCAGACGGGCACAATATCCCTGAATTCCAACGGGTTTTGGCTCAAGCAAGGGAAAATCAGACCCAGCCTACGCTAATCATTGCCCATACCCAAATTGCCAAGGGGGCACCGACCAAAGTCGGTACTGCAGCATCCCATGGGGCGCCCCTTGGCGACGATGAGGTTGCCGGATTAAAGGCAGCGCTAGGTCTCCCTGCTGATCATGACTTTTTTGTTCCCGAAGAGCTTAAGAGCCTTCCGGAGCAGATGATCCAGAAAGGTCAGGCGCTTGAGGCAGAGTGGAATCAACTTTTTGAACAGTGGGCGAAGGAGAACCCTCAGCTTGCTGAAGAATGGAACACCTGGCTGGATGGGACACTGCCGAACCTGGAGGAGATCTTATCCATGTTTGAACCCGGGTCAAAAATGGCTACCAGAGTCGCAAGCGGTCAGGTTCTCAACGCCATTGCCCAGAAGGTTCCCAACCTGGTGGGCGGATCGGCAGATTTGGCCCCTTCGAACAACAGCTTCTTGCATGGGGAAGGAGTTATCAGTGCCCAGGATTTCAGCGGACGCAACTTTGCCTTTGGCGTTCGCGAACACGGCATGGCGGCCGTTCTAAACGGTTTGGCCCTTTATGGACACTTTAGGGTCTTTGGGGCAACGTTCCTGGTTTTTTCTGATTATATGAGGCCAAGTATGCGCCTGGCTGCCCTGATGAAGCTGCCCGTAGTTTACATTTTGACCCACGACTCGGCCTATGTCGGTGAAGATGGGCCGACACACCAGCCCATAGAGCAGACTGAGTCCCTCAGGCTCATTCCCAACCTCCACGTCTACCGGCCCGCAGATGCTGAAGAAACAGCTTGGAGCTGGGTTGAAGCGATGAAGCGCAAGGATGGCCCCAGTGCCCTGGTGTTAACGCGCCAAGGCCTGCCTACTCTGGAGAAACCCAAGGATTGGGACTTTACCAGAGGCGGGTATATCTTGCGGCCCGAAGGAGAGGACTTGGCACTTGTCTTGGTTGCTGCAGGCAGCGAAGTCAGTCTGGCCGTTGATGTGGCTGAGAAGATTGAAGAGGAAGGTTTCGGTGTGCGGGTTGTTTCTGTACCCAACCGAGAAGTCTATCTCAGTCAGGACGCAATGTATCGCAGCAAAGTAATTCCGGCCGATGTTCCTACTCTAGCCATAGAGCTAGGGGTTGGCATAGGCTGGCATGCTATCAATCCTGACGGGCGAGTTTATGTGTACGATGTCAATCGTTTTGGCGCCAGCGGTCCTGGACCAGAAGTGGCAGACTACCTTGGCTACAATGTAGAAGCAATCGAAAAGCATATTCAGAGCATCATAAAAAAATAATCTGTTAAAGCAGCAGGATATGGAGAAGTTCTCCATATCCTGCTCTGCATATTAAGGAGTAAAAGTTAGTAATCTCTCTGAGAGTACATCCCTCCTGTCTGGAACTGTCCGGAACCCTGGGTCGGAAACTGGCTCCGGTAGCCTGAGTATTTCTGATGGTGTTCTGCAATGTGGCTGGGCTGTTCAGGATGGAGCGAATACCAGCCCTTTTCAAACATTAGGTTGAATACATCTCGGCAGGCATGGTGGGTTTCGTTCAGTATGTGTAGAACGTCATTGTACAGTTCTTGGTGACTTGTCTCCCGCACAAAGACATTAAATCCGTCTGTGAGCCACTTTTCAGTAGCCAAAAGGTCATTGATCCGATCTCTGTCGTTGAAGTCCGCCCCCTTGTCAAAAGAGGCAGACGGGTTCTTGATGGTTGGCGTAGACGAGCCGCTATATTGCTGCTGATAGCTGCCATAAGAGCCGCGATTGTTGTGCATGCTGTTCCTCCTGACTAATTGTGAAAATGTGGGTAACTCTGGTCTTCATAGTACTGTTGCTGATCGGTGGAAAGATGGTTCAGCAGAATATTGTAGTGTCTTTGATGCATCTGACAGAGCTGCTCTGCCTGATACTTGACTTGATTGTCTGAGCATTGAGAAGCAAAGCTGTGTGCTTTCTTGGCAGCTAGAAGCTCCCAAGAGAGAGCATCCGTCAAATAAGCATCATCCTTAGTAGACAAAATAGGGGGAGGCTGACTCCTTCGCTGTTGCTGCTGTTGATTTCGATACATGGTAAACCTCCTTTGCAGAACTTTTCGCTATTAGACTACCCATCTTTATTACAATTAAACTCCCAAAACATATTCTTGCGAGAAGGAGATTTTCGCGAAAAGGAGAATAATACCTAGCGGCTACCTTATATTTATGCTATGCTGGAATTGGTGATGCTAGAATCAAGGAGGTAAAGATCATGAGTGAATTGATTGACAACCGCAAACACAGGCAGGAGACTTTGAAGGGAATCATTCGCGATCTCCATGCTGATGCAAACATTGAGGATATCAAAGATCGCTTCGGTGAACTTCTGGATCAGGTCGGTGCAGCGGAGATAGCCGACATTGAACAAGCCCTGATTAATGAAGGATTACCGGTTGAAGAGGTACAGAAACTCTGCGATGTTCATGTGGCTGTGTTCAAAGAGTCCCTGGACAAGCAATTCGATGCCGTTGTGGCCAAGACAGAGCAAATGAGCCATGTATCCAAAGCTCTCGATCCATTGCGGGAGGAAAACAAGGTTATTTCCAAGTTGGTCACAGAGGTTGAGGAAATTCTGACTGAGATCAGTGAAGCAGAATCTGGGTCGGACATTGAATCCCTGCTGGCTAAGTGGAAGGACAAACACAATGAACTGCTTAAAGTTGATCAACATTACTCCAAGAAGGAAAACATCCTCTTCCCGTATTTGGAACGCTACGGTATCAGCGGACCTTCGTCGGTGATGTGGGGAACACATGATGAGATTCGTGCGATGCTGAAAGACGTCACTCAGGTTATTGCCAATGCGGAAGGAAAACCCGCCAGTCCCCAGTTGTCAGTGGAAATTGGCAATTTGGTTCTGCCTGCCCTAAACGGTATATCCGAGATGGTTTACAAGGAAGAAAACATCCTGTTCCCGCTGTGCATGGAGACCTTCACTGAAGACGAATGGAAAGAAATTACTATCCAGTTTGACGATCCCATGGCTACCACCTATCGGAAGCGGGATAGCATTGCCTCCGCAGCACTGTCTGGCATCGGTCTCCAAGGAATCGATCTGGATGTTGGAGTGTTAACTCCAGAACAAATCAATCTTGTATTAACCCATTTGCCTATTGACATTACCTTTGTCAATGAAGAGGACGAAGTTGCTTACTTCTCGTTGGGGAAAGAACGTTTCTTTGAACGGACCAGGGCAGTCATTGGCCGTAAAGTCCAGTTCTGCCATCCGCCAGGGAGCATGGGCGTTGTAGAACAGATCTTGGATGATTTCAAGAGCGGACGCAAGGATTCTGCAGAGTTCTGGATCAACGCGCAAGGTACAATGCTGCATATCCGCTACTTTGCTGTGCGCGACAACAAGGGTACTTACAGAGGTACTCTGGAAGTTACCCAGAACATTACTGAGATCCAAAAGCTCACCGGTGAAAAGCGGATTTATGATTACGAACAATAGATAAGTATCAGATCTCTCCTGGTTCCCTTGGCGAACAGGAGGGATTTTCCTTTCTTGGGAGAAACTCATATTAACAAGAGTGACTGAGGAAGGACTGAGAAAGATTCCTGATCGTCTGGTTTTTGTCGACGTAGAAACCACTGGTCTGGACAGCAAGAAGGACCGGATCATTGAAATTTTTATGCTCTCCCTGAGTAAAAATGGGGAAGTTAAAGAATATGAGACGCTGATCAATCCTGGGCGGCCCCTGCCGGATATCATCACCGAAATCACAGGCCTTACAGACAGCGACCTGGCCGGCGCCCCTGCCGAAGGAGAGGTGGCAGCTGAGATCAGAGAGTTTGTAGGCTTGGGCACCCCTGTAGCACACAATCTCCCCTTTGACCTGAGGTTTTTGAATGCCTTATTCAAACGTAACAACCTGCTGGAGCTGGGAACAGGTGGTGTAGACACCCTAGCCATCAGTCGTGCTCTGTTTCCGAAGTTGTGCGTCTATCCTGAGGGGGGCGGCAGCCATCGTCTAAGCAACCTGATGTATCACTTTGGCCTGCAAGCTTCATATGCCAATGCCCATAGGGCAAGGGATGATGTGATGCTTTTAGTGGAGGTTTTTCGCAGCCTGCAGGCATATGCTTCGGGGAACAGCGGACTTAGCTATCCCGAAGCGGCCACCCATGGCTGTCCTAACTGCGGTTCTGCCATGCAAGTAACATACTCTGAAGGCCAGACAGTTCTAACGTGCAAAAAGCAACCTGCCTGCGCAGTAAAGTTAGTAGTTTAGGTCTTGACAGATACCCCCAGGGGGTATATAATCAATCTGGATTAAGAACAAAGGAGGCTGTTCAGAATGCCAATGACATTAACGGATCAAAACTTTAAAAGTGAAATTCTAGAGCATAAGGGTGTTGCTTTTGTAGACTTTTGGGCCGCTTGGTGCGGACCATGCCGAATGATAGCTCCTGCCATCGAGGCCTTAGCCAAGGACTATGAAGGGAAAGCACGCATCGCCAAGCTCGATGTAGACGCCAATCAGTCCACTGCTGCTCAATACGAGATTCTCAGCATCCCCACCATGATTATTTTTAAGGACGGCCAGCCGGTTGACCGACTAGTCGGAGTCATGCCCAAGGAAATGCTTGCCCAAAGGCTTGACAAGTGGATTGCTTGACAACAACGATTAAATAGGTTATGATATTAATCAGTGACGCGGGGTGGAGCAGTCTGGTAGCTCGTCGGGCTCATAACCCGAAGGTTGTCGGTTCAAATCCGGCCCCCGCAACCATAAAAATGCCAAGACCGGTTCTAGACCGGTCTTTTCTGTGGTAGCGTTAAGTTTGGAGGTCATGAAAATGCCATTGCCTGTCATGGCAGCAATCATTCAAAGAGGCAATGAAGTTCTGCTTTGCCAACGCAAAGAAGGAGCCCTTGCGGGAAAATGGGAGTTCCCAGGGGGCAAAATAGAGGACGGTGAAACGCCGGAAGAGTGCCTGGTTCGGGAAATCCAAGAAGAGCTGGGGATTACAATTGAAGTACACGATATTTTCCAGGCTGTGCACTGCCATTATGACCATGGTGATTTCCTAGTTATTGGCTATTTAGCTGGCCATATCAACGGAGAGATAACCCTGCACGTTCATTCTGACTGTGCTTGGGTAGATTGTCGTGACCTAGTGAAATATGATCTGGCGGCTGCCAACATTCCCATTGCCCAACGGTTAAAAGAAAAGTGCAATGCCGCCCGGGCCAGCATGGGTTCCGACGGTGGGACCAATTAGGCCTTCCACGATGTTTGCCGGGGCTAACTCGTCCTGCACCAGCTCTATGAGTTCGGGAACGGTTTCGGCACCCCAGGTGTGGACAATGGCAACACGCTTTTGTGAAAAATCTATATGTGCTTCTTTAGCCTTGCTAACCATGGTTTGCAGGGCTTTTTTTGCAGAACGGACCTTTTCTGCAACCTCGATTGTCCCTTCCGAGGTAACCTGAAGGATTGGTTTGACGTTTAGGACAGACCCGACAAACCCCTGGGTCTTGGTAAGGCGTCCCCCTTTGACGAGGTGGGTGAGGGAGTCGATGGTAAAATAGGCTCCGGATTCTGCCCGCTGCTGCTCGAGCTGCTGTAAAATTTCATCGATGGTGTGACCTGCCTGAATCATCTCGCCGGCAGTAATCAAAAGTAGTGTTTCACCGATAGAGGCGGACTTAGAGTCAAAGACATGGATCTGGTCGGTGCCTAAAAGATCCTTGGCCAAGACGGCGCTTTGAAGGGTACCGCTTAGTTTTACCGACAAACCTATATAAAGAATTGTGTATCCCTGCTCCACATAGGGTTTAAAGGCTTCCACAAAGTCATTGGGATTAGCCTGATTAGTAGAAGGCAGCTCCTTTGACTCCTGGAGCTTTACCCAGAACTCAGCGCGGGAAAGCGTGACCCCGTCTTTATACTCCGTGTCTCCGAAAATAACACTCAAAGGTACAACATCAATGTCGTAGCGCTCTCGATAGATCTGGGGAAGATCTGCTGCGCTGTCAGTGAAAAGTTTTATCTTAGTATCCAATGTTTTCATCCTCCTAAAAGAGCTTCTTCTATTTTCGGCATAACAGGCGGCATACCTTCAGACCTAATTTAAGACCTGGTGCTAAGAGTCCGGCAACAACAATGGCGACATACTTCCTATAAGTATATGTTTGCTCGAATTGACTTTCCCTAGCTGCCTGGGTATAATAAAAAAGGGTAAAGACTGGGAAAAGGGATAGTACCTTCGCCGCTCTGGCCTAGAGAGTCGATAGGATGGTGGAATATCGACGCAGATGCGAGGGGAATGGGCCTTGGAGTTGCTGAGCTGAAACCAAAGTAGGCTCAGTCGGATTTCCTCCGTTACAGGATCTAAGCGGATTGCCGGCAGGCGATCAATTAGGGTGGTACCGCGGCTTAGTCGTCCCTTTTTGGGGCTTTTTTTTATACAAAAAAACCCAACCAGGGGGTTCCTGATTGGGAGGAAGTTAGAGCGGAATAGATCCGACACCGTTCAAAATGTGATCAGGCCTATATGGAAACAGGTTGGGTGTATGTTCATTCGATACTCCGGAGAGCACCAGAACAGTCTCGATTTCTGACTCAATGCCTGCAATGATGTCTGTATCCATACGATCTCCAATGATTACGGTACTTGAGACATCGGTTCCAAGGCGTTTTTGGGCCTGCCGCATCATGAGTGGATTTGGTTTTCCCACAAAATACGCTTTTCTGAAGGTCGCAAGTTCAATAGGTGCTATGAGAGCTCTACAGGCGGGAGCAATGCCCGTTTCAGTGGGACCGGTCAGGTCGGGGTTGGTACCAATGAGCAAAGCCCCTTTGGACACCAACTGTACCGCCTTTTCCATATGGTTATAGTTGTAGCTGCGTGTTTCGCCCACAACGACATAATCTGGGTTCACATCATTCATTGTGAAACCTACGTCGTAGAGCGCTTTAACCAGACCAGGCTCACCGATCACATAAGCGCTTCCATTTGGCTTTTGACTGGCCAAAAAGGATGCTGTTGCCAAGGCGCTGGTATAAAAGTGATCTTCTGTAACATAAAGCCCCATACGTTCGAGCTTTTCTTGTAACTCTCGGGGACTGCGTTCGCTGCTGTTGGTCAAAAAAAGAAACTGCTTATCGTGATCATGCAGCCATTGTACAAACTCTTTAGCGCCGTCTAAAAGGCGATTTCCATGATAGATTACCCCATCCATATCAATAATATAACCGCGTTTGTCTTTGATTGAATGCATAGCGCACCTCCTCTGCAGATAATGATTACTTACCCTTGATAGGTTCGCCTTTGAGTGAAAAAAACCTTCTACAGTGGATATACGGCAAGCAGGAAGACTGGAAAATTGAAAGGATGATTCTAATGACTACTGAACGCATTGATTACGGCTCATTTGAAGCTGCCATGGCTAAGAGCAGAATTTTAGAAAAGGAACTGGAGAACAACCCGGAAAAACACAAGATGTTGACCGGTGATCGGCCGACGGGAAGATTGCATGTCGGGCACTACTTCGGCTCCCTGCAAAATAGAGTGCGGCTGCACAAACTCGGGGTGCCTACCTTTATTGTTATTGCTGACTACCAAGTCTTAACTGATCGGGACACCTTTGCAGGGATAGCAGAGAATGTACATCAGTTAACCATCGATTATCTAGCTGCTGGGATTGACCCCACAGACGGCAGGACTTTCATCTTTCCCCACAGCCATGTACCGGAATTGAACCAATTGTTACTGCCATTCTTGACTCTTGTCACCAATGCCGAGCTCGATCGGAATCCTACGGTCAAAGAAGAAATTCTAGCGTCGGGACAAAAGAACATCAATGCCGGCATGTACACTTATCCAGTTCACCAGGCAGCTGACATTCTGTTTTGCAAGGGAACAGTAGTGCCGGTGGGCAAGGATCAACTGCCTCACCTGGAACTGACCCGGGTTATTGCTCGGCGTTTTAATCATCGCTTTGCCGAGGGGAATCCAGTCTTTCCCGAACCCCAGCCCCTTTTGAGCGAAGCACCTATCATTTTGGGTCTCGATGGTGACCAGAAAATGAGCAAGAGCAGAAACAATGCTATTATGCTCAGTGCCGACGAGGACGAAACTGCTAGGTTGATCAAACGGGCTAAAACAGACTCTGACCGCGTGATTACCTATGATCCGGATAATCGTCCGGAAGTGTCTAATCTGCTTATGCTGATCTCACTGTCCACTGGGCGGAAACCAGAAGAGATTGCCGCTGAAATAGGGGACGGCGGGGGAGGGCAGCTGAAAAAGATGCTGACCGAATCTCTGAATGAATACTTTAGACCTCTGCGCGCAAGACGCAAAGAACTGGAAAAAGATCCTGGTTATATCAGGCAAGTGCTGAAGCAAGGCATCCAAGCAGCCCGGGATGAGGCTATCACGACACTGAATGAGGTACGAGAAGTAATGAACATGGGACTATAGTGAGTTAGAGACGCGAAGCTGGGACTATCAGCCTAAACCTCCAGCTAAACGAAGTGGATTGATTGTGGCAGCCTGGATTTTTGTAGTCGGTTCCATACTGCCCACCATATTGTTGTGCCCTTAGTCAGATTGGTCGGCGTCATCTCTGGCATATTCTGGCTGCCTCTCTCAAAGCAGGGCAAGAGTGCACGGCAGGATCATCCTTGCTATCTATGCCGGAATACTTGTTTGGAGCATTGTTATGGCGATTATTGGCACCTAGCAGGAACGAAAAGCTGAAGAAAGGGGGCAGCTATCCAATTATCACAGGATTCTCAGGACACCATGGGTTAAGGAAGAATATGCCGGCGACGAGACGACCCTCCAGAACTGTACCAAGCAGGATTCCATCGTGCTAAACCTTCAGCGAGCGATAGAAGCAAAGATCGACATCGCTATGCATATTGATATTTTCGCTCAGGAAAAATGGGGCTTACCGCAAAACAGTCGAGACGCTTTTCATCTGCTCCACGAAAGGCGAATTATCGACAAAGAGCTACTTGGCGGGCTCAGTGCC